>JANQIE010000209.1 GCA_028282295.1 Desulfobacterales bacterium | reverse complement strand
ACCGGCGCGGTGACGCTGGAGCGGCCCGAAGAAAAGACTTTCGGGGAAGACGATTTGCTTTTCTGCCAAAGCATGGCGTCTCTGGCTGCGGCCGCCCTGGAAGAAAAGCGTCTCAACGAAAGACCCCTGGTACTCAAAATCGGTGCGGCGTTAAAGCAACAAGTCGCACGGCTGTTGGGGCGGCAGTACTGGGGGCGCAAGGCGGCAACGCTACTGGCGGCGGGCTTGCTGGTGTTCTTCTACTTTGCCAGGGATGACTACCGGTTGGCCGCGGACACGGTGCTGGAAGCCAAAACCAAACGGGTCATTGCCGCGCCGTTCGGCGGTTACATTCAGGATGCGTTTGTCCGGGCCGGTGACCTGGTGCAAAAAGATGATCTGCTGTGCCGGCTTGATGACCGTGAATTGCGCCTGGAGCGGTTGAATTGGCTGAGCCAACGGACCCGGTTTCAGCGTCAAGCCCAGGATGCCCTGGCAAAGCACAACCGGGCCGAAGTCCGCATCATCGAAGCCAAAAAGGCCCAGGCCGACGCCCAACTCAAACTGGTGGAGTCGCGGTTAAAGCGCACGCAGATACCGGCCCCCTTTGACGGCTATGTGCTAAACGGCGATTTAAGTCAGGCTTTGGGCAAGCGGGTGGAGCAAGGTGAAGTTCTGTTCGAAATCGCCCCCATCAAGACCTACCGCGTCATTTTACGGGTGGATGAACGACGAATCGGCGACCTGCGGCCGGGTCAAACCGGGCGTCTGGTCCTGGCCGCCCTGCCGCGCGAAGGATTCAAGCTGCGCGTTGTACACCTCACCCCGATTGCCGTGGCGCGTGAAGGCCGGAATTACTTTCGGGTGGAAGCCGAACTGCTCGCCCCGTCGCCCCGGATGCGCCCCGGCATGGAGGGCGTAAGCCGGATCATGATCGACCGGCGCAACCTGTTCGGCATCTGGACACGCGATTTGAGCGAATGGGCCACGTTGCAACTGTGGCGCTGGGGGCTTTGAGGGCAATTAAGAATTTTGAATTGGGAATTAAGAATTGAGGTTTGAGATCGATTGATGGACCGATCGCTTTTCAGTCCCATGTGGTATCGTGTGGCGCAGTTAAAGCCGCGTCTGGCCGGTCATGTCCGGGTGCGGCGGCATCAGTATCGCGGGCGCACGTGGTACGTGCTGCACGATCCGGTCTCCGGGCGGTTTCACCGTTTTAATTCAACGGCCTATCTGTTGATCGGGTTGATGGACGGGACCCATTGCCTGGAGGATATCTGGCAGGCGGCGTGTGACAAGCTGGGCGACGACCTGCCGACCCAGGATGAGGTCCTGCTGTTGTTGGCCCAATTGCACCGCGCCGATCTGCTGCGGGTGGCGGTGCGGCCGGACATGCGCGAACTGCTCAACCGGTTTTTGCTGATCCGGCAGCGCCAACGCCGGGCCGCGTTGCGGTCGCCGTTTGCGATCAGGATTCCTCTTTTCGACCCGGATCGCTTCCTCGATTTTACGGATGGCATCGGCAAATGGCTCTTCTCGCCGCTGGCCGCGGTTGCCTGGATGATGACGGTCGGTGTGGCGCTGATCCTTGCCGCCATGAACTGGCCGGTGTTGACCGCCAACCTGGCCGACCGGGTTTTCAGCCTGGAGAATTTGACGATTATCTGGCTGGTGTACCCGGTTATCAAAGGGTTGCACGAGTTGGGACATGCCTGGGCCATCAAACGGCAGGGCGGTGAGGTGCACGAAATCGGGATTATGTTCCTGGTGTTTATCCCGGTCCCTTATGTCGAGGGCTCATCAGCGGCGGCCTTTGAGCGTAAAGCCGACCGTATGCTGGTCGGCGGCGCCGGCATCCTGGTGGAACTTCTACTGGCTGCCGTGGCCATGTTTATCTGGTATACCGTGCCGGCGGGCGCCTTGCACGCGGTCTGCTTCAACATCATGTTGATTGCCGGGGTGTCGACCGTGTTGTTCAACGGCAATCCCTTGCTGCGCTTTGATGCCTACTACATTCTGGCCGACTGGCTTGAACTGCCCAATCTATACGGCGACAGCCGCCGTTATATCGGCTATTGGACCCGCCGTTATCTGTTCGGGCTGGATGCCGCGTCACCCGCGACCACACTGTCCGAAGCCCTGTGGTTCGGTGTTTACGGCGTTGCGGCGTTTATCTACCGTATTTTTATTACGCTTAAAATCGCCCTGTTCGTCGCGGGTAAGTTTTTTACCGTGGGGGTCCTGCTGGCGTTTTGGGCCCTTGGGGCCAATATCGTGTTGCCGCTGGTAAAAGCGACCGGCCGTCTGTTCAGCGATCCGGCCATCAAGGCCTGTCGCGGGCGTGTTTGGCTGTCGGTCGCGTTTTTGATGCTGACGGGCGGTCTGTTGTTGTTCAAGCTGCCCTTGGCGCACACCACCATCGCCCAGGGCGTGGTCTGGTCGCCGGAAGAGTCGCGGGTGTTTGCCCGCGCCGACGGGTTTGTGACGCAAGTAATGGCCGTGCCGGGACAAACGGTGGCGCGCGGGGATGTGCTGTTGGTCTGCGCCAATGATACCCTGGTTTTTGAAAAACGGACATTGCAGGCCCGTCTGACTGAATTTAAAGCCCGCTACACGGCGGCCCGCCTGGAAGACCGCACGCAGGCCAAAATTCTCCAGGATGAACTGGCCCGTTTACAGGCCCAGATGGCCAGGGTGGGGCAACTGCTGGACGATCTGACGGTACGCAGTCATCGAGACGGTGTTTTTCTACTGCCCGACGCCGCGGATCTGGTCGGTGTGTTTGTGCGCCGGGGAACGCCGCTGGGACTGGTGGTGGATCAGACCCGGCCGGCCCTGCGGGCGGTTGTGACTCAGGACGAGATCGACCGGATTCGCCGCCGGGTCGAAACGGTGCGGGTCCGTTTTGCCGGTGCCTTGCACGATCCCATGGATGCCCGGATTGTCAAGGAGGTGCCGGCTGCAACCCGCCTGCTGCCGAGTATGGCCTTGAGCCTGGAAGGCGGCGGGCCGTTTGCCCTCGATCCGCAGGCCGCGGGTGAACCCAGGGTGCTTGAAAACCTGTTTGTTGTCGAATTGAACCTGATCCGGCAACGGCCGTCACGGATCGGCGAACGGGTCTATGTCCGTTTTGAACATCCGGCGCAGCCGTTGGTGCCGCAGTACTACCAACAGATCCGGCGCCTGTTGCTGCGGCGGTTTAATTTGTAGGGATAATTCAAGTGCCCATGCCGATCCGGATTCAAGACAACCCGCCGTTTCAATCGGTTTATGGTGTGACAAGAAAGCCCGGGCCACCGGATGCCATGCAATCGGCCGTGGTGATGCGGCTGGTGCAAGCCGCGAACACGCTGAGCTGTAATCGCCCCCGGTTGCGCAAATGGGTCGCACGGGTGAACCGGCAAGGGCGGTATTTTGACGGGTTGCCCGACGCGGACCTGCGGCATCATGTCGATGACCTGCGGCGGCGGATGGTGGCCGGCGGTTGCCGTGATCACCTTACCGTGCGCGGTTTTGCGCTCGTGCGCGAGGTTGCCCGGCGACAAATCGGATTGCGGCCTTTTGATTGTCAACTCATGGGCGCCTATGGTCTGTTCAACGGCCGGGTGGTCGAAATGGCCACCGGTGAAGGCAAAACCCTGACCGCCGCCCTGGCCGCGGCCATTGCGGCGCTGGCCGGTGTCCCAACCCATGTGATCAGTGTCAACGATTATTTGACCGCGCGCGACGCCGAGGCCATGGGGCCGATATACCGATTCATGGGGCTGTCCGTGGCCGCCGTTACCCATGCGGTGGCGCGCCAGGACCGCCGGGTGGCCTACCGGCAGGACATTACCTACTGCACTAATAAAGAGGTCGCCTTTGATTATCTGCGCGACCGGCTCGCCTTGGGCGGGATCGAACACGCATTGCGGTTGCAGGCAAAACTGCTGCGCGGCGACGCGATGCCCGTGGATCGCTTGATCCTGCCCGGTTTGGGATACGCCATCGTCGACGAGGCCGACAGTGTGCTCATCGATGAAGCCCGCACGCCGCTGGTCATCGCCAAAAACCGGGATCGCTTCGGCCACAGGCAGCTTCTGCGCGACGCCCTGAATCTGGCACGCGGGTTGAAACCGCAGGTCGATTTTACAATCGATACCGCCATGCGCAACCTAACGTTGCTGCCCGCCGGCAAAGACCGCATCGGCCGTGTGGCGGCGGATCACGGACCGTTATGGCAAGGTCGGCGGCGGCGACATGAGCTGATCGTCCAGGCCCTGACGGCCCTGCATCTGTTTAACCGGGACGAACATTATCTGGTTTCCGGCGGCCGGGTGCGGATCCTGGACGAATTCACCGGGCGGCTGATGGGGGATCGCAGTTGGGAAAAAGGGCTGCACCAGCTCATCGAAACAAAGGAAGGCTGCCCCCTGACCCCCCAACGCGAGACCCTGGCGCGCGCCAGTTATCAGCGGTTTTTTCGCCAGTACCGGTTGCTGGCTGGAATGACCGGCACCGCGCGGGAAGTCCGGGTGGAACTGGCGGCGGTTTACGGGTTGCCGGTGGTCCGCATCCCGGCCCATCGGGCGTGTTGTCGCCGCGACCTGCCCGACCGCATTTTCGGCAGCGAAGCGGCCAAGTTGGCCGCAATTACCGATCGTGTGCGGCAGTTGCATCGTCGCGGCCGGCCGGTGCTGGTTGGCACGCGCACGGTGGCCGCCTCGGAAAAACTGAGCCGGCGGTTGGACCGGGCAGGAATCGAGCACCGGGTGCTCAACGCCAAACAGGATCGCGCCGAAGCCCGCATTGTGGCCCGGGCCGGTCAGGGCAATGCCGTGACCATTGCCACCAACATGGCCGGCCGGGGGACCGACATCCGTTTGGGGCCGCATGTTGCCGCTTTCGGCGGGCTGCACGTCATCCTGACCGAGCGGCATGAAGCCGCACGGATTGACCGGCAACTGGCCGGACGCTGTGCGCGTCAGGGGGATCCGGGCAGCTTTGAAGCCCTGCTCAGTATGGACGACCCACTGGTTGCGCGATATCGGTCAATGTTTGCCGGGCGTCTATGCTGCTGGTTGCTCGACCGGCAACGCCGTAGCGGTGTCTGGCTCGCCAAGCGGTTGATGCGTCGTGCCCAGCGGCAGATCGAAAGCCGGCATGCCCGGATTCGCCGGGCTCTGGTCAAACAGGATCAGCGCATTGGAGAACTGTTGGCTTTTTCCGGTAAAATGGAATAATGTGAAACGCCAACAGTCGAGAAATGGTTGAGCCGTCGGGGCGTATTAACTAAGGCCCATCCGGAAATGCATCTTTTGGCCCCTGGCGGCGTTCTCGCATTTTTAAAATAATGGCGGAGCCATTCACGTTCTTGCGGTAGTAGTGCGCTATGCCTGCGGTTTTAAAAATGCTCGGGCCTTGCCAGGAACCAAAATCTACTATTTGCGGAAGGGCACTAACTACCATTGTCCGTCATTCCGGCGAACGCCGGAATCCAGGATCTAAATTGTTTAAAATCCGATCCTTGGATTTGGGAGGAATCTTGTACATCCCGGGAAAAATTTTTATCTTGATGTGCTTGCTGGTTGTGCCGCTGACCGGGCATGCCGTCAATCTGACCGAACACTATTTTGACGGCATCATCGAGCCGAGTGAAACCGTGGAAATCAGTAGTGAAGTACCGGGCGTGCTCGACCGGGTGCTGATGGAGCGGGGCGATCGGGTTGCGCAGGGTCAGGTGGTGGCCCAACTGCGCTCGGGTCTGGAAGCCTCGGCGGTTGAACTGGCCCGGGCCCGGGTGGCCTTTGGCCAGCGCAAGGCCGCGCGCAATGAAGAATTGTACGCCAAGGAATTACTTTCCATCCACGAGAAAGATGAGCTGGAAACCGAGATCAAAATCAACCAGATGCAATTGCAGGAAGCCCTTGAAAAGCTGAAGATGCGCACGATCCGAAGCCCCATAGACGGTTTGGTGGCCGAGCGGCTCAAGTCGGCCGGCGAGTATGTGAGCGACGATCCGATCCTGCGTCTGGTGCGTGTTGACCCGCTTTACGTGGAAGTGATTGCGCCGGTGGCGATGTTGGGTGTCATTCGCAAGGGGATGACGGCCGAGGTGCAGCCGGAGGCGCCGTTGAAAGGGCTCTACAAAGGCAAGGTGATTGTGGTCGATCAGGTTGTCGATGCCGCCAGCGGCACCTTCGGGGTGCGTGTGCAGCTTCCCAATGCCAGGAAAAAAATTATCGCCGGGCTCAGATGCCGGGTCCGGTTCGTGTCTGACTAGTCCGTGAGATGACATGAGATGAAAGGGGTCCTTGTGAGTAAACGCGTTCTAATTATGCCGCTGATCGCCCTGTCGTGCCTGTTCGCGACGGGTTGTCCCACCGCGCCGTCCGAAGACGCCCAGGTGGTTGCACGGATTAACGACCATGTTTTGACGCTTGGCGAATTCGAGCAGGAGTTGAAGCAGGAGCTTGAATTCAACGATGATTTCAAAATGACCGGCCAGGCACGCACGCAGTTTGTCGAACGATTGATCCGCAATGAGTTGTTGCTCCAGGAGGCCAAAAAGCGCCGGTTGGATCAGCGTGAAAAATTTATCAAGACAATTGAGCGCTACTGGGAATCGACCCTCATTCGCGATCTGATTCAAGCAAAGAACAAAGAGATCGATGCCCTGGTCAGGATAACGGACAGTGAGGTGGAGGCGCGCTATGCAAGCAGATTTGGCCGGCTCAACTTGTCGGTGGGTGAACGACGCCCCTTGAGGCAACGGATTCGTGACACGCTGCATGCGGAGAAGAAAGCCGAATTGATGGCAACGTGGTTCAGTCAACTCAAGGAGCAAGCCGATATTGAGGTTTTTACACCGCTGTTGAATCGCAACGTGCCGCGTAATGAAGGGGAGTGATCATTGTGGATGAACGCAAAACAAGTCACCGAACAAACTTTCTGACCAAAAGAGATTATCAGCTCCGGCTTGCCTTGCGGATTTGCGCGTTGATATTGATCGGTGCCGTGATTTCTTCGGGGCTGCTGTTCTTCTTTTCAAAAAACACCCTGACAACAACCTTTGAGAATTCCAACCTGACCATCAAAAGCACTGCCAGCGCCATTTTGCCAACAGTTTTGCTGACCAATCTGGTCACCCTGACCCTGATCTGCATCGCGGCCATCATCATCATACTCATTGTCACCCACCGGATTACCGGCCCCATGCTGCGATTTCAAAAAGAATTCAATTATATCAGCCAGGGCGATCTGACTCATGATATCAGGGTGCGGCGCAATGACCAGGTCGAGGAATTAACGGCCGATCTGAATGCAATGCGGGAGAAATTGCGCCTTAAAATTCGACACGTCAAAACCGAAATCGATGAAATCGAAAAGCTAACGCCGGGTAGCGGCCGGGCGCCGGAGGTTGCGGATCGCTTGAAGGCGTTGCAAACATTCATCGAAACAAACTTCAGTATTTAGAAACGGGCGTTTTCGATGCGGTGGCTGACAGATAAGCGCGGTTATCTATTCTTGCTGTGCCTGTGCGTTGTGGGCCTCTGGACGGCCGGTGCTCCGGTGCATGCCGCCGATGACGCGATTTCATGGCAGACGCTGCCCACCCGTCACACCCTGATCCACTTTCAGTCGCAAACGGATTTAAAAAAATTCAATGCCCACATTGATTACGCCGATGACCATTGGCGCGACGGCCAGGGTAACCCTACATCTTCGCCAACACTGGAACAGCAGATCAAAACCAAAGTCGACGCTATTTTCAGAAGGGTGCAGCAGATTCTGGATATGCGCAAAAAAGTCAAAACCGTGAACATACTGCTGTATTCCAACCGGGCGCAATTGCGCCGCGCATACGAACTGCTGTTCAGCAAACCCTGCTACGTGCGGGCGTGGTACATCTATGAACACAATACCATTTACATCAATATCGATGATGTCCACGCCGGCCTGCTGGCCCACGAGCTGGCCCATTCGGTGATCGACCATTATCTTCTCATTCGCCCGCCGCGTGAAACCGCCGAGATTCTGGCCCGCTATGTCGATCGGCATCTAAAAGACCATCGCCAACCCGCAGCCGGTCGATTCGAAGATGACGTGAAGTAGTCACGTGAAAGGATGCGATCAGCCGGTGCCGTTGCCGTTGATTCCGAGTTCGCGCAAGGCGTTGTCCATTTTTTCCTTATTGAAGGGCTTGACGATATAGGCTTCACAGCCTTCGCTGAAGCTTGATAGCACGGAGTCCGAGGCTTTGCTGGCGGTCAGCATCACGACTTTGACGCCTTTGCCGAACTGAATGCCGTTGGTCTCTTCCCATTTGCGTATTTTTTTCAATACCTCGATGCCGTCCATGTCGGGCATCATGATGTCCATGGTGATCAAATTGTAGGGCTTGAGGTCTTTGTGGGCAATTTGAAAGGCTTCCAGGGCTTCGGCGCCGTTTATGGCCACATCGGTATCGCCGTATAGGGATAGTATTTTTTCGGCTTTTTTGCGGCTCACAAATTCATCATCAACGACTAAAATTTTCACAGTTTTCCTCCGTGTGCGTCCTCTCTGAAATGCAGGTGTGATAGTTCAATTTTCGGCCGTTGATGTGCATATCTTTAGGGCTTTTGGAAAAAGTGTGCGTCCGGCGCGCGTTTGTGCGCGCGGCCGGACCTGTGGGCCGGCTGTCGGTCAGGTTATTGGGCGGCGGCTTGGAAGCCGAGGTCAAAGGCTTTCAGGTTCGATTCCAGAAATGCCGGTTTGGTTTTGTTTTGCATGGCGGTTTTGACGTTTTCGGTGGACAGGGGAATGATGTGGGTTTGCACCAGTGCGCCCAACAGCACCATGTTTACGGCCAGCGGATTGCCGGCCTGCTCGGCCCGGCGAACGGCGTTAAAGGCGATCAGTTTGCGGGTTTTGGCGCGAATGAGGTGCTGCAGTTCCTCCAGGTTGGGGTAGATGCCCCGGCCGATGTTGACGGTGAAGGGCATCAGCGGGGCCAGGTTGGTGATGACGATGGTGTTGCGGTTGCATTTTTTTAACGCCCTGAGGGTTTCGGCCGGTTCGAAGCCGACCAGAATATCGGCCTGGCCGTCCGAGATGATCGGGCTTTGGGCGCCGCCGAAAACCAGGGCGGATTCCACAACACCGCCGCGTTGGGCCATGCCGTGCACTTCACTCATTTGGATGGGAATGCCGGCCAGCAGCGCGGCTTCCGCCAAGACGCCCGAAGCCAGCAGGTTGCCCTGGCCGCCGACGGCAACGATGATCAGTCTGGTTGTTTGCATATTTTTTTCCTGCTCCTGGGAGTCAGCCGCGATCCGGCATGATGGCATGTTCCGGGCAAACCTGCGCGCACAGGGCACAGCCGGTGCAAAGGTTTGCATCGATTTTGATCCGGTCGTTCCAGACGTAAAACGCCGGGCAGGCCAGATCGTTCATACAATCGCGGTGGTTTTGGCATTTGTCGGTGACTTTGAACGGTTTGCCTTTTGGTTTTTTGATCCCCTTGGCATACAGGGCGCACAGCTCCTGGGAGATGATAACCGATACACCGTCGTGGTCGATGGCCTCCCTGATCATGGTGATGCTTTTTTTGACCTTGTACGGTTTGATGACCGCGACGTGCGGCACTCCGATGGCGCGGACGATTTTTTCGATGGAGATTTGGGTGTAGCCCTCGATGTCCAACGCCTGCATGTCGACGCCGGGGTGGGGCTGGTGGCCGGTCATGGCGGTGGTGCCGTTGTCCAGAATGACCAGGGTCAGGTTGTGATTGTTGTACACGGCGTTGACCAGACCGGGGATGCCGGAGTGGAAAAAGGTGGAGTCGCCGATGATGGCGATCACCTTTTGTCCGTCGGCGGCTTTGGAAAAGCCGCAGGCGGTGCCGATGGAACTGCCCATGCAGATCAGAAAATCACCCATGGACAGCGGCGGCATGAACCCCAAGGTGTAGCAACCGATGTCGGTGGGGCAGATGATTTCCCGGCCCGCAGCGGCTTTGCGAATTTCGTAGAACGTGGCGCGATGCGAGCACCCGGCGCACAGGGTAGGGGGGCGCAGGGGAATTTCAGGCACATCGGCAAGATCCACGGGAGTTTGTGATTCGTAGGGAATTTCGAAAAAGGTCGCCATGGTCTGTTTGACCATTTCCGGGTCATATTCAAACAGGCGGGAAAACAGGTCATCGGCTTTGCCGCGGATCGGCAGGGTCAACCCGGCCTCCTGCGCCATCGCTTTCACGGCCTGCTCCATCACCGGTTCGCCCTCTTCGACAATCAGGACCTTTTGCTTCTCTGATAGAAAGCTTTTGATCTTTTGAGCTGGCAGGGGATGCGAAAAACCGAGGCGTATGGTTTGCACGCGGTCGTCCAGGTTCAGGTCGGCGACGGCGTCCGCAACGTAGTTGTGGGCGACGCCGTTGCAGATGATGCCGTAGGGACCGTTGCCGGTAATGGCGTTGTAGGCCGATTCTTCGGCCAGGGCTTCGGCTTCATCGAGCTTCTGGAGCAGCTTGACGTGCAGGTTGCGCGATACCGCCGGCACGGTCACCAGTTTAAACGGGTCCTTGATGAATTTGGATTTGGTTTGGCGCGGTTTCAGGGGGCCCAGTGTGACGACACCCGATGAGTGGTTGATGCGGGTGGTGGTGCGCAGCAAGACCGGTTCTTGCAGCTTTTCGGAGAGCTCAAAGGCGTGGGCGGTCATTTCTTTGGCTTCCGCAACGGTGCTCGGTTCGAGCATCGGCAGGCCGGCCAGGCGGGCGTAGTAGCGATTGTCCTGTTCATTCTGACTGGAGAACATGTAGGGATCGTCGGCCGTCAGGATCACCAGCCCGGCCCGTACACCCACGTAGGCCAGGGTCATCAGCGCATCCGCGGCAACGTTCAGCCCGACGTGCTTCATCACGCACATGGCCCGCACACCGGTGTTGGCCGCGGCGGCAGCCACTTCCAAGGCGACTTTCTCATTGGTGCTGTACTCAAAGTAAAAATCGCTTTGAAGGGAAATCCGGAAAAAATTGGCCGAGATTTCCGATGACGGTGTACCGGGGTAGGTGCTGGCGACGGCCACCCCGGCCTCGACGGCGCCGCGGGCGATCGCTTCGTTGCCCAGCAGCATCATTTTTTGTCCGGTTTGATTGCTGAGTAATTTGTGCATGTTTTAAGAATCCTTTGTTTAGGATTGCTTCTAATCAACTATTTTGCGCAGGTTGATAAAATTGCTGCGGTCGAAACCGAGCTTTTTAAAAAACGAGAGCAGGTCGGTGGCGTCCCAGCGCACCGATGAGTAGATTTCATCGATGCGGCGGGCCTTGGCGTAGGCAAACACCTCATTGGCCAGTTTGGCGCCGACGCCCTGTCCCATGTAAGAGGGATCGACACCCACATTGGTGATCCAGATACTTTGCGGGGCGCCGAAGCCGCTGGTCAGGGTGTTGGCGATGATATAGCCGATTAAGCGGCCGTCCAGTTCGGCTACAAAACTGGAGTCGTTCGGCTTGAGGGTTTGTTCATCAACAATGCGATTGAAATCGATATCTTCGATGGCCTGGATTATCTGGCGATAAATGACGCGTATGGCGTCGGCGTCCAACGGCTTAAGCCTTCGGATTGAAATTGCTTCCACGGATAGCTCCTCGCGATGAAGCCGCAATCAATCAACCCGGATTATTTTAACTTTGTGGCCGATCCATTGGGGGGGAAGATAAACACGCCCGCTGTTACCACTGGATTTGACCACTTTGTCGAGCATTTCTTCACCGTAGATTTCAAATTTAACCAAATTCTTAGGTTGATCAATGCTCTTTGTCTCCTGGGGTTTGATTTTATTCGGCACTTCGATTCGCCTTTTTTTAATGCAATTAATAATCGATCAACTCAACTTTGCGATTCTCAGGGCTCGCGTAAAAATAATTTCACATTTCTGGCGTCCGGGTTGAGGTCCGACCGGGCCAAGATGGCCTGAAGCCAAGATGCCTAAAATGTGAAATTATTTTTACGCGAACCCTTAAATCCTTACCACCAAAAAAATGGATTAGCAAGCTGGTGTCCATCCGGAAATGGCATCTTTTTGCTCAGGCCGGCGTTCTCACCTAATTGCGATCCTCAATGTAGCCTCAGCCTTGCTACGCCTGCGGTCGCAATTGAGCTGCGGTCTTGGCCTGAACCAACACCAAACGGTCACACAGCCGTGAATGTTGAAAAAACTATGCAGTCGTGTGAATTTTTGTTATGGATTGAATCAGGCTTTCCGTCACGATCGTTTAGGGCTCGCGCAAAAATAATTTCCCAACAAGGCCAACTCCCATGTGTTTACCCGATTTAACTGTCACATTGATACAAGCCGAACTGGTGTGGGAAGATATTGCGGCCAATCTGGCCGGCTTTGACGCTCGCCTTGATGCGATGACAACCGCCACGGACCTGGTTGTGCTTCCGGAGATGTTCTCTACCGGCTTTACCATGAACGCGTCCAAGGTTGCCGAGGCCATGGACGGCTTGGCGGTGCGCTGGATGCAGGCCAGGGCAAAGCAACGCGACACGGTGCTGGCCGGTAGTTTGGTCATTGAAGAACAGGGCAAGTATTTCAACCGCTTTGTGTGGGCGTCGCCGAACGGTGAGATCGCAACTTACGACAAACGGCACCTGTTTCGCCTGGCAGGTGAAGAAAAAGTCTATCATGCCGGCGATTGCATGGTCACCGTCGATTTGAAGGGTTGGAAGATAAGGCCGTTTATTTGCTATGATTTGAGATTTCCGGTCTGGACGCGCAATTGGTCGAACGGCTATGATGTCGGTCTGTTTGTGGCCAATTGGCCTGAAAAACGGGCCGCTCACTGGAAAGCACTGCTCAGCGCGCGGGCCATTGAAAACCAGTGTTTTGTTATCGGCGTGAACCGTGTCGGCACGGACGGCAACGGAGATAAGTTCAACGGCGGTTCGATGGCCCTGGATCCTGCGGGCCGGTTTTTGGCTCACAAGACACATACTGTTTGCGAGGCCACGGTGACCCTTGAACGCGACATTCTGGATCGCTTCCGCAGGGAGTTTCCGGTCTGGCGGGATGCGGATCACGAGATGCTGAGCCCGGCGTTGCGCGCCCAGATTAATTGAGTCTGCATTTTTCGCGAGCCCTTACGATACGATCCCGGATGAGTAGTAAATTACGATGATCATCGAGGAAGCAATTTCAATTCAGGCCCCCTTGAATCATGTTTGGCAGGTGTTTTCCTGTATGGATCAATGGGATCGATGGAATACGGTTTGTCAACAATGCTGCTATCTCGAAGGTGACGAGATGGCGCGGGGAACCTGTTTTTCTTTTGTTATTCGCCCGTTCAACTTGCCGGTAAAGATTACTCCCGAGATTTTAAGCTGTGAGCCTGGCAAACACGTCGTGTGGCAAGGACGACGCTTGGGAGTGCATGCGGTGCACGGCTTTTATTTCAAGGAGAGTGACGGGTACACGGAGTTGAAAAGTGTTGAAAGATTCAGTGGTCCCTTGATGTGGCTCAGCCGGCTGGTATTTGTGCCGGGCCGCCTTCATCGCCTCACCCGTCGTCTGTTGCAGGCTATCCGAACAGAGGCGGAGCAGCGCTACAGGGCGGAAAACGTCCGTCAACCGGACGTTTGATGTGCTTGTGTCTATCCGGAAATGGTAGATTTCGGCTCCCGGCAAGACCCGCGTATTTTTAAAACCGCAGGTATAGCGCGCTATGTCGAGGATTTTAAAAATGCGAGAACGCCGCCGGGGACCAAAAGATGGCATTTTCGGATGGGCACTAGCGAGCCTTTAGTCCGAGTCCTTCGACTTGCGGCGATCTTGCTGAATCTGTTTATCCAACGATTTGTCAATCTGGTCCAACAAGCTGGTTATCGGTTCGGAGTAGGCCTTGAGCGCCGAGGCTGTTTCGTTTTTAGCCGTTTTGTAGCCTGTTTTATAGGCGCTTATGTACACCAACGAAACAAGACCAAGCAACGCAGCAGCACTGATAACATTTTCCATGATTCGGTTCCTTTCAAGACGATCTGCGCCTTCTTTCCATTATGTTTTCGGCATCAGGGCCCGACAACTTTAACTTCGCCCGCTTTTGTTCCGCGCAGTGCTGCCGGGTGCGGTTGATTTAATTCATACTTGTGTCCATCCGGAAATGGTAGATTTTGGCTCCCGGCAAGGCCCGAGCATTGCAGGCATAGCGCGCTATCCCTGCGGTTTTAAAAATGCGAGAACGCCGCCGGGGGCCAAAAGATGCCGTTTTTCGGATGGACGCACACTTACGAAAAGATGTTTGCATGGAAACTGAAAATGTGAATCGGCCGGTCGGCCGCTGGCGGATAAAAGCGCCTGCAACCATTGTTCAAAAAATGGTTGCGGGGTTTTTGTTTTTAATTGTTCTGTTGGTGTCGCTATCCGGTTTGGCGTTATTTAATTTGAACAAGCTGAATACGGTTCATGGCAGCATTCTGAAAGAAGAAATTCCGCTTATTGAGATGGCCGATCAATTGGCGGAAATTATCCTGGCCGAGGAATTGTATGCCCGTCGTTATCGGCTGCTGCAAACATTCGATCTGTTGAGTCTGTTCTGGAATCGCACTGAGCAATTCAAACAGATGATGGACCAGATTATCAATCTGGAAAAAAACTCCCCCCGGATCATTTCCGTGCTGGCCGCGCTGCATGAGCAGTATAGCCGGTTGTTGATTGCTTCCTTCATCCAGAAAAAGACGACCGAACCGATACCGCAGGATACGGAACGTCAAATTAAATCGCTACAACAAAAGCTGATCGCCAAAACCAAGCAGCTTTCCAATTTGGCCGCCATCAGCCGGCGCACCAAAATGCAACAAACGGTTGCGATCGGCGTGTCGACCTACCGGATGACGGCCTTTTTGTGTCTGACCGGCCTGATCGTGGCGGTGGGGACCTCGTTGCTCATCACGCATAATATTTCGCGTTCGGTACGCAAACTCAAGCGGGCCACGGAACAGATCGCCCGCGGCCGGTTTGACTATCCATTGCATATCGGCAGTAAGGATGAGTTAAGCGAACTGGCCGTTTCGATCAAGGTCATGGCGCGCAGATTGCATAAACTTGAAGCCATGTACCGCGACAGCAGCCCCTTGACACGGTTGCCGGGCGGGATCGCGGTTGAAAACGCGATTAAGCACAGTTTGGCCTCGCCGGGCCAGAATGCCTTTTGTTTTTTCGATATCGACAATTTTAAATCGTATAATGATCGCTACGGGTATTCAAAAGGCAATGAGGTCATTCAGGCCACCGCTGAAATCATCGAGGAGGCGGCCTGCAATTTCGGCCGGCCCGGAGATTTTGTCGGCCATATCGGCGGCGATGATTTTGCCCTGATCACATCCACGGCTTGCTTTCATGCGATTTGTACTGCCGTCACCCGTAATTTCGATAACAAAATACCATTTTTTTACAACGAGCAGGATCGGCAACGGGGCCATATTACCGGCCTTAGCCGTCAGGGGCACAAGATGACCTTTCCCCTGGCAACCATTTCGATTGCAATCGTTACCGATCAACATGGACCGCTGGAAAATACCTTACAGTTGGGTGAAATTGCCGCCGAATTAAAAAAGCACGCCAAGTCGATTACCGGCAGCACCTTTATTGTCGACCAACGGCGCAAGATCGAACCTTGATATTCGGGCGGCGTGAATTGTCAATTGATGACGGGGTCGAAATATGAAATCGATTCATTCATGCTTAAAGGGTGTTTTGATCGTTATGGCCGCTATCTATGCGGTCAGCGGTTGCAGGGCGCTCGAAACCAATACCCGCGATGGGTATGATTACACCGAAGCCGTTCAGGTGAAACCGGCCGCAGCGTCATATGCCAATCGAACGGCCGCCCTGACGGCGCTGCTCGAAGAACACGAGGCGCGCCGGACGCGCCGGCAGGCCGCCTTGGAGCTGGCGCGCCTTTATCTGGACCATGCCAACCCGGCCAAGGACTACCGGCGGGCCCTGGTTCACATGAATTTGTATTTTGAACTGTGCCGCGATACACAGCCGGCCGAAGATGTCGTGAACTGGTGGGCCGCCCTGGAGTTGTTGGAGCGCACCACTGCCGTTGCCCAACAGGTAGCGCCCTTGAAATCGACCATCGCCAAACTTAACTTGGAAATAGAGCGTCTTGAAGCGGAGGTCGGGCGCCATAAAAACGAGCGTGTGCGTTTAAATCGAATTCAAGAAGAGATTCAGACGGAGAATCAAAGATTGAGAGCATTGATCGAACAGCTCAAACAACTCGATTTGCAGCACGAAGCCAAACGCAATCGGTTGATTCAGCCGCTCCAACCTTAACGAGTGTCCATCCGGAAATCTGCTATTTCCAGATGGACACTATACCCCAAACCGGAACCTTAGGGCTTTTCAAACGCGACGGACCTGCAATTGAACTGTTCTTGTTGTTTCTTTTTGTGCACGTTGATGCGATTTTTTGAATACATTTGATAGCTGGCTGATGTCCGGGCAATCTTTACAGTTCTGCGCTACACAGAGCCCCTTGCCCCAACCGTAAAACAATCCCCAACCGGCTGCTGGTCGTAAATGACAACAGCGTCACCATTTGTTGCGTGAGAACACGCAAATTCAAGCCCGATTGCATCAATGACGAAGTATATACTTGGGCTTTGTCTTTGTGCGTTTTGTCAAGCCGGTTTCAGTTCCCGAAAAATGATATTTTAAATTGGTTGACATGTGCCCATCCGGAAATGAATCGAATATGACGATTTCAGGGTGCGGACACCGTGTGAAACACCGAACCGTATTCATATTAAGGTTTCGTTGACCAGCGTTAAAGGTTTTGTTTAAATCCAAGGTATACCCTTCAGCCGGAGATTTCGATATGAACACGATGAAATCGCCCCATCCGAATCAAAAGGAGATCCTGGTCGTCGACGATGCCAAAACCAATTTGGAACTGTTGGAAGACATCCTGATGCAGGCCGGTTATACGGTGCGTCCCGCCTTGAATGCCTATCTGGCTTTGGAAGAGGTGAAAATCAAACCCCCCGACCTTATCCTGCTTGATGTAAAAATGCCGGGAATGGACGGCTACGAGCTTTGCCGTCGCCTGAAGGCGGATAAAAAGAGTTCCAGAATCCCGATCATTTTTATCAGCGCCTTGAGTGAAATTAATGAAAAGGTCAAAGGTTTCGAAGTCGGCGGCGTCGATTATATCGCCAAACCGTTCAAACCCCAGGAAATCCTGGTGCGGGTCAATACCCATATCCGGCTGCAGGAGCTTACCGAGGGGCTGGAACAAAAAGTGCGCCAACGAACCGTGGCGTTTGAAAAGGCCAACCGGCAGTTGCGCAAGGAAATCATCGAGCGCAAACGCGCCCAAAAGGCGCAATCCTGGGAGGCGGAAGTGAACTTGGCGGCCGCCCAACTGTCGCGTTCCTTGCTGTCGTCAGCCTCTATCGATGATGTTTCGTTCCTTGTGTTGGGGCATGCCAAGCGGATTACCAAAAGTGAATTCGGTTTTGTGGGGTATATCGATCCGGACACCGGTTTTCTGGTCACCCCGACGTTACCCCGTGAGAAAAGCAAGACACCCGACCAACCGGTGGTTTTTGAAAAGTTCAACGGCCTGTGGGGGTGGGTGCTGAATAATCAAAAACCGTTGCTGACCAATGCACCGTCAAGCGATCCGCGATCGACCGGAACGCCGGTGGGGCATATTCCGCTGAATAACTTTCTGGCGGCGCCGGCATCGAGCCGCAAAAAACTGGTTGGTCTGGTGGCGGTGACCAATTCGGAGCATGGGTACAAAGAACTGGATTTAAGGGCGGTCGAACGGTTTGCGGATCTCTTTGCCATTGCAATTCAACACAAACGTGACGCCGCACAACTAAAAAAGCACCGCGATCATCTGGAAGAACTCGTCAACGACCGAACGGCTGAACTGCACGTCGCCACCAAACGGGCCGAAGCTGCAAACCATGCCAAAAGTGATTTTCTGGCCCGCATGAGTCACGAGATTCGTACTCCGATCAACGCCATCACCGGTTTGGTCAATCTTGTGTTGAAATCCGATTTGACCACTGAGCAGCGTGATTATTTGAGCAAGGTCGGCACCGCATCGAAAAATTTGCTGGATGTCATTAACGATATTCTGGACTTTTCCAAGGTTGAAGCCGGGCAGTTGGCACTGGATAACTCCGCGTTTCGGTTGGATGATGTGTTGGAGCAATTGGCCGATGTGTTCAGTGAACGCATCGCCCAAAAGGAACTGGAACTGGTTTTCACGCTGGATGCGGATGTCCCTCGCGATCTTGTCGGCGATGCCGGGCGCTTGTCGCAGATTTTGATCAATTTCATTGAAAATGCGATCAAATTTACCGACCGTGGCGAAATCGTTGTCGGTGTTGAAGTCGATCCCGAAGCCCGCCGGGGACAAAACCAGGTCGGTCTGCGGTTTCGGGTGCAGGACAGCGGCATCGGTATCGCACCGGAGCTTCTGCCGAAACTGTTTGAAGCCTTCACCCAGGTCGACCGCACGACGGGGCGCAACTACGAAGGCACGGGCCTGGGGCTGGCTATTTGTCGTCGCCTGGTGGATATGATGGCCGGCCGTATCTGGGCGGAAAGTTTGCCGGGCAAAGGAAGTAATTTCTACTTCAGTGCCTCGCTGGCTCTGCAGGATACTCAAACCCGGCCGCTTGTTGCGCCCGAGGATCTGCGCGGTTTAAAAACGTTGGTGGTGGATGACAATCGATGGGCCCGCAGCATGATGCACGATTTGCTCCGATCGATGTCTTTCAAGGTCGTCACCGCGCAAAACGGTGCTGCCGCGCTGGCGCAATTTCGCCGGGCCGGTCAATCCGATCCGTTTCAATTGGTGCTGTTGGATTGGAAAATGCCTGAAATGGACGGCCTTGCGCTGGCCGAACAGATTCGCAAAGAAGCCGAAATCGGCGGCCTGGTCAAGCCCCCCATAATCATTATGGTTACGGCGCACGGGTATGAACTGGTGCGCCGGTTGACAACGGCCGCCGCGATCGAGGCGCATCTGCTCAAACCGATCAAGGCGTCGTCGCTCTTTAACACCATCCTGTCGCTTTTCGGACATTGCGGTGAAGCCGCCGCCGAAAAGGAACCTGTCTGTACGCACACCCATCATCTCGATCAGTTAACCGCTTTAAAGGATCGTCGTGTCCTGGTGGTGGAGGATAGTCCCTTCAACCGCGATATTGTGGTGGCACTGCTACAACCGGCCGGTTTTGACCTGGACATTGTCGAAAACGGAAAAGTCGCGGTTGAAAAAGTACTTTCCGGCAAACAGATCTATGATGCCGTTCTGATGGATATCCAGATGCCCTTGATGGACGGCTACCAGGCCACGGCTGAAATCCGCAAGGATCCGCGGTTTAGAAATCTACCGATAATCGCCCTGACCGCCCATGCCATGAAAGGCGAAAGAGAGAAGTGTCTGATGGCCGGAATGGATGATTATATTTCCAAGCCTTTTGATGAGGATCAACTTTTCGGTGTTCTGTTAAAGTGGCTGACGCCCGGTAGGGTAGGCCGGCCGGACCCCGGCACGGTGGCCGTGACCTTTACGGACGCAAAGTCTGAAGAAGGACTCATCCAGGCACCGGATTTTGATATTAAGGGAGCGCTCAAGCGGATCGGGGGTGAGAAGGATCTTTATGCGCGAATGCTCAAGCGGTTTGAGCCGGAGTTCAGCGACGCTCCCCGCAGCATTCGTCAAGCCCTTGACACTGGCGACCTGGAAGCCGCTGAACGCGCGGCGCACAGTGTCAAGGGGGTGGCCGGCAGCGTCGGTGTGCTCACCCTGGTTGATGCCGCCCTGCAACTTGAACTGGCAATTACCAATCGAAGTGAAGATATTGAACACTGCCTGGAGGTATTTCAAAGCGAGTTATCCCGTGCTTTTGCCATGGTGACCGCATATTTGAAAAAAGAAGGGATTGCCCTTGACCGGGCCGGTTGATGCGAAACAAACACGGTTGGACTTTAACAATAAAATAATTTGGCAAAAAGCGAAAGTGATCCTATTTTGGTCTGAACGCGATTAAGGGCTCGCGGAAAAACACGGAAACAACGAGTGGAACCAGGAGCGTATATGCTGGAAAAAAAGAAATTGGAGCTGCACTTTACCCACACCAACGGACCGGCGGATGAGGCCATCGAGTCACTGATTAATTTGGTCGGAGGGGTGCACGAACCGGCAATCGTGCGGGAAATGATATTGGCGGCGTTAAAAGCCGGACAGGAAGAGGCGCAAAAAGCCGATTTGAAACTGATGAACAGCACCCTCAAGGAGATGCGGTTTACTTCCAAGGTGTTCGGTCCTTACCGCGACCGTCGTAAGGTTTCGGTTTTTGGATCAGCCCGCACCCGGCCAACGGAAAACGTTTATCAAATGGCGCGGCAATTCGGCCGTCTGCTGGCTGAAACCAATCACATGGTTATTACCGGCGGCGGCTCGGGGATCATGCAGGCGGCCAACGAGGGGGCCGGGCCGGAGAGCAGTTTTGGCGTGAACATCCGGCTGCCTTTCGAGCAACGACCCAATCCGGTGATCGACGGCAATCCACGTTACATTATGTACAAGTATTTTTTTAACCGCAAGGTCGCCTTTATCAAGGAGGCTCACGCGGTTGCGCTTTTTCCGGGAGGATTTGGAACGTTGGACGAGGGGATGGAAACGCTGACGTTGGTGCAAACCGGCAAGCGCGACCCCATGCCGCTGCTGTTGATCGACGAGCCGGACGGCACCTATTGGGCCAATTGGCTCAAGTTTTTTAAACAGGAGTTGATGGCCCAGAAATATATCAGTCCCACCGATTTCAGCCTGTTCACACGGCTTGATTCGGTGCAGGACGCGGT
Source organism: Desulfobacterales bacterium (assembly GCA_028282295.1). Lineage (GTDB taxonomy): Bacteria > Desulfobacterota > Desulfobacteria > Desulfobacterales > JANQIE01 > JANQIE01. The sequence continues at coordinate 22,198 of JANQIE010000209.1, read as the reverse complement.
GGCATACATCGAACAGTTCTATCGCCGCTATCACAGCATGCGTTACGTTGACGACAAACTTGTCATCCGCATGACCTCGCCGCTGACTGCGGAACAGGCGGCGACGTTGAAGCATCAATATGCCGATATTCTGTGCAACGGCGGTCAATTGTCGCTTTCCGGGCCGCTTGCGGTGGAAGCCGATGAGCCTGACCTCATGTCCCTGCCACGACTGGTCCTTGACTTCAGCCAGCATGATTTCGGACGCTTGCGAAGTTTGATCGACGATATCAATAAGTTCTGATTTTTGATTCATTTCCGGATGCGGCTTTTAAGAGCCTGGGCCTTGCCTTTTCCCAGGGCTTGACAATCGCAAAATAAAACCCATTATTTAAAAAAATTCGGCCTGCCTTTCAGACGGGACCGGATTTTTGCGTGTTAGGGTAGGCGAGAAAGGTATATTAATTTCATAATTCATAGGAGAGGCAATGGACGGAAAAAAGCAGACGCATCAATTTAAAACCGAAGTGCAGCAGCTACTGAACCTGATCATCAATTCCTTGTACTCCAATCAGGAAATTTTTCTTCGCGAGTTGATCTCAAACGCTTCGGACGCTTGTGACAAACTTCGTTTCAAAGCACAGACCGAGCCGGATCTTTTAAGTGATGACGCCGATTTCAAGATCAAAATAACCGCCGATGCGGATCAGCGGACCCTGACGGTGGCCGACAACGGCATCGGCATGACCCATGATGAAGTGCTGGAAAATATCGGCACCATCGCCAAAAGTGGTACCGCCGGTTTTTTACAGGCGTTGGAAGCTTCCAAGAACGAAGCCGCGCTGACGCCGGAGTTGATTGGTCAATTCGGCGTCGGTTTTTACAGTGCGTTTATCGTCGCCGAAAAGGTAACCTTGACCACCCGCGCCGCAGGCACGGACAAGGCGGTTCAATGGACCTCAACCGGCGACGGCGCCTACACCGTCGAAGAGACCACTAAGGATGATCGCGGCACCACGGTGAGGTTGCAACTTAAACCGCTTGAAAAAGACGAGACCGATTTCACCGATCAGTGGACGATTCGCCGCATCGTCAAGGAGCATTCCGATTTTGTGAGCTATCCCATTACCATGGATGTGGAAAAGGATGAGCCGATTCCGGAAAACGAACAGCTCAAGGACAAAGACGACAAACCAATCGGCGAAACCACCCGCAAAGTCGTGCAGGAAGAGACGCTCAATTCCATGAAGGCGATTTGGGCGCGCGACAAAAAAGACATCGGCGAAGATGAATACAAGGAGTTTTATTCGCATATCAGCCATGACTGGAACCCGCCGCTGACGCAACTGCATTTGAAGCTGGAGGGCACCACGGAATACAGCGCCCTGTTGTATGTTCCGTCCAAGGCGCCGTTTGACTTGTTCAGCCCGGAGCGCAAACACGGCATCAAGCTCTATAGCCGGCGGGTCTTCATTATGGACGACTGCAAGGATTTGATTCCCGATTACTTCAACTTTATTCAGGGGGTCGTCGATGCCGCCGATTTGAACCTGAACGTGAGTCGTGAAATTCTTCAACAGGACCGGTTGGTGCGCAACATCCGGCGTAACCTGGTAAAAAAGCTGTTCGAGCTTTTCGAAAAGATGGACACCGAAAAATACGATCAGTTCTACCAGGAATTCGGTCAGATCCTCAAACTGGGTATCCACAGCGATTTTGAAAACAAGGACCGGATCGCCAAATTGGCGCGTTATCGAACAACCCGGTCGGAGGGGAAGATGATCTCGCTAACCGATTACGTGGCCAATATGAAGGCGGAGCAAAAGGAGATTTTTTATCTCACCGGCGACAACCTCAACACCCTTCTAAACAGCCCCTACCTGGAACAGCTCAAGGAAAAAGATTACGAAGTATTGCTGATGACCGATCCGGTGGATGAGTGGGTGGTCCAGGCGTTGACCGAATTTGATGGTAAAAAACTCAAGAGTGCCGAAAAAGGCGATTTGGATCTTGATGAAAAAAAGACGGAAGAGACCGGTGATTTCAATGCGCTGTTCGGTTATATTAAATCCAAGCTTGAAGGCAAAGTCAAAGAGGTGCGTGCTTCCACACGTTTGAAGGATTCGGTGGCGTGCCTGTCCGGTGATTCACAGGACATGAGCGCTTACATGGAAAAAATTCTCAAAGCGTCGGGACAGAGCGTGCCGGAAGTCAAACGTATCCTGGAACTCAATACCGGTCATCCGGTTATGGATAAAATCAAAAGTCTTTATGAAAACGACCGGGATAGCGACCTGCTGGGACAATACAGCCATTTGTTGTTGGACATGGCGGTCATCGGCGAAGGCGGCAAAATCGACAATCCGTCACAGTTCAACAAACTGGTGGGGGATTTGATGACCAAGGCGCTATAGAATTTTATGAATTGCAATCAACGGCCCGATGGCGCTGGCAGGCGCCATCGGGCTTTTTAAATTACGTTGTGGGCCAACCCCCTTCAGTGGCCTGTTTAGCAGGATGTTCGCGCCCAAGGCGCACTAACCCTGTACGCGGGCGAAGGCGGGGGTTTTTAAAATAAATAAAATGTGTTATATTGATAAAACTAACCAATTTAACAACACATACCACGTATTTGTCACCGTAGCTTGATACAAGGAGATGGTGATGGAATCGATGATCGAAAAGCAAAAACCGGAGCGGCGATGCGAGCCTCGAACCTTGGCGGATAAATTCTGCAGTGTTGAATTTTCAGCCAACGGTTTGGCAACGATCTATCAATTCAAACTGCGCGACCTCTCGTCAAAGGGGGCCTGCGTATTGGTGAAGGATGATTCCGAACTCATCAAGTATCTTAAAAGGGGTGACCGTTATAAAATGCGTTACTATCCCACCGAAGCTTCCGGTCCCAAAGCCGAACTGAACACTGAAATTCGATACATCACCAAGGATGAGAACGGACGCTATCCGGGACATTACTTGGTGGGGCTCTCCATATTGGATTAAGGCTTGCGCAAAATCAGGACCTGAATTCGGGCGCCTGAAATGTGAATTTTTTTTTGCACAAGCCCTTAGGGTCCATGTCTACCCGTGCCTGAATCACACCAGCGGGTATAGCCGTATATGATCAATCCGCTGACAATCATCGCCGCGCAAAGCAGTTGTCCCATCGATATCCTGTGCACGATAAAGCCCAGATGTTCGTCCGGTTGACGGACAAATTCAATCAGGAAGCGAACCGTGCCGTAGCCGATTAAATACAGCCCCAACATGGCGCCGCGGGGCCAGTTCTTTTTGCGTAAGGGCCATAGCACGGCGAATAAAAACAGGCCTTCGAAAAAGGCCTCGTAAAGTTGTGAGGGGTGTCGCAGGAGTTGGCGTGGATCGGACGGGAAATACATTCCCAGGACAAAATCGGTGGCGCGGCCGTAAAGTTCACCATTGATGAAGTTACCCAGCCGGCCGAAGGTATAGCCTAAGGGGATGGCCGGAATGAGGAGATCGACGGCGTCGCGAAAATCGATTTTGTGTTTGCGCACGAACAGGAAACCGGCGATGATCACTCCGATCAGACCGCCATGATAAGACATCCCCGAAATACCGGTGAACTGGATGCCCCCGTTGAATTGCACGGGGGATATAATTTCCAATGGATGCGCGACATAGTAGGAGAAATTGTAAAAGAGAACATAGCCCAGGCGGGCGCCGATAATCAGCCCGATGACCAGGTTCATGATCAGTCCCTGGGCCTGCTCGATCGTCATGGTAAAGCGCTTCTCACGTTTGAGCCGGTAGACAACCAACGCGTAGCAAATGCCGAAGGCCACCAGGTACATCAAGCCGTAGTACTGCAGTTGGAATGAACCGATCTTGAAGATGACCGGATCGATGTGTTCAGGAAGATGCTGCCACCAGTCCCGGAAAGAATTCATGCAGAGCGCTCCTGGGTGGGTTCGTTGGGCTTGTTTTGTTTTAGAGTCTCAATTATTTTTGGCAGATACTGGTCGGTTTTGGCAATGGGGAAGCGACAGGCACCGGCACCGCGGTGACCACCGCCATTGAACTGCGACAGCAACAGGCCGACATTCACATTGCAATTGCGATTAGTGATGCTGTGTCCCACGCTCACCGCGAGCTGCCCGGGATTAGCTTCGTCCCGGCGGATTTTAACCTGAACCACAGCCTGCGGAAACAGGGTGTAGATCAGAAAACGATTGCCGCTCGGCACTGGATCGAATTGACGCAGATCCGTAATGGCGACCTGATCTTCCACGACGGTGTGTTGCAGCAAAACAGTTTCATAGGCTTTGTTCTGATCGACGGTGTGCCGGCATCTCGCGGCGACCTGCGTTTGACGCATGATTTCGTCAATCGGGTGACGGCCCAGTAAGTCAACCAGGGTTTCCCAATAGGCTTGCCGGTCTTTGATTTGGTCGGTGATGGTCATGGACAACAGGACGTAGGGGTATTTTTCCGGGTATCGGATTTCGTCCTCGGTCAAATCGGCCTGGTCGATCCGATCGGTTTGGGCAACCAGTTCATCAAAATCCGATTTGATACGATTGCGGTAATATTCGTACACAACGGACGCCGCCGAAGGGGCGATCTTGAACGCGCCCTTAAACGCGTCCTGCGGTTTGTTGGTATAGTGATGATCAAACCATAGGCTGCAGCGCGTGTCATACGGCAGGTTGGCGATGATGTCGCCGGACCGGATTTCCATTTTACCGGTTTGGATCTCGCCGGGTTCCGCCCAGGCTACCGGAATATCGAGACCCTCGGCGTCCCTGATCAGCACGGCGCAAACGATTCCGTCAAAATCGGGACGGGTTACAATGCGCATGATTCTTCCTTTCTGTGTGATGATGGTTGGTTGGGGGCTGCGGTTCCGGTCCAGGGGGGGTGATCTTTTTGAGCCCTTTTCGGCGTTATAGTCAAAACAAGGGCGTGCCACAAGTTAAAATTCAAATAAATCGGAAGGTTAAAAGTTGGGCGGTGCCTGCGACTTAATCGGTCTGAAAGCGGTGGTGTCGATTTGACAGACCGTTTACGGTTTACATACTAGTAGTATCCGTCCAAAAACAAACCAAGGAGGTTCCCATGGCGCTTTACCTGGTGCAACATGGAAAAAGTGAACCCAAGGAAATCGATCCGGAGCAGGGGTTGTCGCGCGAGGGGGTGGGCGAGGTGCAACGAATCGCCGAGGTCGCCCGGGCCTACGGCATTCAAGTCGCACAAATCCGCCACAGTACGAAAGTCCGGGCCAAACAGACCGCTCAGATCCTGAACAATGCCCTGTCACCGCCGATGGGGGCGGAACAGATCGACGGCATCAAACCGATGGACGATGTCGCGGTGCTGGCGCAGGATTTGGCCACCAAGGACAATCTGATGTATGTCGGCCACCTGCCGTTCATGGAGCGTCTGGTGTCGTTTTTAATTATCGGCCGGATCGAGCCGGTGGTGATCAAATTTCAAAACGGCGGGATCGTCTGTCTCGATCAGTCAAAAGAAACCGGCGGTTGGTTTATAAAATGGACCTTGATGCCTCAGATAGGATAGAACGTGTCCATCTGGAAATAGCATCTTTTGGCCCAGGACTGCGTTCTCACCGATTTGCAATAATGGCGTAGCCATTCATGGTCTTGCGACGTAGCCTTGCTACGCCTGCGGTTGCAAATCGGCTGCGGCCTTGCCCTGAACCAAAATCTACTATTTCCGGATGGACACTAGAAAGAACCTGTTTATGAAATTTTCCGAGTCCGTGCGCATGGCCTGGTCGATTGTGGCGCTTTTGTGGTTGATCTATTTTGTAAATTTTATTTTGCCGGTGGACTTGCGTGTCTTCGGTATCAGACCGCGAATGATCAGCGGTCTCTGGGGGGTTCTGTGGGCCCCGTTTTTGCATGCCAACTTGGGGCATTTGATCGCCAATTCCACGGCCCTTTTTTTCCTGATGTTGTTGGCGTTGCGTTTCAGCCGGCGATTGACCTTGCGGGCTGTTCTTGTCATCGTGATCATCAGCGGGCTCGGGATCTGGCTCTTTGGTGCGCGGCGGTCGGTTCATATTGGCGCCAGCGGGGTAATCTTCGGTCTGATCGGTTTTATGCTGGTGGCCGGTATTGTGCGACGTGAATGGCAAGCCCTCGTGGTGTCGGCCTTGGTTTTTTTTCTTTACGGCGGTGCGGTTCAATCGTTGTGGGTTTATATCCCCGGCGTGAGTTGGAGCGGTCATTTTTTCGGATTTGCCGGCGGGGTCGTTTCGGCGTGGCAACTCAGACGATACGCCCGATAAACATCGGAATGGACTTTTGTTGATGTTTAAAAGATTGCAGGGATTTTGGGCGACCGGCCTGATGAGTGGTGTTTTGTTTTGCGTGTTGTTAGGCATCAAGACCGGTGTGTTGCACCCGGCGGCGCCAAATAACCAGGAAGCGGTGGTTAGGCCGGGCCAGACCGCCGACCGCGACACCTGGATGAGCATTTACCAGGCCCGTCAGAAAGTTGGCTACACACACAGCACCTTGCGGCGGCATAAAGACGGATACGCCCATACCGAACAATTGCATCTGCGTGTCAACACCCTGGGATTGATGCAGACCATAACCATGGAAACCACGTCGCAGCTCAATTCCGATTTCAGCCTGGACGCCTTTGAGTTCACGATCGACTCGGGGCGTTTTACGTTTAAAGCCGATGGGGCGGTATTCAACGATAAGTTGTCAATCCGGTTGCAAGGGCTGGGAGAAGACCAGGAGATGGAAGTGCCGGTAGCCCGCAAAATATACATGGCCGGCAGTATCGCCGACCGGATATCGCTGACCGGGTTTGATCCGGGGGCGCAACAGCAGTTCGATATTTTCGATCCGGTAACATTGGGCCGTTTACCGGTCACGGTGACCATCAAGGGCAAGGAGACGGTCCGATTGGGAGAAAAGCGATATCTGGCCAATCGGGCGCTTATCGAGTTCAAGGGCACCCAACAGACCGCCTGGATCAGTGATGCCGGGGAGATCCTCAAGGAACGCGGTTTTTTGGGGATGTCGCTTCAAAAGACCACGGCGGACAAGGCCAAGGACGGTTTGACCATGAAGCCGGGTGAGGATTTGGCGGTGTTGGCGTCGGTTGACGCAGGCCGGCGAATCGACCAGCCGGCGAATCTAAAAGCGCTTAGTATCGATTTGCACGGTATCGATGCCGGAAAGTTACGTTTGACCGGTGGCCGGCAAGTCTTCAAGAAAAACCGGCTCTTTGTCACCAAAGAACGTATCGACAAGTTGACAGTCGACCCCACAGACGCAAACAAGGGCAAACAACGATATCTGCGGCCGGAAGCCATGATTCAGTCAGAAAACCATCGGATCAAACAGCTTGTCGCCAAATTGACAACACCGCAGGATTCGGGCCTGCAAAAAGTTCGCAGAATTGCTGATTGGATCTACACCAATATTGAAAAACGTCCGGTACTGTCCGTGCCCAATGCGCTCGATACGCTGCATCAGCGGGTGGGGGACTGCAACGAGCACGCCGTGTTGTTTGCCGCCATGGCGCGGGCCGCCGGTATCCCGACGCGGGTAGAGGCGGGGCTGGCCTATCTGGACGGCCGTTTTTACTACCATGCCTGGAACGGTGTTTATCTGGGGCGCTGGATTACGGTGGACACCGTGTTCAACCAGTTGCCGGCCGATGTGACGCACCTGCGGTTTTCAGAAGGGGTGCAGCAACTCCAGCACGATCTTCTGGGCGTGATGGGCAAAATCAAACTGACGATAGTTGACCTGCAATCATGATAAAACTGGAAAAACTGACCAAAACATTCGGCTCGGTGGTAGCGGTGGATCGATTGGATGTGTCCGTGGCGCCCGGTGAGATCTTCGGTTTCATAGGGCCGAACGGCGCCGGTAAAACCACCACCATTAAAATGCTCAGTGGCGTGACAGCGCCGTCATCGGGCAATGTGACGATTTGCGATATCGATATGCGCACCGCGCCGGAAAAGGCTAAACAGCACATCGGTTATATTCCGGACCGCCCCTATCTCTACGAAAAGCTGACCGGCATGGAGTTCATGCGGTTTACCGCCGATCTTTACCGGATGGGGCACAACGGTTTTGAAAAAAAGGCGTGGCAGCGTCTGAAGCAGTTTGCCTTGGATGACTGGGGCCATGAATTGATCGAGGCCTATTCACACGGCATGAAGCAACGCCTGATCATGGCGGCGGCGTTGCTGCACAATCCGGCCGTGATCATCGTCGACGAACCGATGGTCGGACTCGATCCGGCGGGTATCAAAATGGTCAAGCAGCTATTTAAAAATCTGGCGCAAGAGGGCAAAACGATTTTCATGTCCACGCACACCCTGCGCGTTGCTGAAGAGGTTTGCTCGCGCTTTGGGATCATCAACAAGGGGCGGTTGATCGCCGGCGGCACGGTGCGCCAGCTCAGCGAACAGGCCCGCGCTATCGAAGCCGATTTCGAGGACGTATTCATCAAACTGACCCAGGAACCGCTTGTGGCGGTTGACGCCGCAAATCAGGAGCGTAATTAAATCGAATGCCGTTAGTCTTATCCCTACTCAAGCCGCGCTGGTGGGCGTTTGTCAATCCGCTGACCAGGCGTGGCGGCCGAACCCGATCCCACTGGGGCAAGTATTGTGTTTTAGGCGTGTTGGGCCTCGTTTTCTGGGGGGCGGTGCTGGCGGTTTCGTTGCGGGTGCTGACCTATTTTCAGTCCATTGAAGAAATCGGCGACTTGCTGGCCTTTAAACTTTTATCAATTGTCCTGGCGGCGCTTTTTTCGCTGCTGATCTTCAGCGGCATTTTGACCAACCTGTCGAAATTATTTCTCAGTCGCGATCTTCCTCTGGTGCATGCCACGCCGGTTCCGGGCTACCAGATTTATCTGGCCCGGTGGATTGAAAGCATGGTGGACGGTTCCTGGATGGTGCTGGTCTACTCGATTCCGGTGTTTATCGCATATGGGGTGGTTTTTGACGCGGCCTTCGGTTTTTATGTGGTCAGCCTGATCGGATTGAGCGCGTTGGTTGTCATCGCCTCGGCGTTCAGCGTGATCGTCGTGCAACTTGCGGTTATGATTTTACCGGCGTCGCGGTTAAAAAGTATTTTCATCTTTCTCGGGCTGGCATTGTTTTTGGTCCTCTATCTGGCTTTCCGCCTGTCACGGCCCGAACGCCTGGTGGACCCGGAGGCGTTTGCCACGGCCCTGGTTTACTTGAAGGCCCTGCATGCCCCTTCGGCTGTGTGGTTGCCAAGCAGTTGGGTTTACGAAAGCATCCAAGCCGCCTTGACCAGCAACTGGACTGAGGTCTGGCTGCCCCTGGTCATGAGCATCAGTTTTGCCGTTTTCAGCGGCTGCCTGGGGGTGATCCTGGCCGATGCAGTCTACTACAAAGGGTTTTGTAAAGCGCAGGTCGCACCGTTGCGGCGGGATAAAAACGGCCGGATTTTTTTTAAACGCCCCTTACCGTTTTTGCGGGGACCGTTGCGGGCGTTGATCGCAAAGGAGTTCAGGGTGTTCTTTCGCGATCAAACCCAGTGGAGCCAACTGTTTTTGATTGCGGCGCTGTTTGTGATTTACATTTACAATTTCAAGGTCCTGCCGTTGGAAAGAGCCCCCATCGCCACGATTTACTTGCAGAACCTGATGGCATTTCTGAACATGGGCCTGGCCTGTTTCGTGTTTGCCGCGATATCGGCGCGTTTCGCTTTCGTGGCGGTCAGCATGGAGCGCGAAGCCTTCTGGTTATTGAAAACCGCGCCGCTATCCATGCAAACCTACTTGTGGGTCAAGTTTGCCGTCTACTGGTTGCCCCTGGCGGTGTTGAGCCAGATCGTTATCGTGGTGACGAATCTGTTGTTGAACGCCACCGCCTTGATGATGACCCTTTCGGTGTTGACGGTCTTTTGCCTGATCCCCGGTATCGTGGCAATGGGGATTGGCCTGGGCGCGGCCTATCCCGATTTCAAATCGGAAAATCCGACCCAATCGGCCACGAGTTTTGGCGGGTTGGTGTTTATGATTCTGTGTGTGTCACTGGTGGGCACGGTAATTGTACTGGAGGCCGGGCCGGTTTATCGTCTCCTGATGGCTGATTGGAAAAACCGTCCGCTGAGCAGTGCTGAAATCATCGGGGCCGTCTGCGCATTCAGTGTCGCATTGGCCCTGTGTGTTTTAGCGGTGATCTGGCCGATGCGTTACGGCTGTCGTAAGCTTAAGGCGCATGCGCTTTAAGGCCCGCATAAAACATGGAATTGTTCTAAATTTGAATTTGTAACCTTTTTAATCGACGGCACTCTCTAATTCTGGATGGATGGTATGGATCATACCTTCCATCGGATGCATTTCAAACTACTTTCATCTAACCTCCTTTCAGACAAGTGGCCCATCGCCCAATGGGCCACTTTTTTTAGGCCCATCGCTAGTGCTCGAATCTGTTTTTTTCCGCGGCCCTAACCTGCTGATGACGACGCAGGTCACTGGACTGCATCAACGCCCGGAAAAACGATAACGACAGCCGGCCGTGAATCTGCTCGAAACAGCCGGATGGACGCTGTTTGTGCCACAGCATTCGGTGTTGCTTCAATTGTTGGTGGACACAGCGTTGGATCTATGACACAGTCGGTCCGCGTATTTTCGATTTCAACCGGGTTTCGGGTTGGCGTGAGCAAAATGAAATTATGAATTTAAAATTAGTGTCGCTTATAGTATGTTATTGTGTTAATTGAAAATAAAGGAACGGTTTATGAAAAAAAAGGAAGTTGAGGAAAAACCTCACTTCCTTTGAATTTACTGGCACGCCTGAAGGGATTCGAACCCCTGACCTACGGATTAGAAGTCCGTTGCTCTATCCAGCTGAGCTACAGGCGCTGAAAACAAATTGGGCCTATAGCACAAGCCCCTGTTGATGTCCACTTAAAAAAAAGATCTTAGTAAGGATCCTTGTTGATTGGGATCCCCTAATTTAACCGGGTCGCATTGAAGCCGAAGGGATGCAGGCGCATAAAGCGATTCAATTCGAATTCCCGTTTGTCATGGCGATTTGTCGACCGCATAGAATACAGTGACGATGATTAAAAAAAACACACCGACAAAAAAAGCAAAAAAAAAGCCGGCACCCAAAAAGAAGGTGACCAGGACCACGAAAGCAAAGGCCAAGGCAAAAACCAAAGCCAAGGTCAAAGCCAAAGCCAAGGTCAAAGCGTCCGATACTTCAAGTGACAAGGCGCTTGTCAAATACGATCCCCTGCAACGTTATCTGATGGAGATCAGCAAATATAAATTGCTGACCAAGGACCAGGAACGCTCGCTGGCCAAAAGGGTGCGTGAAGAGGGCGACCGTGACGCGGCCTATGTTCTGGTCACTTCCAACTTGCGCCTGGTGGTAAAAATTGCCTTGGAATTTCAGCGGGTTTGGATGCAAAACCTGCTGGATTTGATTCAGGAAGGCAACATCGGTTTGATGCAGGCTGTCAAGAAATTCGATCCCTATAAAAACGTCAAGTTTTCCTACTACGCCTCCTTTTGGATTAAAGCCTACATCCTTAAATTCATCATGGACAACTGGCGCCTCGTCAAAATCGGCACCACGCAGGGTCAACGCAAATTATTCTTCAAATTAAAAAAAGAAAAACAAAAACTGATCGACGAGGGATTTGATCCCAAACCGAAGTTGCTTTCCGAGCGGTTGGGGGTATCCGAGCGCGAAATCGTCGACATGGATCAACGCCTGGATGGGTGGGATGTTTCCCTGGACGCTCCTTTGAAAGATGATTCGGACACGGAGCGGATCGAGTTTTTAAGCACGGATGTCGAATCGGCAGAAGACCGTGTGGCCAAAAAAGAACTCGAAACGCTGTTGCATGAAAAGATCGCTATGTTTCGCAAAAACATGACCGAGCGGGAACTCGAAATATTTGATTCGCGCATTTTTTCGGAAAATCCGGTCACGTTGCAGGAAATCGGTGACCGCTACGGTATCAGCCGCGAACGCGTCCGGCAGGTGGAAAGAAATGTGGTCAAGAAGATGCGCGAATTCTTCAAGAAAGAGATTCCCGATTTTCAGGTTTATACCAACGGCGGTGCGACATAGGTACATTAATTGCAGTTTGTTTGAGTTCAATTTTGGAAGCGAACCGGTTTCGGAGAACCGGTATTCGATCCGTTCAAAATAAAATCCCGATCATCCCGCAACATGTTTAAAAACTTGCAACCGGTTGCGGCTTCCCATGTGGCGCCCCATAAATCGTGTACTATTTTAGGGGATATGCGGTGCACTTAAATGCATCGGAGGCGTAAAACAGAATTTATAAAAAAGCCAAGTCCTTGGTAACCCGGATTATGTTTATGAAGATAGAACGTTTCAGTTGTATTGTCTGTCTTTTGATTTGCTTGATCGCTGCAGGTTGCGCGTTTAAACGACCTGCCCCCCCCATAACCCGCGATCCGGCAATCGATAATCGCCCTCCTAATCGATATTTTTACTTCACTGAGGCCCAACTCGCCCGCAAATACGGTAAACTTGACAAAGCGGCCGCCCTATTGGAAAAGGCGCTGGCTGCCGATCCGACGTCGATTTACATGCGCAAGGAGCTGGCCAAGATTTACCTGCAAGGCAAGCAAGGCGACAAAGCGCTGCAGCAGGTAGAGCAGGTGCTGACAACCCGCCCCGAGGACGTTGAGGCGCTGATCATTTACGGCCGCATCAAACAGGGGCAAAAACACTACGCCGACGCCGCAAAAGCATACAGCAAGGTCATCGATACCGACCCGCAGCGCAAGGAAATCTACATCATGCTTGGCAGCATGCTTATGGATGAAGAGAATTGGGATGCGGCCATGGAAGTTTATGATCGTCTGATTGCCGCGTTTCCCGATTACTACATTGGCTATTTTCTCAGGGGTAAAATTTTCGTCGAGCAGAACAAGCTCCAGGAAGCGACCGTGCAGTTTGAAACAACCATCAAACTGGAACCTGCCTTGGAAGAGCCTCGCTTCGAGTTGATCGGAATTCACCGCAAGCTAAACCAGAACAACCGCATTTTGGCACTGTACCAGGAGATGCTGGCTGAAAATCCGGACCGGGTGCGCGCAAATCTGGGACTGGCCTATTTCTATCATCGCACCGGCAGCAAAGCCCTGGCTAAAAACCTGACCAACAAACTGGGGCGTCAAAGCCGGAACAATCCGGAAGTTTTTCGCACGCTCTTTAAGAGATATATCGAGACCAAGCAGTACGACGCTGCAATCGTCCTGATTAAAGGGATGCTGAAAGTGGTGCCGCAAAGTTCCGAGTTGAACTACCTGGCCGGTGTGGCCTATGACGGCAAAGATAATAAAGCCGAGGCGGCCGAACATTTTTTGGCGGTTCAGCCCGAATCCCGGTTTTTTTCCAACGCCACCGTGCACCTTGCTTTTTACTACCAGGAACAAGGGAATATCGAAAAAGCGATTGCCTTTTTGCAGGATGTCATCACCAAGGTTCCCGACAACCCTGAATTTTATCTTTACCTCGGCTCCTTTCACGAGGAAACACAAGCCTACCAATCCGCGGAAGCGGCATTGAAAGACGGCCTTGAGGTCGAGCCCAACAACGGCCGCCTGTGGTTTCGTTTGGGCGTTGTCTACGACAAATGGGGACGCAAGGAAGATTCCATTGCCACCATGAAGCAGGTCTTGCAGATCGAACCGGAAAACGCCAACGCCTTGAACTACCTGGGCTACACCTACGCCGATTTGGGCATGAACCTGGACGAAGCCGAGGCATTGATCATCAGGGCGTTGAAGCAGAAACCGAACGACGGCTACATCACCGATAGTCTGGGATGGGTGTATTACAAAAAGGGGCAGTATGAAAAAGCCGTCCGGATTTTGGAAAGAGCGGCCGAACTGGTACCGGACGATCCGGTCATTCTAGAGCATGTTGGTGATGCCTATATGAAATTGAACGACCACCAAAAGGCCCTTGAATTTTACAGGCGCGCCTTAAAACATCAGAAAAAAGACAAAGCTCCCATCGAACGCAAGATTCGTGAAATTTCCAATACCGGTATCTAATATATCCCGCCTGCGGTGGGGAGTGCTCCTGCTGCCGGTCCTGAGTATGATGGTCGCCTGTGGTGGACTCACAGGGCGTGTTGACCGGCCATCCGTGCCTGTTTCGCCCGGCGAGATCGAGGCCCGGCGCCTGCTGGCGACTTTCACGCAAAACAATCCGGAACTGAAGAGTTTCAAGGGGACCGGCAAACTCAGATTCAAACACCAGGGACAGGCGCACACGGTTAAAATACTTTGGATCGGCGCCGAGCCTCATCGCCTGCGCATGATGTTGCAGGATCTGTCCGGCGTCCCCCTGGTTAGTCTTGCCGATGACGGCGATTGGTTTTACGTGCGGGCGCATACGGAAAAGAACTATTTCAAGAAAAAGCGAAGCGGTGTCAACCTGAAACGCTATCTGACCGTCCCGGTCAGAACCGCCGAAATCCACGCCTTGTTGTCCGGCCGGATTCCGGCGATCGCCTATCGGAAACTGAAGTGGGAGACCACTGACCCCTGGACGCCCGTGCTGGTGCTGAAAACCGGCTATGGGAAGACGATCCAGCGCATTCATTTCAACGCGGACAAAACCCAAATCCTGCGGGTTGAGCAGTATGATGGTTCGGGCGCTATGAGCTTCCGGTTGGTTTTTGACGCATATCAACGCATCGATGAATTTCAGGTGCCGGCAAATGTACGCATCGTTAAATCTTCAGGTGACACGGTATTCTTGAAAATCGACCGCTATTGGACCAATCCCACGGTCAAGCCGACCGTTTTTACATTGGCGCCGCCAACCAAAGGGTGAGTGCATCATAAAACAAGGAACCGTGAAGACTAGCGCAAAGGCGCAGAGTTCGCAGAGGGGTTTTATTTTTTTCCCCTCTGTGAACTCTGCACCTTTGCGCGAAATAAAGAAATGTTTTTCAACTTCATTTTGAGGATCGGCGAAATACGCCAAACAGGTTTAGGAGAAGGTAGCGAATGTCAAAAGGATCATGTTCCGGAGGGGCTTGTCAGAGCGCGCACGCGGGGGCTGCGGATGCCCAGGCGCGGGCGATAAACGAGCAGGACGATCTGATAAACCGGTCGTTGGCCCGAATTAAACACAAATTGCTGGTGATGAGCGGCAAGGGCGGTGTCGGCAAAAGCAGTGTGGCCGTCAATCTGGCGACGAGCCTGGCCCAACGCGGCTTCAAAGTCGGTCTCATGGATGTCGATCTGCACGGGCCGAGCGTCGCCCAGATGACCGGTGTGCAAGGACTTCTGGACACCAACGATCAACACGTCGTACCGCATGTGATCGCAGACGGCCTCAAAGTCGTATCAATGCAATCCTTGATGCGCGAAACCGATCAGGCCGTCATCTGGCGCGGACCTGCAAAGACCGGCGTCATTCGACAATTTATCTCGCATGTGCAGTGGGGGGGGCTCGATTATCTGGTGATCGATTCGCCGCCGGGTACCGGCGATGAGCCGATGAGTGTCGCCCAGACCGTTGCCGATGCAAAGGCCGTGATTGTTACCACACCACAGGATGTGGCCCTGGCTGATGTGCGCAAATCGATCAATTTTTGCCGCACTGTTAATCTGACCATCCTGGGGTTGATTGAAAACATGGGGCCGTTCAACTGCCCCTGTTGCGGCGAAACCGTCGCCTTGTTCAAAAGCGGTGGGGGACGCGCCACGGCCGAGAAAATGGGGGTCACCTTGCTCGCAACGCTGCCGTTCGATCCGCAAGTGGTCAAAGCCTGCGATGCGGGCAAACCGGTGACCGGGCCGCGCAAGGAAAACACCTTTGCCGGGGCGCTTGCCAAAAGCGTCGACGCTATCGTGGGCCGTTTGCCCGCTTGATCCGGCCGAAGACGCGTCATGCCCGCGGAAACTCACATGCCCACAAACCCCGATACACCGGTCATCGCGCTCGAAGCCCGGCTCAAAGCGTGTCGCAACGTCACCACTCTGGGAGTGCGGACCAATTTCAACGACTACAGCACCGATGAAAGGGCGATGATTCGGGGCGCGCCCAAAATCTATTACCCCACGGCGTTTTATGCTGATCTGCTCGATAGCACGGGCAAGGCGTTGTTTCCGAGCTATCACACCTACAAATGTGTGCAGGACAAAATAAAGCAAACCGCGCTGTTTGAATTATTAGATATTCCACACCCGCGCACGCGGGTTTTTTACGGTCTTCGCAGGCAAAGGAAGATCAGCAATTATTTCACCTTTCCCTTTATTGCCAAAGTCGCCCGCGGCTCAGCCATGGGGCGGGGGGTCTATCTGATTCGCAATCCGGACGATCTGGCGGCCTATCTTGCCCAGTGTGCGCCGGCGTATATCCAACAATACGTGCCGGCCCGAAAGGATTTGCGTGTCGTGGTGATCGGCGCCCGCGTGGCGGTTGCCTATTGGCGCATCGCCGCCGAGGGTGAATATCGCAGCAATTTGGCCCAGGGGGCCACGATCAGCATGGATGCCGTACCGCAGGCAGCCATTGACCTGGCCCTGACAACGGCTCGCAAATGCGGGTGGGACGATGTCGGGATCGACATCTGCCGGCATGCCGGCCAATATTATGTTTTGGAAGCGAATATGAAATATGGTAAGGAAGGCTTCCGCCATGCCGGAATCGACTATATTCATTACATGGAAAAAATGATTGCCGATGAACACATCTGATTTTCCCAACGGATCGATGACCCTGGACGCGCTCAGACAGGCGCTGAATGAACGCGAAGTGGCGTTTTTTTCGCCGTTGTCCGCCAAAAGCGCCGACGCCCGGCGCCGGCGTCCGGAAGCGCGCAGCCAAACCGAATACCGCCAGGCCTTTTCCATGGACGTCGACCGCATTCTTCACTCCTTGGCCTACACCCGCTACATCGACAAAACCCAGGTGTTTTACCTCATCGACAATGATCACATCACCCATCGCGTGCTGCACGTTCAATTGGTTTCCAAGGTGGCGCGCACCATCGGCCGTTTTTTGGGATTGAACGAAGACCTGATCGAGGCCATCGCGCTGGGGCATGACATCGGCCACACGCCCTTCGGCCACGACGGCGAGCGCTGTTTAGCCAAGATTTGCCGGGAGCAGGGGATCGGCTATTTTCATCACAATGTGCAAAGCGTTCAGTTTCTTGACCGGGTCGAGCGCAAGGGCAAGGGATGGAACCTGTGTTTGCAAACCCTCGACGGCATCCTGTGCCACGACGGCGAGACGCACAATCAAATTCTGGAACCCCAACGTGATAAATCCTTTGCGATCCATGAAAAAGAGTTGGCCCAAACCAAACGATCGGCCCAAACCCGCTTGACGCCGATGACCCTGGAGGCCTGCGTGATGCGCATGGCCGATACCATCAGTTACATCGGGCGCGATATCGAAGACGCCATCCGGCTGAACATGATCAAGCGCGACGAGCTGCCCCATGAGGCGGTTCAGGTGCTGGGCAATACTAACGGCACCATTGTCTACAATCTGGTCACCGACATCATCCAAAACAGTTTCCATCAAACCTATATCGCCTTCAGTCCGGATGTCTCCGAGGCCCTGAAGCGCTTGAAGCAGTTCAATCTGGAGCGGATCTATCTCAATCCCGCGATCAAACGGCAATTGTCCCAAATCGAGACGCTGTTCACGCTTTTGTTTGAGCGCTATCTGAGCGACCTGCGTCAGGAGAATAAATCGTCGGTAATTTTCAAGCGATTTCTGGCCGACATGTCGACCAAATACCTCGACGATCATCAGCCCGAAGAGGTGGTGCGCGATTTTATCGCCGGCATGACCGACACCTATTTTGTTCGACAATGTCCTGAGCATATGCGGCCCAAGCCGCTGACCTGACGCGAAAAATTGCCGTGGCCAAAAAAAAGATCGCCCCCACCGACTATTGGCACCGAACCTATCGCTGCAAGCTGCAGGCGGCCGATCTGGTCGCATTTCAGATCTCGGTGAAAGAGACCGATTTATTCATTCAAGCGGACAGGGATTTAACCCAGGTCGCCATCGACGCCGTCATCCGATACCGCGGCTACATTGAGCAGTACATTGAGCAGGTGCCCGCCTTTGGCACGGCGCTTAAACCGCTGCGGGTCGAGACACCGGCACCGGCCATTGTCCAGGAGATGGCCCGGGCGGGCGAATGTGCCGGCGTCGGTCCCATGGCGGCCGTGGCCGGTGCAATGGCCGAGCATGTGGGCCGCGATCTTTTGCAACAAACATCACAGGTGATTGTCGAGAACGGCGGGGACATCTTTTTGAAACTTGACCGGCCCACTCACATTGCCATCTTTGCCGGCCCGAGTCCGTTGAGCATGAAAATTGGTCTGGCATTACCGGCAAGCCCCATACCGTTGGCGGTTTGCACCTCATCGGCCACGGTGGGCCACTCACTGAGTCTGGGGCGCGCGGACGCGGTCTGTGTGGTGTCGGCCGACGGCAGCCTTGCCGATGCCGCCGCAACGGCGATCGGTAACCGGGTCGACAGGGCGGCGGATATCGAAGCTGCGATCGCTTTTGGCCGCACCATGGAAAGGATCGAGGGCATCGTCGTTGTCGCCGGAGATAAAATCGGCGCCTGGGGGGAATTGAAACTCGTCCCGCTGCCGGGAAAAAAAACTTGAGTTTTACCTAACAAAAGCATACAGTTGCCCAGACTTAAAGGCGCACGCAAATCCGACTCCGCACGCTGAGCGCCGTCCAAACAACCGTAAAAAATAAATCTTAGTTATATCGCTATATGGCTTAAGCCGCCGATAATGAGGAGAAAAATGAAAAAGTTCAAACTGTTGCTATTTTTTCTGATCGTCATCTTCCTTGGGTTGGTAGGTTATCAGAATCAAGGTTTCTTCATGGCGAAAAGCCCACTGGACATCAACCTGTTTTTTCAGAAATATTACGTGCCGAGCCTGCCCTATGTCTTCTATTTCGGTTTATTCTTCCTTGTCGGTTTACTTCTCGCTTACATTTCCGGTTTTTCAAAAAGGCTGAAAGACAAAAAAACCATCAAAGAGCTGAACAACTCGCTCGATTCCCACCTGGCGACCCTTTCCAATCTTAAACAGGAACTGGATACCCTGAAGGGCCCCGCCGCCAACGATGAGACCATCGTGCTGGAGCAGCCTGACACCACGCAGGAAGAGCCGGCCGAATCCGAAAAAACAATTAATTGATACGCCTCGACGTACCGCGGCCCTGAAACCGGCGGCGTTCCGTCCTTGCGGCGTAATGTCAGGTTGCGTCTTTTTTTTACCTGTAAACCACCTTTATCCTGTCACGCCATGGCTCACACAGGGACCAAGCAATCGGATTTAAAGACCCATGACACGCGCTAAAGCCACCCCGATGATCAAGCAGTATCTGGCCATCAAGGACCAGTACCCGGACACGATTCTGTTTTATCGCATGGGCGATTTCTACGAAATGTTTTTCGAAGACGCCGAGCGGGCATCGCGGGCTTTGGAAATTACGCTGACCAGCCGCAACAAAAACGACGAAGTGCCGATACCGATGTGCGGCGTGCCGTTTCGCGCGGCACAAGGGTATATCGCCCGGTTGATTGAACAGGGCTTCAAGGTTGCCATCTGTGACCAGGTGGAAGATCCGGCGGCTGCCAAGGGACTGGTCAAGCGGGAAGTCACCCGGGTGATCACCCCCGGCATGATTATCGAAAATGAGCTGCTCGATGCCAAATCCAACAACTATATTTTAGCGCTGGCCCGCGACAAGCAACGCTTTGGAATCGCCTACTTCGACCTGTCGACCGGCGGCTTTCGTTTGGCGGAAAGTGACGATTTGAGCGTGCTCACTGACGAGTGTCTACGTGTGGCGCCCGCCGAGATGTTGCTTGCCGAAAAGGTCCGAACCGATCCGGATTTCAGCGCTATTGTCGACCGTTTCGGGCATATCGCCGTCACCTATGTCGAGGATCGCCATTTTGGCCTGCAACGGGGACGGCAACGGTTGCTCGATCAGCTTAAAACCCGGTCCCTGGAGGGCTTCGGGTGTGAACACAGGCAGGCCGGTATCCGCGCCGCCGGCGCGCTGGTTTACTACGTCCGTGAAACCCAGAAGCAGAAGATCGATCACTTGCTGGCCATCGAGTCTTATTCCTTGAGCAATTACCTTTGGGTGGATGATTTAAGTTGCCGGAATCTTGAGTTACTTGAGGGGGTTCGCAAAGGGCAGAAACACGGCACGCTGCTGTCCGTGCTGGACCGGACCGTAACCGCCATGGGCGCACGCCGGCTTAAACACTGGATTCGCTATCCGCTTAAAGACCCGCAGGCCATCACCGCGCGGCTCGATGCCGTGCAGGAAGCCCAAAAGCGCCCCGGCGAGCGCCGGGAGGTTCGTGATGCCATGAAAGCGGTTGCCGACCTGGAGCGCCTGGGAAGCAAGGTCGCCATGGGGCAAGCCAATGCCCGGGACCTGCTGGCGTTGCGAAGATCCCTGGAAGCGTTGCCCCTGGTCTGCCAACCGATGAATTCATGGGACAGCACGCTTTATCACGCCGATTACGACCTTGAGACGCTGCAGTCGCTCGGCCGGCTGATCGCCGACGCCATCCGGCAGGACGCCGCGCCGACGCTGCATGAGGGCGGCATCATCAACCCGCAATACGACCCGCAGTTGGACGAGCTGGTCCAGATCAGCCGCGACGCAAAGGGCTATCTGGCCCGTCTGGCGGTCAAGGAAAAAGAGGCCACGGGGATCGGCTCTCTGAAGGTCAAGTACAACAAGGTGTTCGGTTATTACATCGAAATCCCGAAAACCCACCAGGACGCCGTGCCCGATCACTATGTCCGCAAACAGACCCTGGTGAATGCCGAACGATTCATCACGGACGAATTGAAAACCTTTGAAAGCAAGGTGCTGGGAGCGGAAGAAAAACGGGCCGCCCTGGAATTCGAGATCTTTACCGATATTCGCGGCCGGGTCGCCGCGCAGAACGAACCTTTGCAAGCCGCCGCCGCTCATGTGGCGCGGCTCGACTGCCTGTTGAATTTGGCGGAAGTCGCGGATCTGAACAATTATCGACGGCCCGATCTGAATGTCGACGGGGTGATCGACATTGAAGACGGGCGTCATCCGGTGGTGGAAAAAATGATCACCGGTGAACGTTTTGTACCCAACAGCGTCTACATGGACGACGCGCAGCACCAGATTTTGATCATCACCGGACCGAACATGGCCGGCAAATCAACGGTGTTGCGTCAGGTGGCGGTTCTGGTGGTGATGGCCCAGATCGGCAGCTTCGTGCCGGCCAGAAAAGCGAATTTGAGCATCACCGACCGGATCTTTACCCGCGTCGGCGCTCTGGACAACCTGTCCCAGGGGCAAAGCACGTTTATGGTGGAGATGGAGGAGACCGCCAACATCCTGAACAACGCCACACCGGCAAGCCTGATTATCATGGATGAAATCGGACGCGGCACCAGCACGTTCGACGGCATGAGCATTGCCTGGGCCGTGGCAGAGCATTTGCATGATTTAAAAGACAAAGGCGTCAAAACGCTTTTCGCCACCCACTACCACGAATTGACCGAACTGGCGCAAAGCAAGGCCCGCATCAAAAACTATAACATCGCCGTGAAGGAATGGAATGACGAGATCATCTTTTTGCGCAAGCTGATCGAGGGCGGCACCAACCGTAGTTATGGTATCCAGGTCGCCCGGCTGGCCGGTATTCCCGACAAGGTGATCCGGCGCTCTAAGAAAATACTGTCCCGGATCGAAAATAACAACGACAACAAAGGGCTGCATTTCAGCGTGGTTCCGGACACACAATCCGAACCCAAACAGCGGCAACTGTCCTTGTTCAAGCCGCCGGAAAACGAGGTCGTCCGAAAGCTCCAACAGGTGGAGATTTCAACCATGACACCTCTGGAAGCATTGAACCTGCTGCACGCCTTAAAAGACAAGGCCAAACAGTTGGAGGGATGACACCCTCGGGGGGTAACTGCATTTGGAAATCATCCCGTAATGGGGAATTCTTTATCTTTGGCGAACTCACTTAGGTTTTATGGATAACCACAAAAGGTTAATATCGTTTTTATTCTGGACCCCGGCTTTCGCCGGGGTGACAGATGTTTTTTGCTTTTATTTCGGACTCCCGGAGCAGCCGAGCACGCGGTCAGGGGGGGCGGGTAAAGTGGTATGTTATTC
>JANQIE010000001.1 GCA_028282295.1 Desulfobacterales bacterium | reverse complement strand
AATAAAATACCTTTAAAATCGTGATTCCGGCGAGCGCCGGAATCAAGCGTCAATTCTGAATGCCGGATCAAGTCCGGTATGACGAAGGCTTACGTATTTAGTCGCCGGTTTAATAAAGCTGCCGCTATCTCCAAATCCTCAGGGGTAGTAATTTTTATATTATATCGATCGCCATCCACAATGGTGACACGATGGCCGCTCTTTTCCACCAGCATCGCGTCATCGGTGCCGTGGATTTTTTTTTGACGGGCCATGGTGTGCGCCTCCCGAATGAGGGACAGACGAAATGCCTGCGGTGTCTGCGCCATCCGGATTTCGTCTCGGGGAAGCGTTTGGGTGATTTGATTGGATTTTACTTTTTTTAAGGTATCAAACGCCGGGATAGCAGCAATACAAGCACCATACAGCTCAGCGCCTTTTATGCATGCGTGTATGCAAGCCTGCTGTACAAAAGGGCGCACGCCGTCATGAATTAAAACGATATCTTCGTCCTGTCCGTCGATCGACTGAAGTCCGTTATGAACCGAATCCTGGCGCAGTGCTCCCCCGGGGACCAGTTCGACACGATCGTAACAATCCAGAGGGGCTAGTATTTTTTTTTTACAGAAACTAAAATCTTCAGCCGGTACAACTAAGATATATCGGGCGATCTCCCTGCACTGCAAAAATGCTTTGAGAGTATGCCCCACAATCGGTAAATTCCCCAACCCGAGAAATTGTTTCGGGGTGCTGCGTCCCATGCGCAACCCCTTGCCGGCGGCAACGATAATGGCCCAATTCATAGCCCGGCCCTTCACCGCAGATAGCTTAGTTCACGCGGCAACGGCAAGCCCTTGCCCATTGTGTCTTCACCATAGTTTACACTGGCCAAAATCTTGATATCTTTCAACGCGCGGTCATCCCCTTCGAAGGTCACCTCGGTTATTTTCTCTTTCTGGATTTTGCCCCCCGCCCATTGAATATCCAACACGCTGCTGGCATCGAAGCGATCTTCACCGATGCATAGTTCGACTTGCCCCCCGTAAAACTGAACGATTTTGGCGACAAGCAGACTGGGACGGCTATGAAATCCTAGCTTTACCGGAATCCCGACCGTTATGGATGACCTTTCAATATTTTCGTTTAAAATTTCGCGGGCCAGTTTTTTTCCGACATTTAAGTAATGACAAACATGGTAAAGGCCGTAATTGATGGTATAGTGCAGCAGTTTTTCAGGATCGGTTACCGATGCCAACCGCTCCTGAACTTTTTTGTAGATATTTTTATAGCTGGCTTCATGCAGGTGACGTTCAAAGAAATGCAGCAGCCGCCCAACCATTTGCAGCAGGTGGAAGACTGCCGAGAAGTGGCCGCGAAGTTTCTTGAGCTTGCGATTGCCGAAGCGATAACCACCATGAATGACGTAGGAATCGAAAGAGGATTGCAGGTTATGCACTTGCATTTCACTACGGCGCATTTCGACTTCGTTAACCTTTACCGGCACAAGGGCAAGGATCTCTTTTAGTTCGTAAGGCTCGTAAAAATGTAACTCATCAAATTTATCCGCGATGGCAAGAAATTCACTGGCGATTTTGACCACATTTTTCTTCTGCTGGTCCTGATCCTGGTCGTAGATATCGTAATCCAGAATCTCACTGGTGGTAACTCCGGGAAAATCGGCCGGATCGAACGAATCCGCGGGAATGGGAATATTCAATCGCTTGGCCTCTTCAATGATCAGGGGCGCCAGCCTTTTGAGACAATTGTTCAGGAACATGAGGGTCTCTTCGCCGGCCTTTTCGAACTGCTGGCTGCCATCCAGTTCATAGAACATGAGGCGGTTAAGAATATGCTTCTGCGAGTAGCTGGCAATGCTCAAATGGCGCGCCGTTGCCGTCAACTCCCGGTAGAAATACCAGTTGTTATTGTTTTTGGCGCCATGAAAATCAAGGAAATCTTCGAGGATCTGAGAAGTGGATACCAGTTTGGAATACAGCATTTTCGTAAAAAAATGCTGCGGCAGGTCGTAACCGGCGATGTAAGTACAACACTTGATATAATCATGGGAAAATATGCGTACTTTTTCCGAAAAACTGATGCTGCAGATATCCGAGTTGGTTTTCAAGAGTTTTTTTTCCACAGACGCATTTTGCATTTGCTTCATTTTTTGAGCTTCCACTATCGGTGACCGTTTAAAAAAAAGGATTGCGGCCGGACCGCCCCATAAGCCGAATTCTGTTCTCCTGCACAAGTTACCCTTGCAAGAGCAACGATCATTCATCTATGGATGCCGGTTGCCCGACACCTCTTGCGACCTACCCGGGGGTTCGGACGAGCAGCCCTCAAGCACCCCTCTATTTGGTCTTGCACCGGGTGGGGTTTACCAAGCTTCTCCGGTCACCCGAAGAACTGGTGCGCTCTTACCGCACCTTTTCACCCTTACCCCGCAATAGCGGGGCGGTATATTTTCTGTGGCACTTTCCTTCACGTCACCGCGACTCCACGTTATGGAGCACCCTGCTCTGTGGTGTTCGGACTTTCCTCCGGACAACACGTGTCCGGCGATCGTTTGTTGCAGTCCGACCGCAAGTTTCCTTTTTTGTGTCCATCCGGAAATATTTGTCAATCCGGCCAATATATCAATCGATCGCAATGCGGACATGTTTTCAAACTGTCCCCACGCTGGAGTTCATTAAACATTTGAGGCGGGATATTTAAGTGGCAGCCCTGGCAAACGGCGTTAAGCACAGGCGCAATACCAACGCCCCCACTGCGCTCCTTGGCCTGTAAAAATGCGGCAAGGAACTGTTTATCGATTTTTTGTTCAAGTTGGCCTTTCTCGACGGTCAATTCATCCAGTTCCTGTTTGGCCTGTAGAATATCATTTTGTAGACTCTCGGAATCGTGCGATATCTGGTGCTTCACCGCTTTATATTTTTTTTGTTCTTTTACAACGTCTGCCTCGGCAATATCAATTTCATCCAAGCAGACAATCATATCTTCTTCAATTTTGGAGTTTAGCGCTTTAAGCTCATCGATCTCCTTGAGCATGGCTTGATATTCTTTATTGGTTTTAACGGATGCGAGTTTCTCCTGGCTTTTCTGGACGGAATTGGTTTTAATCTGAGACTCCGCCTCGAATGACCGGTATTTTTTCCTTAGCGCTTCAAGCTGCGCATCCCGTGTTTTCAGATCGTCTTCGGCAGCTTCAATTTTACCGTTCAATGAACTGCGTTTTTGTTCAGTCATGGTAATATTCGTACGCAGTTCGTTTATCTCGGTTTCCACTTTTTGAAGCGCAACCAGCGAATTTATTTTTTCTCTCATTCGTCTACCGTTTTTCCTTTTTTGACTTACAGTATTATACAACTTCAAACGGTTCGATTTCAAGGTCGCAGGTAACAATCCGGCTCTCAAGTCCGGCGTCTTTGAGACGGGTTTGCAACTGACCGGCCAAAGATTCGATCATTATTACCTCTGATGCAAAATGTCCCATATCGATAATCGCCCGGCCTTGGGCAAGCGCCTCCGTGCCGTCATGATAGTGCAAGTCACCGCTGACATAGACTTGGGCGTCGGATGCCAAAAAAGCTTTCATGAGACCCGATCCGCTGCCCGAGCATAGCGCCACCCGGTTGACCATCATGGTCGGAGCGCCAGCTATTTTTACCAGAGCGCCGCTGAAGGTTTGTTTGATCTTTTTACCGAAAGCCTTCAATTCCATGGGCCGAGATAGATCACCGATGCGTCCGAGTCCCAATGGCTGCAACTGGCTTTCCAACGGATAGACGTCAATCGCCGGGATTTCATAAGGATGTGCCTTTGAGACGGCATCGATGACCTGCGCTATTTTATTGTTAGGCACAACCGATTCAACCCGGTACTCACTAACCTGGTTGATTTCACCGATTTTACCACTAAATGGCTTGGCCTGGGGATTGGGTCTGAATGTGCCGGTTCCCGCAGCACGAAAGGTGCATGCGTCGTAGGCGTCGATTCGACCGGCGGGCGATATATACAATGCGGCCAAGATGTTATCCACATGATCCTCGGGTGCATAGACCACTATTTTGGAACTTTGTGGAGTTGGTGTCGACGGTACCAAAACGGTTGAATTGAGCAGGCCGATTTTCGCAGCCAGCACATCGTTCAAACCCTGCGCCGCACTATCGTAGTTTGTGTGGGCGGCATACAGAGCCAGCTTGTTTGTCAACGCCAACTCAATCGTGGCGCCCAAGGGGGTGGTCACATCAATCGCCTTCACCGGACGAAACAACAAGGGGTGATGGGTGATTAACATATTGGCCCGGTCCCGGCACGCGGCCCGGACAACCTCGGGCGTTGGATCAAGGGCAATCCAAATCCGTTTGGCCGTCCATGCGGGGCTCCCGATTTGCAACCCGACGTTGTCCCATTTCTCAGCTAATGCCGTTGGGGCCAGTCCCGCCATGATTTGCATGATATCGTTAACTTTTGCCGTCGTCGTCATAGCATTTTCCCCATTGTGTCTGACACTAATCTCAGGGATGTCGAAAAAATAAGTCCCGATACAACCCGCGCGTCGCGCTGAACGCACAAACAAAAAAGGCGTGGTATTATCCTAACCACGCCTTTAGGGCTCGCGCAAAAATAATTTCACATTTTAGGCGCCCGGCTTCAGGTCTGGTTGGCCCCTCAGATCGAACCAACCTGACCTGAA
>JANQIE010000309.1 GCA_028282295.1 Desulfobacterales bacterium | reverse complement strand
ATAGCTCGTTTCAAATCGATCCCTATCGGTTTTGCCAATATTTATATACATATTAAATATTTATGAAGTTTTTAGAAATCTTAACCGGACACTAATGATCGAAAATAAAAAAGAGAACATCGCCCTTGGCAAAAATCGCATGGATGGAATTATACCGGAAGTCGGCCCGCTTACCAAACTTGACGCTGATGAGATAAAAAAGGGTATTTATGAATTTTTAATCGGGTCGATTGAGGATGAAAATCCTCCTTCCCAAGAGAAGATGAACAGAGAAATAAAAGCGGAATTAGAAAGTTCGGACGCGGATAAAGAGACCCGGTATATTGTTGTAAAATTTTCCAGCCCCAATGCTTTGCTTGACGAACAAGTTTGGAGATTACTTTTTCATGATTTGGGCCCTGAACTGCGCATAATATTTCACGATGCCGGTTCACCAAATGACGATATTTTTAATGTTTCGGAAACCCGATTTAACAGAAATCTGTTGCGTTTTCTGGATATAGAATAGGAGCAATCATGGACAACGACAACCAAACAACCCTAAAACCGTTTTCGCTTGAGCCCTTCACCATACCGGCCATCGGTTCGTGGCCTAAAACACGCCATCAATTTGATGAACCCAGCATTTGGGCCATCAAGGCGGCCCTGGCTGCACGGCGCCCATTGCTGGTAAGCGGTGAACCCGGAACCGGTAAAAGTCAACTGGCCCGGGCCGCCGCCCACAAACTCAAGCGCGTCTTTATTTCCGAGGTGATCAACGCACGCAGTGAATGCCAAGACCTGCAATTTCATTATGATGCTGTGACACGCTTGGGCGAAGCCCAGACCGTCGGCCCTCTCAAGATAACCGGTGACGCACTCAAGGCCCATTTGGATCATGGTAATTTTTTAAGTCCCGGCGCCTTATGGTGGACCTTGAACTGGACGAATGCCCAAAAACAGTTCGAAAAATGCAACAAAACCGATGGCGCTCCCCAGCCACTGAAGGGCTGGCAACCCAAGGACGGCGCGGTACTGCTCATTGATGAAATCGACAAGGCGGATGCCGATTTGCCCAACGGCCTGCTTGAAACCTTGGGTAATGGCGCCTTTGCCGTTCCTTACATAAACAAACACGTTCGGATCGCAACCAACGGGCAAATACCGCTGGTGGTGATCACCACCAATGAAGAACGCGAATTGCCGGCCGCTTTTTTGAGGCGTTGCATGGTGTTGCACCTGAAGTTGCCCGATGAAAGAGAAAAATTGATCGCGTACTTGTGTGAAATCGGAAAGATCCACCATGAAAAAGATTGCAACCACACCGTCAGACGAGAAGTCGCCAAGCAACTTGTCGAGGATCGCATTGAAGCCAAACAGCAAAGTTTACCCAAACCCGGCCAGGCCGAATATCTTGACGTCCTTCGCGCCTTAACAACCATCGCCCCCAAGAATGAAAAAAACCAACTCGTAATTTTGGAAAAGATTGACAAGTTTGCTTTTGTCAAACGTCCAAAGGAACGACGGTAATGAAGGCGATCGGTTTTTATCAAACGAACACAGCCAAGTCGTTGGTGTCGCGATCGGATCTTATTCTGCTATTAAATGAATTGGGAGAAAATGGTCTGAAGAAAGCCTGCGCATCCGCATGCTACTACGAATCGACTGACGAAGAGTCCCCAAAGCGTCCGCAAGAAGATCTGGAGAAACCACCGCCACTAAAAAAAAGTCAATTGCAATTTGTCGTCGATAAAGAACAAACCTTTTTTTGGTACCCACACAAGGTAAACGTCGTCAAAAAGACGGTCGACGCCAAACCGGGCTGGTACCAAACGGCAAAACCGTACACCCAAGCCGATTTTTACCCGAAAACCGATTCTAAACCGCCCCCGCATCAGGACCTGTGCCCGTGGCGCAGACTATGGCCTTTTCTTTGTGAGGCGCTGGGGGTAGTTCGTACAGGCAACAACATTGATTTGCCCAAGACCGTGCAACGGATTGCCGAATCCAAACCGATACGCCGCCTACCCATGCAAAAACGCCTGGAGTGGGCTCGGCGTTGCTTAGTACTGCTCGATTTTGACAAAAGACTGTTTCCGTTTCGTACCGATATACGACGCCTATATGCCAATCTTTGCAAAATCAGAGGAAAAAACGGCTTGGAAGCGGCCGTTGTAACCGATGGGCCTTTGGAAGAGATGCTTTACCAGCGCGATGGCGATAAAGTCTCATCGTATTTTAGGATGCCGGAGGTCGGCACCCCGGTATTGATCATCAGCGATTTAGGCCTGTTCGCCTCTTCAGAAAAAGAGCGTAATGCCTGGATGCGTTTCGGCGAAAAATTGCGTCGCGTCGGCCTTGCACCAATTGTTCTGACACCGGCGCCGCGACGAATCTGGGAACATAATCTGACAACCCTCTACAAAATGGTCTGTTGGGACCATACTCAAAAAATACCTCGATTCACCGGTGCCGGCACCAAAGGTTTGCAGCCGCTTAATTCCGACAAGGATAAGGATTCGGCAGGGATCCAAACCCTAAAAACGCTGCTTGCTCCTGCAATCCGTGTCGAACCACACCTTTTAAGAGCCGCTCGCTTGCTTTTACCATTTAATACCGTCGATGCAGGGCATGAAGCGGCTGTGTGGAATCATACCGATGTTGTCCAGACGTATACCGGGTTTTTCTTCCGTACCGAAGCCGTTGCTAAAATGAGAAATCGGTTTAAAACAGACATTCCCAAAGAATTGCAAACATGCTTATTTGATCTGATTCAAGCGCATCACCGCCATCTATCACCCGCCGTCACCGCAGAAGAGAAAATGATTGCCGACCTTTTACGGCATGGCCGGCCCTCCAAATCTTCAGAGCGATATTTTCAGCGTAGCGCCAAGACCCTATCCGAAACCAACCCCCGCCAATGGCCTGGACTCAGCGCATGGTTGCAACGGATCGTGGTGCAACGCCAGGATAGACATCTATGGCAAAGTGAAGCCATGGCCGTCATCTGGGCGCTGACCAATCGTGACGATTGGGTACGCGGCAAAATAGAAAGCATCCCTCAAGGACTCCCCCCCGAACGCATCAATTGGGTTCTAGCCCCAAAAAACGAGCCCGAAATTTATACCCTATATCAGCAAGGCGAAAAGTTTGTTTTTAAAAACCGCTTGCAACCAAATGACCAGACAGCGCCTACAGCCGGCAGTCCGGTTATCGATATGGTTTCTTCCGATGGCATATTAAGGTTTCGTGAAAACAAAGCAAAACCAGAATACGCTATAAACCTACGACAACCTGAACCAGCAACCTTTAAGATCCCGAACGATAGTCAGTTGCAACTTTTTACCAATCATACCGAAGTAACGCTTCAAAGTATGCAAAAACCGCCCTGGGCCAAGGGCTGGGGCCGGGACGAAAAGGGACTTTTTCTGATCCTGGCCCATGGCGAACAAACCCACAGGACTTACTGGCTGGCTCCCGGAAAATATCCAGTGAGCAACGTTACGGAAGTGAACTTTGGAAACATGGACACGGGTGTCTATTTCGACACCGCGAATCCTTTATTTGAAATCGAAAAAGGCTTTTGGTGGGATGAACCCGAATTCGACCATCACTTGCAACACGGTTTTCAAAGACCTGAATGGGCCGATAATTTTGGATTGGATCGATACGGCCTTTACGCCGATTTTCGTGTCGATAGCGTTGTTCAGCGCATGCGTTGGATCATGCCGGGCGAGTTCATGATGGGCTCGCCTGAAACCGAAACCGAGCCTGAACGATTAGAGCGTGAAAAACAGCACAAGGTGATCCACACCCAAGGTTTTTGGATGGCCGAAACCGCCTGCACCCAGGCGTTATGGCAAGCGGTAATGGGCGACAACCCCAGCCGTTTCAAAGGCGATGGCCTCCCGGTGGAAAACGTCAGTTGGGAAGACGCGCAACAGTTTATCCAAACAATCAACAGCCGGATTACCGACCTCGATTTGCATTTGCCCACCGAAGCCCAGTGGGAATTCGCCTGCCGGGCCGGCACCACCACGCCGTTTCACTTCGGGGAGAACATTACCACCGATCAGGTGAATTTTAACGGCAACTATCCTTATAACAAGGGTGAAAAAGGTGAATACAGAAAGAAGACGATTCCGGTAAAAAGCTTTGCTTGCAACGATTGGGGGCTTTATGAGATGCACGGCAACGTCTGGGAGTGGTGTGCCGATTGGTATGGTGAATACCCGGACAATACTGTTGTCGATCCTGTAGGTCCCAACAAAGGAACGGTGCGTGTTCTGCGTGGCGGTAGCTGGTTCTTCTACGGCAGGTACGTGCGCTCTGCCATCCGCCACAGGTACGAGCCCGGCTGTCGCTTCCACAGCTTCGGCTTCCGGCTGGCCCGAGGTCAAACAGCCAGCCAGCCGTCCGGCGGAGCCGGACAAAGCAAGCCGTCGGCTGCCGTGCAGCCTAGCTCGCCGGATCAAAAAAACCCTAGTAAAAAATCAGACTTGTTACAAAGAGTATTTAAGAAATGAAATTTCAGTTTTTTACAATTTCCGCCCAAAGTCCGTCCGCCGATCAAGAAGAACTCAACCGGTTTTGCGCCGGTTGCCGGGTGGTCAATGTTGAAAAAGCCTTTGTGGCCGACGGGGACCGGAGCTTCTGGTCGGTCTGCGTCACCTGGATCGACGGGTCGGGTAGTACAGGCACCCGGCCCAAAAGCCGGGTCGATTATAAAGAAGTATTGGACGAAAAAGATTTCGCTGTGTTTGTCAAACTCAGAAATCTACGCAAAACCATCGCCGAAAAAGAAGGATTGCCGGTTTACGCCCTGTTCTCCAATGAGCAGTTGGCGACCATGGTACAAAAAAGAATTCATACCCAAAGCGCCTTGAGCGCGATTGACGGCGTGGGCAAGGCCCGGCTTGAAAAATACGGCGACGCCTTTCTCGCTCTGCTCAAACAGGAGTTTGCAACACAAAAACCCGTTCTTCGGCAAAAGGAGCTCAATTGAAACGCCGGCGTATCGACCTGAATGATGTGGCGACCTACGCCAACCTGGCCGCTGCCGCCCAAAAAGCGGCTCGAGGCAAGCACCGGCGGCGACAGGTGCGGTCTTTTTTCAACCGGTTCGACGACAATATAAACCGGCTGGGCCGAGATATTCTCAATGGCAATGTACCGGCCGGCAACCTCAAATCATTTAGGATCTTCGATCCCAAAGAGCGGATCATCCATGCCGCTTGTTTCAAAGACCGAGTCCTTCATCACGCCTTGATGAATTTGGCCGGCCCGGTGCTCGACCGTGCCCTGGTGGCCTCGTCGTTTGCCTGCCGTCCAGGCAAAGGGATTCACAGCGCCGCCGCCTATGTTCAGTCGAAACTGAGAAAGCATCCCTGGTACGTAAAAATCGATATCCAGTACTATTTTGACAGTATCGACCATGATCTGCTCTTGCGTTTGTTGGCAAAACGATTGAAAGGCCGCGATTTTATGACGATCGTTGCCAAGATCCTGTCGTTCTACCAGACAACAACCGGCCAAGGACTGCCCATCGGCGCCTTAACATCCCAGCATTTCGCCAACTACTATCTCGACGGTCTGGATCGTTACATACTGGAACAACTCAAGGCCTCGGCCCATGTCCGGTATATGGACGATATCGTCTTCTGGTGCCCCAGTAAAGCCAAGGCCCAAAAGATGCTGGCGGCCGCCACCGATTATGCCCGCGATAAACGACGGGTGCGGGTCAAACCTTCATCGGTTCAGATCAACCAAAGTAAACACGGCATCCGCTTCTGCGGTTTCCGGATA
The DNA here is from genome assembly GCA_028282295.1 of Desulfobacterales bacterium. Classification (GTDB taxonomy): domain Bacteria; phylum Desulfobacterota; class Desulfobacteria; order Desulfobacterales; family JANQIE01; genus JANQIE01. Next base: position 12,962 of record JANQIE010000309.1, on the reverse strand, counting down.
CTGCCCGGCACCATTCGGCTCGGCCAACGCCGCAAGAAAAGATACGGTGCCCTGCGGCGCAAGTGGGAAAACTTGTACCGGCATGGATTGATCGACGCGGGCAAGCTGCAAAGCGGATATGACGCGGTTCACGCCATAACATTGCACGCCGACAGCCAAAACTGGCGCAAAATGCATCTGCAAAGAATGGAATCGTTGGATGCTTAAACTTAGGGTAATGGTCAATAAAGATGCTCCGGAGCGTGTTCTGCGTGGCGGTAGCTGGATCAACAACGGCAGGAACGTGCGCTCTGCCAACCGCAACAGGAACGAGCCCGGCAATCGCAACCACAACAACGGCTTCCGGCTGGCCCGAGCTCATCGGTTTGACGGCAAACCTTTTGACCAGACCGTTATCCTGCCCGTGCAAAGTAGCGTACGGCAAAAAGCCAATGGAACCCGGCATGCTAGTAGCGTTTGTATGGATTTACAATTCGAACGCTTGCCGGGCAACCCGCCCAAACGCGGTGGTTAAGTCGTAATCAAACAGGATTTCAATACATGACAACACCAACAATCAAACTATCGGTAACGCCAAAGCACTTTCCCGCCGTGTGGGCCTGCGATTGGGGGCAAGATGAATACGGTTTGTGGATGTCGTTCAAGTATAAAGGGGTACGGCAGTGCTTTCGCTGGATCATGCCGGGCGAATTCATGATGGGCTCACCGGAAACCGAGCCTGAACGATACGACGATGAAAAACAGCACAAGGTGATCCACACCCAGGGTTTTTGGCTGGCCGAAACCGCCTGCACCCAAACGTTATGGCAAGCGGTGATGGACGGCAACCCCAGTAATTTTAAGGGCGATGACCGTCCGGTGGACAGCGTCAGTTGGGAAGATGCGCAGCAGTTTATTCAAAAAATTAACAGCCGAATTCCGGATCTGAATTTGCACCTGCCCACCGAAGCCCAATGGGAATACGCTTGCCGGGCCGGCACTGATACACCGTTTCACTTCGGGGAGAACATCACCACCGACCAAGTGAATTTTGACGGCAACCATCCTTACAACAACGGTCAAAAGGGTGAATACAGAGAAAAGACGGTTCCGGTAAAAAGCATTGCCTGCAACGATTGGGGGCTTTATGAGATGCACGGCAATGTATGGGAGTGGTGCTCCGATTGGTATGGTGAATACCCGGACGATATTGTTTTCGATCCTGTAGGCCCCAATACAGGTTCGGGGCGTGTTCTGCGTGGCGGTGGCTGGTTCAGCTACGGCAGGTGCGTGCGCTCTGCCTACCGCCGCAGGGACGAGCCCGGCCTTCGCTCCCACTACTTCGGCTTCCGGCTGGCCCGAGGTCAAGAAGCAAGCCAGCCGTCCGGCGGAGCCGGACAAAGCAAGTAGTTGGGTTGAGGGACGAAACCCAACCTAGCGACTCAAAATGAAAAAGAGTACTTTCAATGAAACATTTTTGGCCCAAAGAAGATCTCATCGAATTTTTTACGATTAGCGCACAAGAACAAAATTTGAGTACACAACCGATGGCCTGCTTGAAACCAAAATCGATCCCAACGAAAACCGGTTTTGCAATGGGTACGATTCAAATGGCCGGCGATTGACTATTTCGGATGACGAAGGCGGGCAGTGGCAGTATTCCAGGGCACAGGATGCCAATGGAGATATCGTTATCGCAAAACTAAGCGCCGAAGCAAATCTCACCACATACCGTGACCATACCGATTCAACCCGGGCCTATACCTCGACAATTACGGATCCCACCGGTGCCCAAACACGCTACAGTCGCTCGGCGGATGGGCTTACGGTCCGGCAGGCGCTCAGTTGTGGAATGTCGCTTTTCTATCACTATGACCTGGATGCTGAATATAAATTTGAATTTATCAGGCAAATAATCCGATTAACTTTACTGATCCATTAGGCCTTTTCCGGTGGCCCTCGGATATCTATGACGATGCTCTGCGAGACGCTCAACAAAGCGGTTTGCCTGGTCCGCACAACGGCCCTCAAGATGCATATCGGCATTGTCTGGCTAGTTGTGAGAGCTCAAGGGAAAATGGTGAAACTGCAACTCGATGTATGGCTTGGGCAAATGAAAAAAGGGGAGATTGGCAACGAGGTCAAGAAGAAGGCGAACGTGAAATGGACGATCATAATAACAATATTGGAATAGGATTTGGCACTTCAACGCAAAGCTATCAAGACTGTAAGGACCAATGCCTGAGGGCCGTACAATCAGGCCAAACCGTTAATTTTTAGCAACCGGGATCAACCCCAAATTATACACCTGGATCGGCATATTAAACTCTATTGAATAATGAGTAGTTTTATGAAGTTAAAAAGATACTTTACCGTACTGCTGGTTCTATCTTTATATGGCTGTGATAGCCGTTATAACATAGATGACTATTTGAAAGTTGAGGATGTCAGGTCAAATCTTACTTATGGGCTAACCAGCTATATAACCTTTGATGAAGTGAAGGCTAAACTTCAGTTGCAAGAAGGCGATTTTATTATTGTAGAAAATAACAACGCATCTGAACAGCCGGGAATCCCACCTTTTGATATTTTTACGATAAAAATAGCATCTGCTCAGATAGCAGACCATAATGGTGGTTTGGTGCTATCTTTTTTTAATAGCAGGTTAATGGAAATGCGCTACTATCCCAACGAGATAGATGACTTCGTTGAAAAAATAAGCTTAGACCCCAAAGCTCTTCGAGAACTTGGAGGTTTTATGATTGAACCCTATACCAAGGCATGGATCTCAAAGGACTATCAAGGGAAGTATTATGTAGGATGGATAGATATTAGGTTAAGAGATCAGTTTAATACCTGGATAAAAAATTTTTCTTGAAACCGGTGTGCGTTGCTTATGGGTCAGGGGGCAAAGCTTCATTTGACCTTTCCTTGTTCAATCGTCTTTTTCTTTTCAAATTTGGTAGGGTATCATACAGCCTCTAACTGATGACGGCAGTAGGCAACGTTGGTAATCAGACCGGGAATCAGCCATTGGAAGAGCCGGCACACCTGGATGATTTCGTCCAGACTGGCATCCGCCTTCGCTGCTTGGCGTAATGCGTTTGATGACAGGCCGCCCGGATTGGGCAGTTCTTCAGCGACAAGTCCGGCCGCCCGGTCATGGCACGCGCGGGTGATCTTTTCGTGCAGCGGTGTGCCGACGCTATCCCGCAGGTCGTTCCAGGCAAGCGCGAAGTAGCTTGGCCATCGGGCAAATGCCCGGTAATCGGTGTTAACGAAGGGCAGTTGTAGTGTTGCCTTGATGTCCTCGTAAACCAGCCGCGTGGGCTCGTCCGCGTGGTGGTATTCCATCAGCATGAACGGGACCGTTATATCGGGGGCATGTCTCCTGTTGAAGGGAGTCGCGTCGGCACTGCCGGCCATATCTCCAATTTCAAGCAGGTGTCTGGCAATGCTCGCAATCAGGACATACAACTGGTTGCCGTGGGAAAACACCGTGTTCATCTGGCGGATGGCGTCAATTTCGCGCGCTGCATACCCCATCGCAGCAAGCGGTTCAATGAGTGATGCCGGGTTTAACTGCGCGGTCTGTGATTCGACGGTGTCGCGCAACGCCATAAACGCCTCGACGAACGGACGGCTTTGACACAACGGTCGCAGCCCTCGCCACAGTTCACCGAAAAAGGTCGGGTAGTGGGTGTACGCCATGGTGACGACCCCCATCCAGGGCACCTGCAACACCTGTTTGGTGTCTTCGTACCACGCGGCGCGCTGCCCGGATACCAGGTATTCGGGCAGCGGGTGGATGGCGGGAATCGGGTCGGGTCTGAGTCGTTCAAGGATGCGCATGGATTTTTCTCCCTGGAAAGATTGGTTTGTGCCCTCCGGTCACCCAATAGAAGGGAATAGCTGGTCCAGGTGGGCATCGAACCGGACAAAATCATTTTCGACATCCGGATTTTTAAGCACATCGTAACAGGCAAATGTTTTGAGCGGCATCATCCCGAAAAACTTGAAATTGAGATGCAGCGGCCAGAACAGATCGTCCACGCCGCGTCCCCCAAAAAACGCCTGGTCAGGATTGTCAAACGCTTCCAATGGCGCATTGTAGGTGATTGACAGTAAATACTTCTTTCCCGTCAGCGTTCCGCCGGAGCCATATTGTTTGGATTTGTCCTCGCGGCTGCGACCGTCCCCTGCACACAGCCGGCCATCCATCCCGGCGGTGTAGACTTCATCCATGTATTTTTTAAAGGTCCACGGCACCCCCATCCAGTTGCAGGGGCTTTGCAGGATCAGTGCATCCGCCCACAAGTGCTTCTCGATCTCTTTTTCGGCATCATAGGCGTCTTGCATCGTGGTCGTTTGGATGTGGTAGCCTTTGTTTTGCAGGTGGGTTGTGGCTTTTTCGGCCATCGTCCGGTTCAGTTTGCCTTTGGAAAACGGCCACGGCTGGTGTGCATTGATGATAAATACGTTTTGCATGTTTTTCTCCTTACAGTCGTTTTTGCGCGAGTCCTCAGGTTTCGGGATTGGCGGCGGTCCAGGCTTTGTCCAGTTCCGCCATGTCGATCTCCCGGTCCTGCTTCATGAGTTCCGCCAAATTGGCGTTGTGCCGGCGATACATGGAGATGTATTGACTTTCATCCTGTTGCAGCATCCGAAACAGTTCCGGCATGCTTTTCTTGTCTTGCTTTCGGAACAGTCGTCTGATTTTATAGGCCTCATAGGGGTCGAAACCCAGCAGTTGCAAGGCATCCTGGCCAAGGGTCAGGGCGGTGCCGAAGGTCTCGCGACGTATGGCGGCAACCCCACGCGCCATAAATTCATAGGCTGCCCGTCGGTCCACCGCATTGGCCGCGATTTTCAGCCCGGGGTAATGCTTTTGCACCAGTTCAACCAGCGCGACGGCTTTTTCGTGATCTCCCAGGGTGATAATGAGAAGTTCCGCTTCGGCGGCCCCTGCAGACGCCAGCAGGTCAAGGCGGGTGGCGTCACCATAGTAAACTTCAAAGCCGAAGCGGCGCAGTACATCCACATTGGTTTCGTTGTGGTCGAGAATGACCGGTTTAATACCGGCTGAGATCAGCATGCGACCCACATCCGTGCCCAGGCGTCCGAACCCGGCCAGGATGACCCGGTGGTGTCTCTTTGCGATGGTGTCGACGGGCCGCGATGTGTCGGCCGTGTGCAAGTGTGGCGCGATCAGCCGATCATACAGCAAAAACAGCAGTGGTGCGAGAAACATGGATATGGCCACGACAGAGACCAGCGAGTCGGTAAGTGCCCGGGGCAGGACCCCGTTCATCCTGGCAAACTGAAACAGGACAAAAGCGAATTCGCCGCCTTGCGCCAGCGCCATGGCAAACAGCAGCCGCTCATTACCGGGCATCCTGAACACTTTGGCGATGGCAAACAGCACCACAGCCTTGAGCAGAATGAGTCCGGCCACCAACCCGCCGATCAGCCGGAACTGGTTGTGAATCAGCGTGAAGTTGAGGCTGGCGCCGATGGAGATAAAGAAGATACCGAGAAGAAGTCCTTTGAACGGTTCGATATCGCTTTCCAATTCGTGGCGATATTCGCTGTCGGCCAGGACGACACCGGCCAGAAAGGTGCCCAGCGCGGGCGACAGGCCCACGGCGGTCATCAGCAACGAGATGCCGATGACCAGCGCCAGGGCGGCGGCAACAAATACTTCCCTGACCCGGGTGGCGGCAATGGTGCGAAAGAGCGGCCGGCTGCCGTAGCGACCAAGGACATAGATAAAGCCGATGGCCAGTAAAACCACGACGAGCCGCAGGTAGGCGGGAAGGGTGGTGATGTCGAACAAGCCGCTGCCGTGATGCGCGTCGCCTTGTGCCACAGTGGTGGCCAGCAACGGCAGAAGGGCCAGCATGGGAATGACCGCCAGATCCTGAAACAATAGTACGGAAAATATCGACTGCCCCGGTGACGTGTTCATCAGCCCTTTTTCACGCAAGGTCTGCAGGACAATGGCGGTGGAGGAGAGGGCGAGAATGAGGCCGATGGCCACGGCCTGCTGCCAGGCGAGAAAGAAGACGCTTACCGCCGTGATGGCTGCGAACGTGACGATCACCTGGCTGCCGCCCATCCCAAGAATTGGTGTACGCATTTTCAAGAGCAAAGACGGTTTGAGTTCCAACCCCACCAGAAAGAGCATCATCACCACGCCAAACTCGGTGAAGTGCATCACCGCTTCAATATTGTCGATCAGGGACAGGCCAAACGGGCCGATGACAATACCGGCGATCAAGTAGCCGAGCACGGAGCCCAGTTTGCATTTGCGGGCCAGCGGCACGGCAATGACGGCAGCGGCCAGAAAAATGAGTAGCTTCAGCAAAAACGCTTCCATGGCTGCACCTCTTTGATAATAGCATTCAGGTCCTGGTTGAGCAGCTCACCGGTGCGGGCGCGTTCGATATCCAGCCGGTTGTCCCGCAGGGCGATCAAAGTCCGGCGGTAGTTTTCGGCGTGCCGCACCCGGTCCTCCAACGGGAGGCCCTGGTGAATGCCCATGACGGCAAAGGGCGGCAGCCAAACCATCCCACACAGGTTGGCCGTGGCCTCGAACGGCGTTGTCAGTCCCCGGATAGTATAGCGGTTCAGACCATCAGGCCCGTAGCTGGCCTGATCGCCACCGGCGGTCAGGGCTTCGAAGGTAATCTTGCCGGCCAGTGCGTTGCCGGAGGCGCCGTAGGCCCAGGCGTACTCAAGAACCAGGTCGTACCACTCCTTGATGATGGCCGGTGTCGAGTACCAGTAGAACGGATGTTGAAAGACAATGACATCGTGGTTTTCGCAAAGCTGTTGTTCGTAAGGGACGTCGATAAGAAAGTCCGGATAGCTGGCGTACAGGTCGTGAAAAGTAATGCCCTCAAGCATTTCAACGGCCTCGCGCAAGGCCGCGTTGATGGTTGACCGCTTAAAGGCCGGATGTCCGAAGAGGATTAAGATTTTATTCATTACCTTTCCTGTTTTTAATCATTTGCCGATATCGCAAAAGGGCCAGATATAGTCGGAGTAAATGGCGATGTTGATGGGTGGCATGATATTAAACCGGCGACTAAATATGTAAGCCTTCGTCACGCCGGACTTGATCCGGCATTCAGAATTGACGCTTGATGCCGGCGCTCGCCGGAATCACAATTTTAAAGGTATTTTTTCGCCGGGTTAAGATATACCTCCTACGCTTCGTTTGGTAAACTTGAAATCACTTTACATGACTGTCATTATTATCTATATTGTGAATTAGTCAAGTACCGACAATTAAGTATGGTACTTACAAAAAAGTATGTAATGTGAATTGGAGAGGGTTATGGAATATCAGTGCGATGCAAAAAAGGCCGGCCATTTGGAATTTAGATGCTATTTTCAGTTGGCGATGATGGTTATCGGCGGAAAATGGAAACCCAAAGTGCTTTTTCATCTGGCCCGGAACGGTGCGGTGCGCTTTGGCGTACTGCGCCGGGGTGTTATTGGAATTACGGAAAAAATGTTGATCCAGAGCCTGAAAGAACTGGAAAAGGATGGTCTTGTAAACCGCAAAGTATACCGGGAGGTACCCCCCAAGGTCGAGTATTCCCTGACGGCGCTTGGCCAGTCGTTCATACCGGTTTTGAATGCTATGTATGAGTGGGGAAAATCTTATGCTTCATTTCTGATCGCCAAACAAAACAACCACTGTGAGTATAAAACCGGCAAGGTTTACGATAATATTGATGACCTGGTGAGAGTGAACGAAGCAGAATTTACGCCAACGTTGCAAAAGCCGGAGGACTCCAAAGCCAGGGCGTTAAGGGCGAAGCGGTAGTCAACCTGCCGCGAGCCCGTACCCTCGCCTTGCCATGTTATTGTGCAACGTTGAGGTGAACACCGCTACTCTTGAGCGGCTTGCCTGAATTTTTTCAATTGTTCTTCAAAGATCGTCCGCATTGCGCCGCTGCCCACCAGTTCAAGAACTTTTTCCTCCAGTTCGATCGCCTTTTGGATCTGTCCGTTCACAAAGTAGCTTTCCGCCAGGGTATCCAGAATGTGCGGACTGGCATCGAGTTCAACGGCTTTGCGGGCTAATACCAGGGCGCGCTCGGGATTGCGATAGTAAGGGTCTTTGCTGGTGGCGAACAACCACGCCAGGCCGTTGAGCGCTTCGGCGTTATCGGGTTCCAGTTGGAGGCTTTTTTCAAACACCTGGATTGCCCGGGCATATTCTTCGATTTCGAATAAAATGCCGGCAAGTTGCATTAGCTTCGCCGGCTTGTTGACGTTTGTATAATCAATTCCGGTTAGATTGGTCTTGACGTTGGCGATAATCCGTTGGCGCAGGGGGGTGGTGTCGATATTGAACCCGACGAGTATTATCGCGGTCACGGCAATCAAGTACCCCCGGATGCCATGTTTGATCTTGCGTTCATGCCGCTTGATCCAGACAGGATCCAAAGCGCTTTTTTTCAGGTAGGCGATCCGTTGCGAGATGCTGAAGTGATGCCAGTTGGGCTTGTCCGGTGGTTGCCCGCTGGCGAGCACGATTTTGTTGAATGTCGATATAAGCGGCTTTGGGGTGCGAAACAATTGCAAGGCGAACAGGTCGGCCTGGCGCTCGAAATTGCGCATGAAAAATCCGAAGATAAACCGAAAATAGGTGAGGAATAAAAAAATGTAGGTAAAACAGATGATGGCCGCTTCAATGATTTCGATGTGCTCGCCACCGTGAAAGCGATAGTTGACAATCGGGCCAAGCGATTCGAAATACTGCAACCCGATGGAAAGATATATTTCGGTCAGAAGCACCAACGGCATGAACCCGACGAAAAACATCAGATAATAGAGCAGGTGTCTTTTTTTGACATGACCGATTTCGTGCGCAATGACGGCGTCGATCTCGTCGGGATCGAGGTACGCGGTCAATGCCTTGGTCAGCAGGATGTACCGGAAGCGCGCAACCAGCCCCATGACGCCGGCGGTTATCATGCGGCCTCCGAAAATCGGCCAGTATAATATATCTTTGTAGTTGACGCGCGTTTGTTTGCACAGGGCGTCGATGCGCTGGCGTAAAACCCCGTCTTCCAATGGTTTGCAGCGCCAAAAGCGCTGGATCAACGCCGGTGCGCCGAGCGATACGGTAAGAAGGACCGACAGAAAATAGATCAGGCGGCCTTCGGGCGCGATTAAGATTTCCCGGGTTGCGTCAAAGGGGAGCAGAAGGATTAAATCATACAACAGCGACAGGGTTGCCCAGGGCAGGATCACCGGTATGGAGATGGAAATATTCGAACCGATATAACTTTTACGCGGTATTTTATCGTTGTATATTCTTCGGTAGACCGGATGGGCGCAATACCAGACCACCGTCAGATAAAACACAAACAGACCGATAAACATGAAGGCTTCCAGCGTTGGCAGGATGGTGAAAAAACGGATTTTGTTCAGATAAAAGGGCAGTGCCAGTCCGTAGATGTTGATCGTAAACAGGACAATTGCCAGGATTGATTGGCGCACAACGGCCGCACTGAAAAAATAATCCAGGCGCGTCGCACTGGTGTGTCCGGCGCGGTTTTTGATTCGCATAAAGGCGTTGCGGGTCAGCAGCACGAACAAGACAATCAATCCAATGAATAAAAAGCAGGTGCCGAAGAGATCGAAATTGGCCGCGGCCGGCATCGGATAGGTTGCATAGACCAACAACACAATGATGAAATAGATAAAATTTCCAAACATATTTTAAACAACTTTCAGTGTCGTGGTGATTGTTGCCCGGCAGGCAGTTCGCGAAGCCCTAACTGAAACGCTTTCGGGGACGCGGGCCGTGATAACGTTCCTTTTCACTATAAATGCAGCCGCAATAGGATTGCCGGTACAGGCCCTGTTCTTTTGACAAGATGATGCCTTCCTTCCATCCCGGACGAAAATCCTGGTAGTAAAACGCAACTCCGTGTTCACGCCCCACGGATTCGCCGATGGCTTTGATTTGTTCATGCTTTTGAAATTTACTGTAAAGCAGGGTTGTTGAAAAATAGTCGAACTTACCGCGTTTGGCCAGTTTGGCACTGGCCGTCAAACGTGCATGGTAGCAGTAAGTGCACCGTTGGGATTCGCGATACGCCACATTGCGCAAAAAATCTTCCAGCTCATAGCCTTTCTGGTAGATGACTTTCACATCCGCCTGGCCGGCAAACGTCTCCAAGGCTTGTTGACGTCGCATACATTCGGTGTAGGGATGAATGTTGTGCCGATAAAAAAAGCCCATGATGTTAAAATCGGCTTGCCGCAGTCGCTGCACCGGATAGATGGCGCAGGGCGCACAGCACATATGCAGCAGTAGTTTCAATCTCGTTCTCCAAACAACGCCGTGCCGATTCGCACCAGCGTGGCGCCCTCTTCGACCGCCGTTTCAAAATCACCGGTCATGCCCATGGAAAGCTCGGTAAGTTGCGCATCGGCGGGCAACACCGGGTTAAGTTCTTCGGCCAGCTTGTGCAATGACTTGAAATAGGGGCGTGCTTTTTCCGGCTGGTTGAAAAAAGGGGGCATGGTCATCAGGCCCTTTAAGGACAGATGTTCCAAATCGATGATGTGCCGGGCCAGCGCCAGCGCATTTTGGGCGGTGGTGCCGGATTTGGTTGTCTCGCCGGAGATGTTGACCTGGATCAGCACGGCTTGACGTTTGTTGATTTTTTGGGCCTGTTTGTTCAATTCGCCGGCCAGTTTGATGGAATCGACGGAATGAATCAGGTCGAACATGCGCACCGCGTACTTGGCTTTGTTGCTTTGCAGATGTCCGATGAAATGCCAGGTAACCGGTTGCGCCGCAAGCGCATTGAATTTTTCCCGTGCTTCCTGGATGTAGTTTTCGCCGAAGAGGGTGATACCGGCCTGCACGGCGGCATGAACGGTTGCCGGTGGCAGGGTTTTACTGACCGCCACCAGTTGGACGGCGTCCGGGGTGCGGCCGCAACGTTCGGCCGCAGACGCAATTCGTTTGTTGATTCGCTCCAGGTTGGCCCCAATAGCATGCATTAATCTGATCCTTGTTTGATCATTCCGTTTTTGACATCCAATCCGATGACATTTTGCTGAATCAAATGTTCGATGACCTCGCACACCGGCAGGCCAACGACGTTGGTATAAGAGCCACTCAATTTACGCACCAGAAAAGTGCCCAGCCCCTGAATGGCATAGGCGCCGGCTTTGTCGAACGGCTCGGCGGTTTGCACGTACCATTCAATTTCATCGGCAGACAGGTTCTTGAAATGCACCCGGGTGCTCACCACCGCGGCATATTCATGTCCGTGGTTTATGGACCGCACCGCAAAACCGGTCAGCACCTGGTGAACGTTGCCGCTCAGTTGCCGCAGCATGTGCCGGGCCTGATCGCCGTCATCCGGTTTGCCAAGAATCAAGCCGTCGATCAAAACGATGGTATCAGCCCCGATAACCCAGCAGGCGGGATGTTGCCGGGCGATCTGGTCGGCCTTGGCCAGGGCCAGGGTTTTGACATATTTCTCGGGAGGCTGAGTGGCAAATGCATCCTCATCGACCGTGCTCGGGATCACCTCAAAATTCAGTCCGGCTTGTTCCAACAGGTACCGGCGGCGGGGCGACTGGGAAGCCAGAATTAATCGGTTTGGTTGTGGTTGTTTAGGCATAGGGGTCTTGATAACAAAACGTTTGATGTTTGACAAGAATCCGGCGGTTGTCAAAAAATAACAGTGAAACGTCCGGATCCTTATTTTTATAATAAGACACTTGTCGGTTGATGAACAATAACAGCAATAAATTTTTTCCACGGCCCTAACCTCTGGACAAAGCCCGAACCATTACTATGAGTTTCAACAAATTTTCCCTTTACAGGAGATGCAATGCAGCAATCAAATGGACCGAATCGAGAAGCGGGCCGCACCTTCTGGGATTTGCCGGTTTGGATTATCGTCGTTTGTCTGATTGTGTTGGCCGCAATGACCGGGTTGTCCTACCGCGGCACTCATCCTGGCGAATACGTGGTTGTGTTGGGGGTTGAGCTTTTCAGAAAACCCCTGGGCGCAGACCCGACGCGCAAAAAGCAGCCAGCCGGGATCACGTTGTTTTGCAAAAAATATGGATTGTGGATGAACAGCCCCTGCCGGTTTTCGATGGTAAAGCCGAAATAAAATTGAAAAATATTGGCAACAAAAACAAAAGAGCAGATTTTGAATTTAAAACGCCTGGAAAACGATCCATGCTGAAAAATGTGGGGGCAGGTGAGGATCGAACGTTTGTCTATGACGGCAACTATTACAAACTGGTGGTTCACGCAACAAAGGCAGGAATCAAGCCTGAACAAGCGAGTGCCCATCCGGAAATAGCATCTTTTGGCCCCCGGCGGCGTTCTCGCATTTTTAAAATCCTCGACATAGCCCGGCTATCCCTGCGGTTTTAAAAATGCTCGGGCCTTGCCGGGAACCAAAATCTACTATTTCCGGATGGGCACAAGCGAGTATTTCCATCGCTCGTGTTCATCCATAAATATCAGAATTGCCTTGCAATCCAGCAACAGTTGGTCTATGAAAACCAATCTCGATTGTAATGATGTTTCGCCGCCAATTGGTCAAATTTAGCGGCTTTGTACTGATTTGACAATTTCGCGGGATTCTGGAAGACGCCCGTACCACAAGCGAAAACACCGTTTGCCTGGGTGGCGGAATTGGTAGACGCAAGGGACTTAAAATCCCTCGGAGCTTAGTCTCTGTACGAGTTCGATTCTCGTCCCAGGCACCAATCATATCAAAGGGTTAGCGCATTTAGCGTTGGCCCTTTTTTTCTTGATTTTTTCACACTATGCCTGGGATTGTGCCCAGACCCATCCGGAAATAGCATCCTTTGGTCCCTGGCGGCGTTCTCACATTTTTAAAATCCTCGGAATAGCGCGCTATGCCTGCGGTTTTAAAAATGTTCGGGCCTTGCCAGGAACCAAAATCTACTAT
>JANQIE010000227.1 GCA_028282295.1 Desulfobacterales bacterium | reverse complement strand
AGCATTTTTAAAACCGCAGGCATAGCGCGCTATGTCGAGGATTTTAAAAATGCGAGAACGCCGCCAGGGGCCAAAAGATGCTATTTCCGGATGGGCACTCGCTTAAAATATTTCAACTAGCTCATAATTGCGACGACCGCCCGGTGCCAGCACGATGATTTCATCACCGGGCACTTTGCCGATCATCGCTCTTCCCAAAGGAGATGTGACGGAAATACGCCCATCCTCAATATCCGATTCATCCGGCCCGACCAATTGATATTTGATTTCTTCCCCGGTTTCGATGTTTTCCAAAAGTACTTTGGAACCGAAAACCGCCTTGTCTTTTGGCAGGTTAGCCGGATCGATGATATCGGCGTGGGTCAATTTATACTTGAGCTCATTGGCCCGTGTCTCCAAAAATGCCTGCCGCTCCTTGGCGGCTTCAAACTCGGCATTTTCGGACAAGTCACCGTGGCTGCGAGCCTCCTCGATGGCCTTGATATTTTCCGGCCGGTCGATGGTGGTAATCTTTTCAAGTTCTTTTTTCAGGGTGGCATACCCTTCTTTGGTAATCGGAATACGTTCCAAGTGCTTGCTCCTGTTTTCCGGATGCCCGGAATTATTTAATGTCCATTACCTTGCTTTCGGCATGAACTACAAATATTTACTGACCAGCAATTGAGCGATCTGGACAGCGTTTGTTGCTGCGCCCTTGCGGATATTGTCCGCAACGACCCACATGTTGATGCCGTTGTCAATCGACTCATCCTGGCGAATGCGGCCAACAAGCGTTTCGTCCTTGCCCGCCGCATCGATGGCGAGCGGGTAGGCGTTGCCGGCCGGATCGTCGACAACCTTGACGCCCGGTGTTTTGGCAAGTAAGTCACGGACCTGCTGTGCGGTCACGTGCTGGCGGGTCTCGATATTGACCGATTCGCTGTGACTGTAAAACACCGGCACCCGCACGGTTGTAGCAGTCACTGCGATGGTTTCGTCTTCAAATATCTTGCGGGTCTCGTTGACCATCTTCATTTCTTCTTTGGTGTAACCGTTGTCCTGAAAAACGTCGATGTGAGGTAAACAATTGAAGGCGATCCGGTGCGGATACACGTTGTTTTCAGGATCCTGGAAATTGAGCAATGCCCGTGTCTGGTCAAACAGCTCGTCGATCGCTTTTTTACCGGTGCCCGAAACCGCCTGATAGGTGGACACGACGATCCGTTTGATACTGTATTGTTTGTGGATCGGGCATAAGGGGACGACCATCTGAATGGTCGAGCAGTTCGGATTGGCGATAATGCCCTTGTTGGTGTGCTGGGCTATGGCATGGGGGTTGACCTCGGGTACCACCAGCGGCACATCCGGGTCCATACGCCAGGCGCTGGAATTATCGATGACAACACAGCCGTCTTTGGCGGCAAAGGGGGCAAAAGTTTTGCTGGTGCCGCCCCCGGCTGAAAACAGCGCGATATCGATCTCTTTGAACGAGTTCTCCGTGAGTTCCTCGACGGCGATTTCATTGCCCTTGAATCTGAGCTTCTTACCAACCGACCGGCTGGATGCCAAAAGTTTAATCGATTGCGCCGGAAAATCACATTCCTCCAGGCAAGCGATCATCTGGTTGCCAACGGCGCCGGTAGCGCCGGCCACTGCGACGTTAACCATTTTTCTACCCATGGCTATGCTCCATTTGAAGTGATTTGATTGTTTTCAATATGGGCACTCGTTAATTCAGCCGCCCTAAAATCGATGCACCGGCCTTTACTTTTTCGCCCACACGCACATCGACCTGTGCATCCTCGGGCAGATAAACATCAACCCGTGAACCAAAACAGATCATCCCGAAACGTTCACCGCGATTAACCGCATCATGCGGTTGCACACCGCAGATTATCCGGCGTGCTATCAGACCGGCGATTTGAACCATACTGATCTGTTGGCCGGCTTCCGTTTCTATCAGAACCGCATTGTGCTCGTTTTGGGAGGCCGCTTTTTCCAGATTTACAGCAATGAATTTACCCGGTTGATAACGGATTTGTTTAACCACACCGCCATAGGGGATACGGTTGACGTGCACATTAAAAACCGACATAAATATACCGATTTTCCGGCAACGCCCTTCTGCAAAGGGGCTATTGTCCGCAAAACCCGCAAAAACCACTTTGCCGTCCGCCGGCGACACCACCGCATCGGGCTGGGTGGTGACGACGCGATCCGGATCGCGAAAAAAATAACAGACAAACAATGTGGCGGCCAATCCGATCAATGCGGGCGCCGTCAATTCCAGAAGCGCAAAGATTGCGGTGATAAACGCGCCGGCAAGAATGAAGGTATAACCGGGTTTGGCGATCGGGTAGGCAGTTTGCCTGGGTGGTTCCGGCCATGCAAATCGGTTCATTGCTTTATTCCTGAACAAATCTTGTTATTTAATTACATTATGTGTTTTCTGTCAATAAAAGAGCGATAGGTTGTTACTATATATCGGACAAACTTGTCAACATCACGTTAGATAGTGTCCATCCGGAAATAGCATCTTTTGGCCCAGACCGGCGTTCTCACGAATTTTGAAATAATGGCGTAGCCATTCATGTTCCTGCGACGTAGCAAGGCTACGCCTGCGGTTTTAAATTCGCTGCGGCCTTGGCCTGGACCAAAATCTACTATTTCCGGATGGAGAATAGATAGCGGGATCACACGAATTCAGTTTGCAGGGGATCTTGTCGCCGGTGGTCCGAGTTTCAATTCCGCGTGCGATTTGCGCAAATAAAGCGGCGCAAAAGTCTCGACCGCATCAATCCGGTTGTGTTTAAAGCGGTCAGTTGCCAGTCGGGCCAACACGGCGGCGCGAATCGTGCTCTGGGACTCCGGCGCCAATTTTACCAGCTCGCCATGCTGTTCTTTTATGTTCGGCCAATACAGACGGGCACCGTCACCGATAAACAGGGCCGGCGGCTGAACGGCCGTCAATGCTTCCCGCGGCGGTCCGACTTTGGCCTCCATCACGCCAATCAATTGTCCTTCTTTTTGGCGATAAGCGGAATAATAGACTTCCTTTTGCCGGGCATCCAACATTGGACAGATCACCCCTTCAAACGGCCCGGCCTGGTGGGCCAGGATTTCGAGACTGGAAATGCCGATCAATGGTTTGTCCAGGGCAGCGGCAAACCCCTTGACCATGGCGATGCCGATCCGCAGCCCGGTAAAGCTGCCCGGACCGCTTGTTACGGCAAAGGCATTCATATCGGTCAGATCAAACCCGCTCAACCCCAAAAGCGCCTCGATCATCCCCATGACATGCTTTGAGTGGGTCTGTTTGCTGACAAACGTGGTTTCAGCCAGACCAACCCCGTCGGCCGCCACCGCAACGCTGCAACTTTGTGTGGCCGTATCCACCGCCAATATGTTCATTATGCTTAGTTCTGTTTTGTTTTGTCGGCCTGTTTTACGCGCTCGGTCTCTATCGCGTCAACCAGTTCCGGCATGGCCAGGGGGATGACTTCATCCATGTTTTTCACGGTCACATACTTAAGTCGGCGTTTGATGTTTCGGGGCAGTTCGGTCAATTCCTTGTTGTTTTTGGCCGGAATGATCACGGTGCGGATGCCGGCACGCAATGCACCCAGCGATTTTTCCTTCAGGCCGCCGATGGGCAGCACACGTCCTCGCAAGGTAATTTCACCGGTCATGGCGACATCCTTGTCCACCCGCTGATTGGTAAGGGCCGAAATGAGGGCGGTAGCCATGGCGATGCCGGCAGAGGGTCCGTCTTTGGGAATGGCGCCCGCAGGTACATGTATATGGATGTCGACATTTTCAAATATATTTTCATCGATCCCCAAGGTGTCCATATTGGCCCGTGTGTAGCTCAAGGCCGCGCGGGCCGACTCCTGCATCACTTCGCCCAACTGCCCGGTGATAATCAACTCACCCTTGCCCTTGATCAAGGTAGCCTCGATATAGAGCACCTCACCACCGTCGTGGGTCCAGGCCAGGCCGGTGGAAAGGCCCACTTGACTGTCTTCCTTGTCCATTTCCGGGTAGTACTTCGGTACGCCCAAAAAGCGCGCCAGATTGCTTCGTGTTGTTTTAAAGACACCTTTTTCACCTTCGGCAATACGCCGGGCAATCTTGCGGCAAACCGATCCGATTTCCCGTTCCAGATTGCGTAGACCGGCTTCGGAAGTGTACTCGTTTATGATTAAACGGATGACGCCGGAACTGAAGGTTACGTTGCGGGGTTTTAGGCCGTTTTCCTGAATTTGGCGGGGCAGGAGATGCTTTTCGGCGATGGCCAGTTTTTCGTCCTCGGTATACCCGGACAGTGAGATAACTTCCATCCGGTCCAACAGGGCCGACGGGATAGTGTCGGTGACATTGGCGGTCAGGATGAACATCACTTTTGACAGATCAAAAGGCAGATTCAAATAATGGTCGCTGAATTCCACATTTTGTTCCGGGTCGAGTGCTTCGAGCAAGGCCGATGAAGGATCGCCCCTGAAATCGGCACCCAACTTGTCAATTTCGTCCATCATAAACACCGGATTAACGGTTCC
>JANQIE010000226.1 GCA_028282295.1 Desulfobacterales bacterium | reverse complement strand
CGCATTTTTAAAATCCTCGACATAGCCCGCTATGCCTGCGGTTTTAAAAATGCTCGGGCCTTGCCAGGAACCAAAATCTACTATTTCCGGATGGGCACTTGCTAAAATCAGAATTGAGTCATGTGGTCGACTATAGCCGATAATCACCTTTCTGGCCCTTTACCCCCACGTAAGCGTCGAGTTCACAATCCACATACATGAATGTCATAACCGCTGGCTGCCATGAATCGGGCATACAATTGGTTGGTAACCGGATATTTGGCAATCTCAAAGGAATTGATATATGGTTCTTGTCTCAACGAATATTCGTCGGCTTTGACCGACACAAGCGTTTCCAGCCCCCGGTAATTGCCTAAACGGTCCAGAGTCTCGCCGGCATCGGCCCGCACTTTCGTCGTTGCTTGACTTTTAAGGTTTCGGTGGCGTTTAAAAAACAGCCTAAACAAGCAGTGTTAAACGGCTCTAAGAATTACATAAATTGGCTCTAAAAAAGGTAAACAGGCTTGCATGCTTTCATCTCTATCAACTATAATAGCAGAGAGAACATCCGCCGATTTAGAGTCTCCCGCCATAAGATTAATGTTATTTCGATATGAACATATATGTTAGGGCCGCGGAAAAAATAAAATATCCCAAATTCCGGTCCGCATTTTGGCCCCTTTCGTTCGATCTGAAATCGAAAAGCCCTCGAAATAGAACGACTATTCCTGCGGCTTTTCGATTTCAGATCGAACGAAAGCGACTCAAATACAAACGTACTTTAGGACATTTTATTTTTTCCGCGGCCCTTACCAATACCGTCACATATTCGAAAAGGTGTGCACTGTGCCGAAAAAATCAGAACACAAAGACTTGCTGAATCGCATTGCGAATTTAGAACAGCAAGTCGCGCAATTTAAATCTGAAGCCGCAAAATACCGCACCCTGTTTGATTCGTTTCCGCATGGCATTACCGTATCTGATGCACAGGGAAACATTATCGAAACAAATGCAGCCGCGGAGCGACTGCTAGGTGTAAACAAGGAAGAGCATGAAAAGCGGGCTATCGGCGGCCGTGAATGGCGGATTATTCGCCCGGACGGCACTGAAATGCCACCGGGTGAGTGGGCCAGCGTTATTGCCTTAAAGGAAAAACGGCTGGTTGCTGATTGCGAAATGGGAATTGCGAAATCCGACGATGAGGTGACCTGGATCAATGTCACCGCAGCTCCCTTAAGTCTTGATGGGTATGGAGTGGTCGTAACCTACAGTGACATCACCGAACGCAAGGCGGCAGAACAAAACTTGAGGATATATCAAGACATCGTCTCTTCCACCCCGGAAGGGGTGGCGTTTTTAGATAAAAACTACAGGTACATCATTGTCAATGATGCCTACGAAAATTTTTCCGGTGTCAAACGGGAGAAATTTATCGGACTGACTGTAGCAGAATATCTGGGCGAAGATATATTCAAGCAACAGATTAAGCCAAATTTTGACAGATGCCTGGAAGGCGGAGGGGTTTGTTTTCAAGAATGGTTCGAATACCCGAGATTGGGAAAGCGATTTGTAGAAGTAACCTATTATCCATATAAAAACGCATTCAACCAGATCGCGGGGGTGGTTGCCAACACGAGAGATATCACCGAGCGCAAGCTGGCCGAAGAAGAAAAAGCACAAATAGAGGAACAGTTCCGCCAAGTTCAAAGGCTGGAATCTGTCGGGCGTCTGGCCGGAGGGGTGGCACATGATTTGAACAATCTGCTAACTCCCATCATCGGATACGGCGAGATGCTACTGGAAGATACAGTAGAGGGCGATTCGCGCTCAAAATCGCTGGAAGAGATTGTGAACGCGGGCATGCGGGCCAAGGTTCTGATTCGCCAGTTGCTTGCTTTCAGCCGTAAACAAAAGCTTGAGTTTAGCTGCTTTGACTTAAACGTGGTGCTAAATGAATTTAAGACCTTGCTCCGCAGAACTATCCGCCAGGATATCGTTATTCATGTGGCCTTGGATCCTTCGCTCCCTTTTATCCGGGGAGATGTCGGCCAGTTGGAACAGGTTGTCATGAATTTGGCTGTCAATGCCCAAGATGCTATGCCAAATGGTGGTGAGCTGACTTTGGAAACCACCATGATAGAGTTGGACGAAACTTACGCAAGACAGCATAAAGGTGTAACTCCGGGCAACTATGTCATGCTGGCTGTTAGTGACACCGGTTGTGGCATTGATACAAAGATCCGAGACCGTCTGTTTGAGCCCTTTTTCACGACAAAAGCACCAGATAAAGGCACCGGATTAGGTCTGGCCACCGTTTACGGCATTGTTAAACAGCACGGTGGTAACATCTGGCTTTACAGCGAGTCCGGGCTAGGTACCACTTTTAAAATTTATCTGCCGGAATCGCATCGAACCGGCGAAAGTGAAAATGGCGAATTGATACCATTTTCGGACCTGTGCGGCTCGGAGTCGATTTTACTGGTTGATGACGATGAACACGTGAGAACCCTCGCTCACACTATCCTTGAACAAAATGGATACACGGTATTTGCCGCAGCAAATGGTAAAGAAGCCTTTGACCTGTTGGAACGCCATGATGGACGGTTACACTTGCTTTTAACAGATGTTGTCATGCCGGAAATGGACGGCAAGCAACTTTATGAAAAGATATCTGCTGAAATTCCGAAAATCAGAGTCATTTATATGTCAGGATACACAGGAAATGTAATCGTTCGCCGTGGCGTTACCGAACCGGGGCCTCACTTTATCCAAAAACCGTTTTCCGGTAACGATTTATTGGCCCGGGTGCGTACGGTGCTTGATGAGGATAGATAGCTGTATGGGGATGGGATTGTAATTGCCCGGACTCGGCAATTACGCCACATTTGGGACCGAAAATCGAACCAACCTGACCTGAATCCGGGTGCCTGAAATGTAAAATTATTTTTGCGCGAGCTCTTAGGTAGAGTTGAGACCTGGCCCTGTGCCCTGTTTGTCAAGATTGAAGACCTGCCCCCTCAAGGGGCACTCCGATTGCGCCTTTTGGTCTGTTTTACGTTTCGGTTTCACCAGGAAAAATCCCCCGACCAAGGCCGTGAACGGCGCCACCATAACCAGACCAAAACTGCCGACCAGGGTTTTCAAAATTTCCGCGGCAACATAAACCAGATTGAAAAGATTGGTCAGTGGAACCCCCTGGGCCATAAAAGCCATTAACAGCGTTACGTAGCCGCCGGAATATGCCAACAAAAGGGTTGTTGTCATGGTTCCCACCACCGCACGGCCAACCCGAATCCCTGACGCGAACAAGGACCGGCGACTGATATCGGGTCGGTTTGCGGCCAGTTCGTCCATGCTGGCGGCCACGTCCATGGCGATATCCATGACCGCCCCGGAAGCCGCCAGAAAAACGGCGGCACTATAGATGGCGGTCAGGTTGAGGTGGCCGTAACCGGCATAGAGCAGGGTTTCGGCAAACGGCATAACCGCACCGTGAACATGTAGGGCGTCGGTAAAATAGACTGCCAAAACGCAACTGGTCAGCACACCCAACAGGGCGCCGCAAAAGGCGGTCAAGCCCTTGCGGTTGAATCCGGCCACCAGGAAGATGATTACACCGGTCAAACCGGCCACGACACCAAAGGTCAGAGCGAGGGGATCGTCGCCCTTCAACAGTGCCGGTACCAGAACCTTCCATAGCATCAGGCCGGCAAACACAAAGGAGAGCAGGGCCTTGATACCGGTCCAGCCGCCGAAGCAAATCAAGGCCAGGACAAACAAGCCGAACAGCAGCAACTCCAAGCCGATCCGGTAATGAGCCTGAGGATTGACATAGACGATTTTACCTTGGTTATCGAGCGTCAGAATTACCAGGGCGACATCATCGACCTCAAAGATTTTGTCGCGGTCCATTTGCCCCAACAGGGGATTATTGGCCTGGAGGCGGCGGCCGGCAAAGCGACCGTCGAGTATTTCAACGCTAACCCCCTGATCGCCGGTTTTAACCATGCCGTGTTGAAGGATATCGGTATTGTCCACGGCAACGATCCGGCCGCGACAACGCAAACCGCGTGTATCGACCCGCTCTTCAAAACCGTTGGGCAGCAAGTAAAGCAGGGCGGATAAACTGCCCAGAATCAGGATGAAAATCAAATCCCTTTTTGTTTGTATCGTTTGGGTTGGCATTCTGTTTTTTTTGTTTCGTGCGATATTCAGGCGCTAGTTCAAGTAACTTGCCCCGTTTGAATAGGCGGCGTTTTGCAAGAACTAATGACGCGCCAGGCGATGCCCATCGGACTGGCGGGCATAGTGGATTCTGGGTGAAAAGCCCATGATCGACATGAGTTTCAGAGCCACTTTGGTGTTGTCGTAATATCCATTGAAAATCCACTGGCCGATGCCCATGGCCGAGGTGGTGACCGGGACGCCGGTGTGTTTGTACGACGTCCAGGCCAGGCCGGCTTTATTATTCAGAATATGCGTCACCGTCACTGTCAGCGGCTCGTAGCCGCCGTAAAGGACCATGGATCGCGGGTCCTTGGATTTGATTTTGGCATCCGGCATGCTGCGGTTGTAGGCGGTCTGCAGCATTTCGATTTCATGGGCCTGCAGCACCATCGGGTCGGTTTTGGGATCGCCGCTGAATTTCAGCCCAAAATGGGCTTCAATCATCCCCTTGACGTCGCTGAAACCGCAGTCGCCTTTACATCCGTTTTTGTAGGTTTTCAGAATTTCATCGGTGAATTTCTGGAAAGAGATCCGCTGATTGCCCAGGATGGCGAAATTGGTCGCATATTTGGTGCCCGCAAAACCGAGCGTTAACCCGCCGCATTCATGATCGCCGGTCACCACGATGGCGGTCTCATCAGGATGGGCGTCTGCGAATTTTACCGCCACCCGGACGGCGGCATCGAACGCCAGGGTGTTTTCGATGGCTGCCACCGCATCGTTGGCATGGCAAGCCCAGTCGATTTTGCCGCCTTCCACCATCAGAAAAAAGCCCTTGTCGTTGTCGATCATCTCAATCGCCTTGCGGGTAAACTCGGGAAGGGTAATGTCGTTGGTGGTCATGTCCATGGCATACGGTAGAGCCTTGCTGTCCTGCAGCCACTCGTTCCAAGCCAGCACTTTGCCGTCGCCCGGCTGTAGCTGCATAAAATCGGCCTTGTTGGTGATCACTTTATAACCTGCCCGGCGGATGAGATCCAAGGCGTTGCCTTTGTAGGCGGAGGCATTGTTCTTCTTGTTGGTGGGATCCTTAAGCCCACCGCCGCCGAAGAAGTTGAAACCACTTGCGGCCAGGGCCACATCGATATCGTAGTACTGACTCCGTTTCGGGACATGGGCGTAGAAGGCGGCCGGGGTGGCATGATCGATGGAGACGCTGGACACAATACCGACCTTCATACCGCGGTCGCGGGCCATTTCCGCTATGGTTTTCACCTTGCGCATGTTCGGTGCCATGCCGATCATGCCGATATTGGTTTTCTGACCCGCGGCCAATGCCGTGGCGGAAGCAGCCGATCCGGTAATGAAGCGGTCGGCGGCCGAAGTAGTGGTTATCCCCTGGGCCGGGAAGGAATCGATGGTCAACCGCTTGTCGTGATACTTTCCGGCGGCGGTCCGCTGGGGTATCCCCATACCGTCACCAATAAAGAGAAAGACATACTTGGCCGGTTTGCCTTTGTAAAGGGATGTGTTCCCGGTCGCCATTGCTTCGGGCGCCGTGAACGACAAGGCCGTCACCAATACCAGGGCCACGGCTGCGGGCAATACCTTTAAACGGATTTTGAAATTCATCTTCTGCTCCTTTCGCTGGGTGGGCACACAAGCCATGGCGCCGCGTGGTCTGCAAAAAGAACCGACTAGTGACGGCAAACGGCCTGTGCGGGTGTATATCAGCGTCTTTGTTTGCCGTAAAGTGTTAAGGCGATATAAGTTTAATGCTAGAAACGAATGAAACTAATGGGGAGCTCTCCCTTTCCAGGATTTTTTGACTACTTGCAACAAAGGTTTTGGTTTGATAAGGATGGCATCCTTGCCTTTCAGATCAACACCTTTTGGTTTTCCATAGAAACCTGGACCTAAAAAGATAATCAAGTAAGGTACCTGCCGAATTCGCTGAATTTCTTGACGTCCCCTGCCCTTTATAATATCTAACCCAAGTTCTAACTATCGTCACAAAATCAGTGGCACAGTTTAAAACAATTGGATCGACCTTAAATTACAACAGGACATTCTGTTACATTTATGGATCTAAACCAGGATACATAAGGAGACTTGTTTATCAAATAGCATTTGACGCATTTATTAAAATTGATGGAATTGAGGGTGAAAGCTCAGATGATGCTCATCAAGGCTGGATTGAAATCCTTGAATATGGAATGAGCTCAAACCAAACAATTTCAAAAACAGCCGGCAGTGCGGGTGGTGCAACGGCTGGACGGATTAATTTTTCAGAGTTCACTTTCCGTAAATTCCTCGACAAATCCACACCTAAACTGGCACTGGCATGCGCCGCCGGAACTCACATCGATAGTATTGCCATTGAGCTCTGCCGTGCCGGTGGTGATAAAACCAAATTCATGGAATACCGCCTAACAAACAGCATCATTAGTGAAGTATTATCCACTGGTCAAGGACGTTTTTCCTGGGAGACCATCAGCATCAATTTTGGCAGAATCGAATGGTCTTATGTCCAACAAAACCGAAGTGGTGGCAGTGTTGTGGGTCATATTGCCTGGGGGTGGGATTTACAAAAAAACCGGCGAGTCTGATAGATAGTTGAATTGGATTATCAAATTATGAAACCGGAGGAATTTAGGTGGGCTTGAATGCTGATGTGAAAAAAGAAATTAAGAAAAAGCTAATCCAGTATGAAGGCAAGGTGAATCATCTCTATCTGGATTCAGAAGGAAATGTCACTGTTGGTGTAGGGCATTTGGTTAAGAACAGAGGCGCAGTTGCATCCATCGTTTTATGTAAAACCAAAAATAGTGTGCCCGCAAAGATCGCTTCCCTAAAAGAAAAGCAAAACGAATATGATGCTGTTTTAAGGTCAGTCTCAAAAGACTATGATTCATACAAAGCATCTTATTATAAAAAGAAAACTAAATTAGTTATGACAGAAGAAGATATTGACGATTTGTTAGATAAACATATCAGTTCGTTTTATAAAGAATTGAAAGTGATATTTACAAAAAAGAACGGTTACTCTGATGACTTTGACAACTTGCCGAAGAATGTACAGATGGCACTTTTTGATATGATATTTAATATAGGTGCATCTGAGTTGGCAAAAGGTTTCCCGAAATTTAACAAGGCATTAAAAGGTAAGGACTGGAAAAAAGCAGCGACAGAATCAAATCGACCCCAAATTAATGACGCTCGGAATAATTACGTAAAAAATCTACTTAAAACAGCTAAGTGAGAAGTTAAATATGAAAAAAAATATACTATATTGCGCATTGATAATTTTTAGTGTGAGTTGTAGTACAATTAACATTGAGCCACTCCAGAGTGAGTTTAATTATAAAACATTCTGTGGAACTGTCTCTAAAGATATATCTAAGTACGAAGACGTTATTTTAGACTCTGAGTTAACAGGTAAAGATGGTAAGAATATTTACTTTGACCGTTGTTCTCAAATTGACCTCATTGATGAAGACGATATTAAAACATCGCAATATCATATTTACAAAAGTATTAAACTAAAGTGCAAAGCGATAAAACTATATATTGAAAAAGGTGCCCATGCGAAACGAACTTTTTTTCCTAAAAAGATTACAAAAGCGTTTATAGAATCATTACCCGCGACAATTGGCCCTGTTATCAGTGAACACTTGCTATCCATGCGCAATGGCAAAACATTAGCAGAATATGAACTATCTGAATACGAATCCTCGCTGGATATATCGATTATAGATAAATTTGAGGCTAAAGTTGTAACTAAGGTATATCAGACAACATTTAAAATCATGGCTAGAGCCGATTTTAATAACGATGGCGTTGAAGATCTTCTGGCACGTATTTCGTGGAAAGTACGTGAGGCATTTGGGAAAGGCTCTGATTTGTTTATCCTCGAAAAAAAATCTACAGACGAGCCGATTTTATTAACTTGGCGCTATACGAAAATTTAAACTTACTGTCAGTTTTATCTGGGTGAACAACAACTAAGGGCTCGCACAAAACAGTTTACGTATTGATGTATCCACTATAGGTCTTCGTCAGTCTGTTTTTCCATATTTTATCAGTGTTTACAGATAACTGTTACAAAAACAAAATTGCTTCCGGTCGTATCCAAACCAATGTTGTATGTGCTTTATAAAAATTTGCATTCCGATTTGAAGTCATTTTAGATTTCAATTTTAAAATGGTATCGTATTCATCTTTTTTCTCTTTTAGTGATGCGATCTTCGCAGGTACGTTATTTTTGGTTTTACAAAGCACAATAGATACAACTGCATCACGATTTTTAATGAAATGCCCAACCCCTACGGTGACAAATCCCTTTTTATCCAGATAGAGATGGTTCACCTTTCCTTCATACTCAATAAGCTTTTTTTGAGTTCTTTTTTTATATCAGCATTTAAACCCATCTAAATTCCTCCGGTTTCATAATTTGATAATCCAGTTCAACTATCTATCAGACTCGCCGGTTTTTTTGTAAGTCCCACCCGCAGGCAATATGGCCCACAATACTGCCACTACTTCGGTTTTGTTGGACATAAGACCATTCGATTCTGCCAAAATTGATGCTGATGGTCTCCCAGGGAAAACGTCCTTGACCGATGGATAATACTTCACTGATGATGCTGTTTGTTAGGCGGTATTCCATGAATTTGGTTTTATCACCACTGGCACGGCAGAGTTCAATGGTAATGCTATCGATGTGAGTTCCGGCGGCGCATGCCAGTGCCAGTTTAGGTGTGGATTTGTCGAGGAGTTTACGGAAAGTGAACTCTGAAAAATTAATCCGTTCAGCCGTTGCACCACCTGCACTGCTGGCTGTTTTTGAAATTGTTTGGTTCGAGCTTATTCCATATTCAAGGATTTCAATTCAGCCTTGATGGGCATCATCTGAGCTGTCACCCTCAATTCCATCAATTTTAATAAATGCGTCAAATGCCATTTGATAAACAAGTCTCCTTCTATATTCTAGTTTAGATCCAATGCCGTTTCCTTTGTCTTAAACTGTGCCACTGATTTTGTGACGATAGGTAGAACTTGGGTTAAGTATTATAAAGGGCAGGGGACGTCAAGAAATTCAGCGAATTCGGGGATACCTTTTACCCCATGGGCAGTTAGTGGCCGGGTTTGACCGCGGTGTTGGTGATGGCGGTGTAAAGGCCGACCGTGCCGGTCATCATGTTGTCGCCCCAGGGCGCGCCCCATACGATCGGCAGGCTGGTGGGGGCGACAAGGCGGCGTTTGGGGCCGGTGACGATGATTGCTTCCACATTCGGCATGCCTATGGTCCGGCGTAGATAGGCGCCGTGCCCCCCCTCCTTTAAAATCTTCTGGTGATCGATCCGTCCATCCGCCAGGTCAACAATTAACTTATCCAATCGCGCGAGTGTGATGTCATGGGTATGGTATTCAACCAGGCCGGCAATGTCGCCGTTTTCCACGGCTGCGATCACTGTATGCGAGGTGGCCACATCCAGCACAATGACGCGGGTTTTGCCCGCGGCCTGGATATCGTGCGCGGCCCCCAGGATGGCGGCCATGCCGCTGTCCATGACGTAGATGTTTCGGGTGGG
Source organism: Desulfobacterales bacterium (assembly GCA_028282295.1). Taxonomy (GTDB): domain Bacteria; phylum Desulfobacterota; class Desulfobacteria; order Desulfobacterales; family JANQIE01; genus JANQIE01. The sequence continues at coordinate 5,800 of JANQIE010000226.1, read as the reverse complement.
CAGTTCCCGGGCTGTGTGGGCGATGGCGGTCAACCGGTTGAAGGCCGGTGGAATTTCATCGGCGCGGTAGCACAGGGCTGCCGGGTGGGGCTGTTGATCCAGGCGGGTTTGAAACAGGTTGTGTCGATAGTCCAGGTGGGATACGCCGGCCGGCGCAACGCCATGGTCCTGGGCGCAGATGCCGACGACATCAAAATCGAAAGGAACCCCCATGCCTTCCACCAGTCCGGCGATATGCGCGCTATTCAGGTCCAGCAAGCGGATCGTTTGGGCCTGTTTTGGTGGTGGGGTGTTGTCGTCAACGATTCGAATGCCCTGCTGCGTCACGCGTTCGCGGGTGTGGTGAATGGTGGCGGCAGCCGATTGGGTCATGGTGACGGTTGCGTTTTGAGCGCGTGCAATCAGCGCCTGCGAAACCGGCCCGCCCCCCATCTCGCAGCCGGTAATCCACAGATCGCCGGCAGTCGATTCGATTTCTTCGGCCAGGCGGCGCACGGGTGATTTGACCACCGCCTTGAAGTGCAGGTCGCTTTGGTCGTCATGGTACAGCACATCCATGGTGCCGGCGCCGATGTCGATTAGAAGATAACGGCTCATTTTTCTCTAAACTCAGTCGCGTGCATCACGGACAGCTTTAAACAGGGCCGGTACCAGCAGCAGAATCAATACATCCGCCACCGGGCCGTTGATAAAAAACAGAGCGCCTGCGAAGACGAAGGGGAAAATGGCAAACTGTTTGACTTCGAAACTGATAAAGGTTCCGGGAACGGCCACCAGAAAAATCAAATCGGCGGTGGCGCAAATGATCAGGCCCCAGATTGCCCACCTTTTTTTGTTCCACAGCGCCACGCCGCATAAGGCAAGGGGGATGGTGCTCAGGGAGTATTTATATGCCAGTGCCCTGGCAACATCGGCCGGCAGATTGGGATCGGTAGCGATCCAGACAAACGCCTTTAAAATACCTAACCAGCCCACCAGCCAGAGCGCCCATGAAAAATCGGTGGACATGCGGTCTTCGGGGAAATAATCAAATATGGAATGTTTTGCCAAGGTCACCTCTGAGTGCGCCAGCCTGACGGCTGTGGGTTGTGCTCCCTCATGGGTGCGGATTATTTGGTTTTGATTCAATGACATCGAGTTCAGGGTCGCGGAATAAATAAAATGTCCGCCCTATATAGTTGAAAGCGACGCCCCTGTCAATTTGTAGATGGTTCGTTCGCCCTACCGATTTTGGCCTGCGGCGATGTTCAAAAGAACGCTTGACATGGGCCGGCCGGGCGGCTTATGGTGGCCGAAACAAAATAAGGAAAAACCATGCACAACTGGAACCATACTCAATTTGGTGTTATTTCGCGACGCTTCTTTTTTTACTTTAGGAGCGTCCAGCCGGATGTGTAGCTAAACAACACAGGCCGGGTGGACCGATTCAGTCCACCCGGGATCAGCACGAATCCAAGCCCCGGGTTTTCAACCCGGGGCTTTTTTTGTGGTGTGTACAACCCACCACCGCATCGGCAACCCACAACGCAAGGAGGTAACATGATTCTGATTCTGGACCCGGCTATCACCCCGGAACAAAAGGCGCTTTTACGCAGTGCCCTTTTCAGCCAAGGCTGTATTGTCAGGGAGTTTGCCGAACAAGGGCAGTCCATGTTGGGGGCCATCGGCGGTCATGGCCGGGATGACGCTTTTTTTAAAAGTCTTCCCGGTGTGGTGAAAACCATACCAATATCGACGGCCTTTAAGCTGGTCAGTCGCCAGTTGCATCCTGACAACAGCGTGGTGGCGGTCGGTACGGTCACGATCGGGGCCGAGCAGGCGATGGCCGTGGCCGGCCCCTGCGCCATTGAGAGCCGCGAACAGGCCCTGACCATTGCCCGGCGCGTCAAGCAGTACGGGGCGAGCTTGTTTCGCGGGGGCGCTTTCAAACCGCGCACATCGCCGTATTCGTTTCAGGGCTTGGGGGAAGAAGGGTTGAAAATTCTGGCCGAGGTCCGCGAAACTGTGGGTTTGCCGGTGGTGACCGAAATGACATCGACCATCCAGGCCGATATGATGATGAAATATGTGGATGCCGTGCAGATCGGCGCCCGCAACATGCAGAATTTTGAACTGCTTAAATGTGTCGGCCGGATGGGCAAGCCGGTGGTGCTCAAGCGGGGCTTGTCTTCCACCATCGAAGAGTGGTTGATGTCGGCTGAATATATTTTGTCGGAAGGCAACAACAACGTCATTTTGTGCGAGCGGGGCATCCGGACCTTCGAGCCCTACACGCGCAATACACTCGATCTGTCCGCGATCCCGGTGCTTAAAAAACTGACCCATTTGCCGGTGCTGGTCGATCCGAGTCATGCCACCGGTATTCGTGCCAAGGTCAGTCCCATGGCCCGCGCGGCAATTGCCGCCGGTGCCGACGGCGTCATGGTGGAAGTGCATCATCAGCCTGAAAAGGCCCTGTCTGACGGCGCTCAGAGTTTGTACCCCAAACAGTTCGGTCAATTGATGCGCGACCTGTACGTCATCGCACCGGTGGTGGACAAGCAGATCGCTTTTTGCAGCAGCCCGCTACGCGGGGACAAGCACGTAACCGTGTCACCGGACCGCAATGCGGATGACGCCCAACGGGTGGCTTTTGCCGGCGGAGTGGGCGCCTTCAGCCACAAAGCCTGCCTGCAATACTTCGGCGCTGCTATCCAACCGTTGTCGCTGCCGTCCTATCGTCGCGTCTTCGAGGCCGTCAGGCAAAAGGAGGCTGCGTTCGGTATCGTGCCGCTGGAAAATTCACTTACCGGAAGCATTCACGAGAACTACGATCTTTTGATCGAAGACGGGGTGCATATCGTGGGCGAGCTGACGCTCAGGATCATGTATCATCTGGTCTGCCGGCCGGATACATCGGCCGGAGATCTTAAGCGGGTATTGGCCCCGCCGCGAACCCTGCGGCAGTGCCGTGTCTTTCTGGAGGCCAACCCCCATCTGGTGAAGATGCCGGTCAACGATACTGTTGAGGCGGTCGACCGGGTAAGCCGGGGTGTTGAACCGGGCGAGGCCGCCATTGCCAACAAAGCGGCGGCCGCGCAATTCGGTTTGAAGATTGTTGAGGAAGGGGTTGAGACCAATCCGCGCAATTTTACCCGTTATGTGGTCGTCGGGCGCGCGCCGATCCCTGACGGCCCCCGGCGCAAGTCTTCGTTAACCTTTGCCACCGGCAATCGGCCCGGCGCACTGCTCGACGTGCTGCGCGTGTTGGCCGATAGTCAGGTGAATATGGTCAAACTCGAATCGCGCCCCATTTTGGGCAAACCCTGGGAGTATATGTTTTATGTGGACCTGGAAGCCGATGTGCAGCGGCCCTCGTTTAAAAAAATTATGAGGCAGCTCAGGGATAAAACCGAACAGCTAAAAGTGCTGGGGGTTTACTGAGCGTCAGGGGCTGTAATTTGACCGATGGTCTGATCCGCTTTAGATTCAGATGTCAGCATGTGTCCATCCGGAAAGGGCATCTTTTGGCCCAGACCGGCGTTCTCACGAATTTGAAATAATGGCGTCGCCATTCATGTTCTTGCGACGTAGCAGGGCTACGCCTGTGGTTTCAAATTCGCTGCGGCCTTGGCCTGAACCAAAATCTACCATTTCCGGATGGACACCAGCATATTGTGAATAATGCTTTTTTTCGCAAATCTGAAATAAAGGGAGGTTGCCATGGTTCCTCAAATCAAAAAAATACTATATGCCACCGACTTGTCGGAAAATTCCAAGGCGGCCCTGGCGTGGGCCATGACGCTGGCGGATCGCCACGAAGCACGGGTTGTCCTGTTTCATACCGTTGAGGAGATCTCCTCGGCCGGCAACGTCACGATCCAGTCCTATTTTGGCGAGACCGAATGGGAGCGGCACAAAAAGAACATCGCGGATCAGGCTGTTGCCATGATGCGGCAGCGAGCCGAGCAGTTCTGCGAAGCGGTCAAAGCGGATATGGCCGCCTGCCCTTTTGTCGTCGATGAAATTATGGTAAGACGCGGTCACCCTGTGGATCAGATTATCGGAATCGCCGTGCAGCAGCAATGCGACCTGATTGTCATGGGGTCGCGCGGGGCCGGAAGTTTTGCCGGCACCGTAATGGGCAGCACCGCCCGCCGGGTTCTGCGGCGCAGCAAAGTGCCGGTGCTGGTGATTCCGCTGCCGCCCGGTGACTGATCTTTCCTGAAAAACATTTACCCACCAATTAACGAATGGACTTTTGTAGCAAAGGCTTTGATTATGACTAATTCTTTTTGTTGTCCCGGATTCAAGGCGGCCGGTATCCATGCCGGTATCAAGAAGAACAACGCGAAAGATCTCGGTATGATCTACACCGAGCACCCGGCCGCTGCCGCGGCGGTTTTTACGCGCAACCAGGTGGTCGCCGCGCCGGTTGTCGTGTCCAAAGCCAACATCCGTGATGGAACGGCACGGGCGGTTATTGTGAATAGCGGCAATGCCAATTGCTGCACCGGTGCCGGCGGCCGGGCGGACGCCGAAAAGATGACCCGCCTTGTCGCCGCGCAAATGGATATCGCCGCGCATCAGGTACAGGTGGCCTCCACCGGTGTGATCGGGGCGCCTTTGCCGATGGACAAGGTTCGTGCGGCCGTGCCGGATTTAACCCGGAAGCTTGATGAACAGGGCTTTGCCGATCTGGCCGAAGCGATCATGACCACCGACACAGTGCCGAAAATCGCCCGGCGCCGGGGGGAACTTGGCGGTCATCCCTACACGCTGCTGGCGGTGGCCAAGGGGGCCGGCATGATCCGCCCGGACATGGCCACCATGCTCTGTTTTATCTGCACCGATCTCACCGCGACCTCGGCGCAGCTTCGGCAGGCGTTGACCCGCGCGGTGGATGGGTCGTTCAATCGGATTACCATCGACGGTGACACCAGCACCAACGACACCGTGCTGCTGATGGCAAGCGGGCAATCGCGGGCCGAACTAAACAGCGCCACACAGGCTGCGTTCCAGCCGGTTCTGAATGATTTGCTGGTTGAACTGGCCAAGGCCATGGTGAGGGACGGCGAGGGGGTGACCAAACTGGTCGAGGTCGTTGTCCGGGGGGCGGCTTCGGATGCGGATGCCCAGGTTGTTGCCGATACCATTGCGCATTCACCGCTGGTCAAGACCGCGTTTTTTGGTCAGGATGCCAACTGGGGGCGGATACTGGCGGCGGCCGGCCGGGCCGGGGTTGCGTTGGATGCCGGCCGCATCGATCTGTTTTTCAATGATGTCCAAATGGTGGCTGCCGGCGCGGGATGCGGACCCGAGGCCGAAGCCGCCGCCACCAAAGTTCTGCACACACCCGAGTTTACGGTCACAGTGGAGCTGAATGCCGGGCCGGGCCGGGCATCGATGTGGACCTGCGATTTAAGCCTCGACTATGTGAAGATCAACGCGGATTACCGCACTTGAAGACATGGTCACCACGCTGTTGTTTCCGGTTTTGCCTGTAGAAGCGGCGTCCCGCCGGAACGAGCAATGTGCGCATTCAGGGACATTTCCCGGATTCCCGCCTGCGCGGCAATGACGTCTAAACACGACGGGGCAAAACCTGCGTCGTCGTTCCCGCGCAGGCGGGAATCCAGGAGATATCGCAAAAATGCCTAAGCGTTGTTGTCAGGCTTCGACATGCAATTGTGCTCTATTGTTATTCATTTTTTCTTTGCTTGTGTCCATCCGGAAATAGTAGATTTTGGTTCCCGGCAAGGCCCGAGCATTTTTAAAACCGCAGGCATAGCAGGCTATGTCACAAGAACGTGAATGGCTC
>JANQIE010000190.1 GCA_028282295.1 Desulfobacterales bacterium | reverse complement strand
TTCCCGATCACAGCATCGCCAACTACTGCTTTAAAAACGTCTCCTTGCTCAAACCGATTATTTTCGAACAGGACCGGATCGATCTGAAGGCGACCATTGAGAAAATCGACTACACCGGCCATGAAAAACTGCTCCGCGTCAAGATGTTTGCTGCCCCCGGCGCCGACAACGCACCGGTGGAAATGTTTTCAAGTATCGATATTCAAAAGTTGGCGCGTCCACCGGTACGGGTGCAACCGGTTTTGATTGACGAGATCATCGGCCAATGCACGGAGAAGATGTCGGGACAGGCGTTTTACGATCGCTTTTGGGAAAAATCGTTCACCATCGGCCGGCCGTTTCATATTTTTGAAAAGGTCTGGCGCGAAGACGGTATTACCGCCGTAGGCTACTGTAAACCGAAAGACTTCATCCGGACGACCGGGGCTTACAACCTCAATCCCGATTCACTCATTGCATATCTGAACGGCTTGTTGTTCAAAGGCACCCTGCCGGAAGCAATTATCCGCGATCTGGAAACAGGAAGTCAAACCTTTATCGGTACCGGTTACGATATGTGTATCTTTTACGAAACGCTTCAACAGGAAGAGATATACTGTCATGCGCGTGTAACCCGTCACAATGACGATCATAGTCAGTATAACGGCGACATCACCATCTACGCCAATGACGGCCGGGTGCTCTGCACCATGCAAAATATCACTTTCGCCCGCATCGATCAGGGTGCGTTTCCACGTCTGATCGAAGCCGATATGCAGCGCCGGCCCCTGGATGTGCCGCCACCGGACCGCTCTACCCATCCAGTGATGGGGGCGGCGCGCTCGAAAATAAAAACCTGGACCTACAATACGCTCCTTGATTATCACACCTATCCGCTGGTGGGTGACCACAAGGCGTTTAACTTCGCCCTTTTCCCGGTAATCGGCTTTCTTGAACTGGCGATCAAGGCCATCCGGAATGTAAAGCCGGACTTTCAGTTTACGCGCATCGACCATTTAAAAGTGTCCCAGCCGGTCATTCTCCATGAAGGCGACCGCTATAAAACCAAAGTGACCATCGGCAAGCAGTCCGGCCATGAGTTCTCCTATGCAATATACAGTTTTGCCGCCAAAAAGAATATCATCAACAAAGACTGGGGGTTGAGCAAAAGCGGCCTGTTGTCCGATGAACCCATGGTTGATGAAGCGTCGGCCGTATTTGACAAAACCATTGTCGATACATTTGATGAAGCCTATGCGACCAAAGAATTCTTCGATAAATTCTGGGGCGACGACTTTTATCTGGGGCCCAGCTATCACTTTCTGGAAACGATCTGGCGCAAACCCTATGAGTCGATCGGGGTCATTAAAAATTTTAACGACTATCTGAACACCATCGGAATCGGTGAAATTCCCGCCTATTTTCTGCAAATATACATGGCCGCGCCCTTGGTAATGGCCTGTGTTCCGGATGCACAGCTGGAGCAGGTCAAACGCGATGAAGCCACATATATCAGCGCCTATGTGGAAAGCTTCATTATCTATGACAACAATGACCTGAATGCGTTCAAGGAACTGTGGGCGCACGCGCGCATCCGCAACCGCGAAGATCTGGGCAAAAAATCGATTTCCGATTTCGATTATTACAACGAAGACGGCCAACTGGTGGCCAAAGCGGTGGGCGTCGAATTTACCCTGATGGAGAAGAAAGCATTGGAATTGATGAAGCAGTCCATGGATTCCATCGCCGCCCGGACGGATCAAGCCGTTGACCTGCGTGATTTTCTGGAAACCACCGTCGCCCGGATCACCGGCATCGAGCGCGCGCAACTGGTGCAAAGCACCAACCTGGGCCTCTTGATGGATTCCATCATGGCCCTGGAACTGCGCAATGAAATCGAGCGGAATCTGGCGGTACTGTTACCCCTGAACGATATTGCCCAATTGGATTCGATCGATGATTTGTATCATGACATCAAAACCCGGTCGGGCGGGGTGTTGAAATAGCGAGTGCCCATCCGGAAATAGCATCTTTTGGTCCAGGCCGGCGTTCTCACAAATATTTCCGGATGGGCACCAACGACGGGCCGGAAGGGATTTTTACCATGCGAGCAGATAAACCCCTTATTTTGGGAGGAAACAATGGATAAAAAAATCATCGAAAAACTGGTTTGGGCAGGGATGCTCGCACCCACTGCGGACAATTGCCAACCCTTTCGGTTTGAATCCGGGGAAAACGCGTTGTTGGTTCACTTTTCATACGAACGGGCACGTGCGTTTCTGGATTACAATAACTTGATGTCCTGGCTGGCCCTGGGGTGTCTGCTGACCAATATTCGCATCATGGCCCGATCGCTGGGGTACGATTTTGACGAAGACCTGTTTCCCGGGACTTATAGCGATAACCTGGTGGCGATCCTCAGGATTAAAAAAGCACCGGTTTATAAGTCACCGCTGCTGCCGTATCTGGAGAAGCGATGCAGCAATCGTAGTAAAGCCAGAAAATTCGTCATGCCGGAAAAAGATGAACGCGCTCTTTTTGAATCGATTGCCCAAAATGAACACGTGCAAATGGACGTGTTACGCCAGAAAAAAGAAGTGCGTTTTCTGGCCAAACAGACCTCACGATTTTATCCGCTTTTGCTGGAACACCAGGATGTGCACGAAGGTATTTATCGCTGGGTGCGCTGGAACCAGAAAGAAGTTGAAACGACCAGGGACGGTTTTTACATCCACGTCCTGGAATTTACCAGAATAGTTCAAATTCTGCTGCGGCTGTCTCAGGCCTGGCGTTTTTCGCGGTTTTTGACGGTGTTTAAACTAAGCAAAATGGTCGGTTACCTGATCAAGCGAAGATATAAACGTTCCAGCGCCTTTGCCCTGCTTTCGATTTCTGAAGATAAACCGGAAGCTTATGTCAAGGCAGGCCGGGAACTGGAACATATCTGGCTGGAAGCCAACCGGCGGGGCTACTCCATCCACCCTTCCGTCGGGGTTGTCTCACTGGCCCTGAGGGTGAGGCTGGAAAACGGAACGGGCCTGACGCCTTCGCAAATCAAATTAACCAAAAGCATGGAAAGTAAAATCAGTAATGTCTTTCCCGCTTTTTCCGGCCGGCTGCCGGTTTTTCTGCTGCGCTTTTCAAAAACCGGTCCGCCTTCCGCCCGAACCCCGCGGTTGCCGGTTTCACAGGTTTTGACCTTTAATGAAGGATAATGGTCAAACGTTTTTTTTAATCACTATCTAGCAAGGAGGAAGCAATCCATGAGTTCAAGAAAAGCTTATGATCACTTGTTTAAAATGTCACACGGTTATCTGGTTTCCCAGTCCATATTTGTGGCAGGGATGTTGGGCGTGGCGGATCTTTTGTCGGATGGGCCGTTGCCGATCGAAACCATTGCCCAGAAAGTCGGTGCCAGCACCGATCCTTTGTATCGTGTCATGCGGCTTCTGGCCAGTCAGGAGATCTTCACGGAAGAGGCCGACAAGCACTTTGCCCTGAACGACGTGGCTGAATATCTGCGCCGGGATGCCGAACATTCATTTCTTAATTTCGCTCTTTTGATCAACGCCTCGCCGGCGCCTTTTCACGCGGTCGACAAACTGCTCGACTGTGTAAAAACCGGCCGCACACCGTTTGTTGAGCACTTCGGCAAACCGGTATTCGACCACATTGCCGAGAACCAGGAACTGGCCGCAATGGTCGACGCCGGGATGGCCGCCGCGCACACGCAGGCAACCGAAGCGTTTCTTGATGCCTACGATCTGTCCGGAACGGGCGTTTTTGCCGATATCGGCGGCGGTAGCGGTGAAGTCGTCTCCAAGGTGCTGAAAAAGTATAGCGACATTAAAGGCATTATTTTCGATTTACCTCACGTTGTCGAGCGAACGCGCGAACTATTTGCCGCCAACGGTTTCAAGGAACGCTGCGAAATGATTCCCGGTAACTTTCATGAAGATGTGCCGGTGCATGCCGATGTTTACTTTCTGCGGCAGATTCTGCATGACTGGACCGATGAGCAGTGTATCAATATTCTCAAGAATATCAGCAAACATGCCCGGCCCGGCAGCCGCCTGTTGATTTCCGACTGTCTGATCAAGGAACGCACCATCCAGCAAAACGCTAATTTTTATGATGTTCTCATGCTTTACATCACCGGTGGCCGTGAAAGAACCGAACAGGATTTCAGGGCGTTGTTCGAAGCGTCAGGCTTCATCTTTACCCGTGTCGTCGAAACCGATTTCTGGTTCGGTGCTGTTGAAGGCCGCTATGAAGGCTGATTATTAGAGACTTGTTGAGGTAGTTATGCTTTCCGTGTTGAATGCGTTCTGCAATGGATATGTCGCCGTTCCGGTGATCGAGGCCTGTGCGCGACAGGGGATGTTTGCGCTTTTCGGCAAGACGCAAACCTTGACGGCTTCCGTTCTGGCCCGCAAACTGGATGCCCATGCCGGTTATTTCAACCTGGCGTTGAACACCCTGGAAAGGCTGGGCTGGATGACCCGCAGTGACCCTGACACCTACCGGTTGACGGACAATGTCAACCTGGAACCGATTGGTCCGGATCTGGTCGAATTGTACCGGCTGGCGCCGGAAGAACTGCTATATACCTCGGCGGGCCGGGAACGGTTGGTGCCGCAGATCGAACATCTGCTGCACCATGAAAAACCGTGGTCCCTGCCGGTTTTGGGTCTGATGCAAGGAGCGGTGCTACTGCCGTTGTTTATCGCATTGCAACATGGCACGCAACATAACCGCAACCAGCCGTTGTTCGCTGATATGCCCGCAAAGGTGCAAACCGTTTTGCGCGATTTGTTTTTTCGTAAAAAATGGGCGCAGGAGCAAAACGGGGAAATAACGCTGACGGCCGGCGGCAGTGCGCTTTTAGGACGTGTGGATATACTGGCCGAAGCGGCGGCCTGGCGGCCGCTGCTGGCCGGTATGTACACATTGCTGTTTGAAAAAGCGGCGGTGACGGACAAACCGCAAGCAACACCCACCCCCGGACATGCGCCCTATTACAAGGATGCCCGCGAACGGATTGTGGCATTGTTTAATCAACTGCCGGTGGAAGAGCAACCCAAGTACATCGCCGATACGGGCTGCGGAGACGGAACTTTTCTTCAGGATATTTATACGGCCATTCAATACCAGAGTGAACGCGGCAAGGTTTTGGACCGGTTCCCGCTGACATTGATCGGTATTGATAATAATCCGGATGCGCTGCACGCCGCCGCAAAACGATTGGCCGGCATGCCGCTGGTGACCCTGCAGGGCGACTTGAACTCACCGGCGCAAATCATCGAAGACCTGGCTGCCCGGGGGATAACGGACGCGCATGATATACTGCATGTGCGGGCATTTATCGACCACAGTTTTACCTGCAAGGCCGAAGCGCAAATTGACGCCGACACCTGCACGTTGCCGGTGACCATGAATGGCGCCGCCTATGTGGACGCCGAAGGCGATTGTGCCTGTGCAACCCGGATTTTCAGCGCCTGGCGGCGCCATTTGCAGCGCTGGGCCAATGTAATCTCCGATCACGGGTTGATGCTGCTGGAATCGCATTGCACCCCCGGACCGGTGCAGCCCGACCGTTTGAGTGACCCGGAAAACATCGGTTTTGAAATCCTGCACGCTTTTTCGCGGCAGTATTTGATCGATGCGGAAGCCTTTCTGACCGTGGCCGCCGGTGCGGGGCTGTTCGCCAAAGCGCAACCTGAGCGGTATCCGGCCGGAACACCGGCGTGTCGCAAGACGCTGAGTCACCTCGTAAAACGCGACTATACGATTCGCTTTGCCCAACCCGGTGATCTTGAAACGCTGTATGAACTTGAAAAGGCATGCCTGGAAGAAAATCAGGCCCCGCCGGAGAGTATCGACCGGCGGTTGGCAACGTACCCCCAGGGCCAGTTTGTGCTGGAATATGAAGGGCGTGTGGCCGGCGTCATCTACTCCCAGCGGATTGAAAGTGTGGACGCCCTGAAGGGTAAAACCGCTGAAGATGTGCATACCATTCACACGCCGGACGGCGCCGTCGTTCAATTGCTGGCGGTCAATGTTCATCCCCGTTTGCAGGGGCGGCGGCTGGGCAGTCGCCTGCTTGAATTCATGTTGCAACGCTGCAGCCTGATGCACAAGGTTGTTTCGGTGATCGCCGTGACCTTGTGCCGGGATTATGAGGCCGACAAAGCGCTGTCTCTGGAAGAATATGTCCGCGCCCGCGATGAACGGGGGCGGCCGCTGGACGCCACCTTGCGGTTTCACGCCGCCCAGGGCGCGCGGGTGGACGGTATCTTAACCGGTTATCCCTCCCCGGAAACCGCCCATAGTGACGCATATGGGGTCCTGCTCAGCTATGATCTGGATAACCGAAGCAATCGGCCCGGCCGTAAGCCCGCGGCGGTGGTACATTCACAGGCCGAGGCCGTCCGGTCCGACGACATTGCCATTGTCGGCATGGCCTGCCGTTTTCCCGGAGCACGCAACTATGACGAATTCTGGAACAATCTCATGCAGACCCAGAACAGTGTCGGCGAGATTCCCAAGGAACGCTGGGACTGGGAGGAGTACTATGGGGATCCGGAGAAGGAAAAGAACAAAACCCGGATAAAATGGGGCGGTTTTATCGAGGATATGGATAAATTCGACCCTCTGTTTTTCAATATTTCACCCAAAGAAGCCAACTACATCGATCCGCAACACCGCATTTTTCTGGAGTCGGCCTGGCACGCCATCGAGGACGCGGGGTATAATCCCAGAAGTTTGTCGGGCCGCAACGTCGGCGTGTATGCCGGGGTGTCCAAAAACGACTACGCCGAATTGATGCGGGAAAAGCAGGAATCGATTATCTCTTTTGTTTCCACCGGCACCGTCCATTCCATCGTGGCCAACCGGGTGTCGTTTTTGTTGGACTTTCGCGGTAAAAGTGAAGTGGTCGACACCGCCTGCTCCAGTTTCAAAGTGGCCCTGAACAACGCTGTGCGCGATATCCAGACCGGAATTTGCGAGGCTGCGGTGGTGGGCGGCATCAACGCCATTTTAACCCCGACCATGTATATTTCCCACGGCAAATCCGGCATGTTGTCCGAAGACGGGGCCTGCAAAACCTTTGACGCGCGCGCCAACGGCTATGTCCGGGGCGAAGGCGTCGGGGTGATCTTCATCAAGCCGCTGCAGACCGCGCTGGCGGATCAGGATAATATTGTCGGCGTGATCAAAGGCGTGGCGGTGCAGCATGGGGGGCGGTCCAACTTTCTGACCTCGCCCAAGGTGTCCTCGCAGGCATCGGTTATTTGCGCCGCCCTGCAGGATGCCGGCATCGATCCAAGGACCATCGGGTATATCGAAGCCCATGGCACCGGCACCCCGCTGGGAGACCCGATCGAAGTCAATGCGCTCAAGGAGGCTTATGCACCGCATGTCAAAGCCGGTGCCCCCCCTTATTGCGGTCTGAGTTCGGTGAAAACCAATATCGGTCATCTGGAGAGCGCCGCCGGTATCGCGGGCCTGATTAAAATTCTGCTGAGCTTCAAGTACCGGAAAATTCCGGCCTTGCTCCATTTCCAGGAACTGAATCCCTATATCAAACTCGACGACAGTCCCTTTTTTATTGTGGACCGGCATCATGACTGGCGCCGGCAACGCCGCAACGGTAGACCCGTTGCCCTGCGCGCCGGTTTGAGTTCATTCGGCATGGGGGGGGTGAATGCGCATCTGATTCTGGAAGAGCCGCCTCGCAAGGGGCGCCGGGCAGATCAAGCCGTCGACCGCAACACTTTTCCGGTACCGCTGTCGGCCAAAACCAGAGACCGCCTGAACGCTTATGCCGTGGCGCTGCATCGCTACCTGCAAACCGGTGTCGACACACCGGCGATGAATGATATCGCTTACACGTTGCAGACCGGACGGGCGGCCATGACGCATCGGGTTGTGTTCAGCGCACAAAACCGGCGGCACCTGATAACTTTACTGCAACACTTCATTGACGGCCGGGAAGAAAACCGGATCCTGACGGGCAAGGTCGATCCGGATATCGAACCGGGCGAACCGGCGCTAAAAATAGATGACGACAATCAACACGCCGTCGCCCGGCAGTGGGTCCGGGGACATTCGGTTGACTGGCGCGGTTTGTACCGGGAGAACGCCGGGTACAGGGTCGCGTTGCCGGTCTACCCGTTTGAAAAAATGCGTTGCTGGTTCCCGACCGCCGCCCAGCCGCGCAACCGTCCGTTGACGCAACAATTCGATCCGACCGACTATTTCATCCGCGATCACAAAGTAAAAGGCGAGCCGCTGGTTCCGGGCGTTAAATACCTGGAAGTATTTCGCACGGCCGGTGAGCAGATATTCAACCAGCCGGTACGGGTGTTGCGCGATGTCTTCTGGCTTAAACCGGTCAAAGCGGCACAGCCGGTGCGCACCACGATTCAAACCGCCGAAAAAAGCAAAACCAAAGGGCGGGTCACCCTGTCCCTGAAAAAAGGCGACACCGTTTTTGCCACCGGTGATGTTGCGCCGGGTGAGGCGCCCTTGCCGGCCCACAAGATCAATATCGGTAAAATCAAACACCGCTGCCCATCGACCCGGGACCGCACAACCCTCTACACCCATTTTAAAGACAACGGATTGGCCTACGGTGACACGTTTCAGGTAATTCAAACCTGCCGGTATAATCGCGATGAGATGTTGTGTGAATTGCGCCAGTCGCATCAGGCGGCCGGTGCGGGCCATTATCTGGAACCGTCCATGATGGACGGTGTGTTCCAGTGCGTGGCGGCCCTGCATATTCTGACGAACCCGGATGGTGCGGCCCAGCTTCTGCCTTTTTACCTGAAAGCGGTTGAAGTTTACCGGCCCATTCCGTCGCAGTGTTACGTATACGCCCGCAAAAGCGAAGCAGACGGGACCGGGGATAAGGTTGCGTTCAATATGTTTTTATGTGACCGGACCGGTCACATCGTGGCTCGCTTCGATGAGTTCGTCAAACGGGTTTATCGCGCCAGACCGGCGCCGGAAGCCGCTGCCGGAAAAGATATAAAACTGCTCGGGTACACGTCGCAATGGGTGCCGCGGGGGCTTGCCATGCACGGTGAAAATCCGTCGGCGGTGCTGTTGTTCGATGATGACGAAAATCTGGCGCTCCCATTGCGTTCATCAATCAAATGCAACCATCTGATAAGAATCAAAACCGGCCCGGTGTTTGCGGTCGAAGACAATGCCGTCTGTACTGTCAATCCCGCCGATCCTTTGACTTTGGTTGCTTTATGGCAACATCTGGCGCAACAAAAAATCAAGGTGGACCATCTTGTTTACAAATGGAACTTCATCCCCCCGGCATCTGTTCAGGATGCGCTGTCCCTGGGGATTGAATATCTACTGACGTTGACCCGGTCCCTGCTGGAAACCAGAGTCAATCACCGTGTCCAGATCCTTTATCTTTATCCCCATGATAATTCCCTGGCCGCATCCCTGCATGCCATGATCGGCGGCTTTGCCCGCACCCTGGCCTATGAAAATCCCAAATTACGGATCGTTTCATTGGGAGTCGAAGGGGCCGCGCCCGAACCCATGGCCCGGTTTGTGGGGCAGGAACTCGGATTTTACGGTAACGCGCCGCTGTACGAAGTGATGTATCGGGACAACCGGCGCCATGTGCGCGCCATCGTACCGTCCGCCCAACCGAACGGCAAGGTCGACCGGCCGTTGTTGCGCCAAAAGGGAACCTATTTGATTACCGGCGGTTGCGGCGGATTGGGCCGGATTTTCGCCCGTTTTCTGGCGCGTCACTATCAGGCCCGTTTGATTCTGTTGGGCCGTTCGCCCCAAAATGCGGCCATTGACCAAAAGCTGGCCGCTATCAATGAATTGGGGGGGCGCGCGTTATACTACCCCGTCGACATCGCCGATGAAACCGCCTTGCGACAGGTCTATGCCGATTTACGCGACCAGGACATCCGTTTAAACGGTGTGATGCATTGCGCCGGTCTGATCGAAGACGCGTTCATCATTCGCAAAACCACGGCATCGCTTCAAAAGGTGATGCGTCCCAAGGTTTTCGGGACCATTCACCTGGACCGCCTGACCCGCCCGGAACCGCTCGATTTCTTCATTGTGTTTTCTTCCATTGCCGCAGTGATGCCCAACCAGGGCCAATGCGACTATGCTGCCGCCAACAGCTTTCTGGACGCCTTTGTGGCTTACCGCAACCATCTGTGCCGTGAACACCGGCGCTCGGGGGCAAGCATCGCCGTCAACTGGCCCTTGTGGCAAAACGGCGGCATCGGTGTGGGACCCAAAGAGCAGGACCACCTGTGGCAGGTCTTCGGCATGAAACCCTTGGGCGATGCCGCCGGCCTTGCCGTGTTGGAACATATACTCGATACCCAGACCGGCTTTGCGCCGGAGCAGGTCATTTCCATCGAAGGGGTGCAAACAAAAATAGAAACGCATTTACACCTCGCCGCGCCAAAAGAAGATGCCCCTTCTGAGGCGATCACCGCAGAGATTCACCTGAAAGCCCGCTTGATCGACATGATTGCCCGGATACATCCAGACAACCGGATTATCAAAGAACATGAAAACATCTGCAAGTTCGGCATCGAATCCATCGGGCTTGCCACGCTGACGGCACGCATCAATCAAACCCTGAATCTGGACATCGAACCGACCCTGTTCTTTGAATACGCCACGGTCTGCGAAATAGCCGACTATTTGTGGCGCACCTTCAAAGCGCAAATCCTTGCCGGATTTCAGGCGGCCGACGGGCCCAGGTCGGACTATGTGCCCGAACGCGCCCTGGTCGACCCGGACAATTGCGAACCCGGTCGCCTGCATTATCAAAAGCGGTTGTCCGATGCCGAATTTTTCATGCGCGATCACGTCGTGGAAGGCCAATACAACGTGCCCGGCGCCTGTTATATTGAAATGGCGCTGCAGGCCGGCGACCTGCTTGACGACGAAACGTATGTGGCCAAACTGACCAACAACTACTGGGCCAGACAACTCTCCACCACCGGCGCAACGATCCGGGCCGATATCGATTTCATTGCCAGGGACGGATACCATGACTATGAAATCAGCAGCTTCGACGGGAAGCAAAAACAGGTCCACGCCTTAGGGCAGGTGCACACCCGGCCCAAATCGGAAACGGATGCCGACGCACCGGAGCAGTTGGATCTGGCGTCCATCAAAGACCGCTGCACCACGACCCGCCAATTTGAAGAGATTTACCGGTTTATCCACGCCGAGGGCCTGCACCTGGGGCCCAGCTTCAAGCCGATGCAAACCATCGTTTTAAACACGGACGAAGCCCTGGCCCATTTAAAGCTGCCCGAGTTTATCGGTGCAACCGTAACCGACTATGTGCTCCACCCCACCTTGCTGACCGGCGTGCTGCAAACGGCGTTGCTGAACAACAAACCCGGCGGCATGGATGATACCCGTTTTATTCCCATTGCCATGGATGACGTGCGCGTGCGCAAGAAGATACCGCCTGAATGCTACGTCTACACCAGGGCCGTGAATCGGGACAACGTCACCGCTAGGGTGCGCAAGTTCGATGCCTGGATCGCAACCCCGGCGGGCGAGGTGGTCACAACGATCAAAGGCATCGGTCTGCACAACCTGACCGCCACCGACAAACCGGCGGCCGGCGCGCAATCCGAGGCCCAACCGGCCCAAAACACGGTCGAGCTGCAACAGGTGGAAGATTTTCTAAAGGAACTGTTGTCCGAGCCGGTGGGATTGCCCGCCTCGCAAATCGAATCCGACGTTTTACTTGAATCCTACGGCATCAATTCAGTGATGATTATCGACCTGAACAGCCGCCTGAGCGATGTCTTCGGCAACCTGTCCAAGACACTGTTCTTCGAATACCGCAATGTGCAGGAACTGGCGACGTATTTCGCAACCCATCACAGCGCCGCCATACAGCAAAAACTGGCTGCGGGTCCGTCGGCCGGGGATCCTGCAAAAGACGTCACCGCCGCCGAAGGCTCCGCGGCCCCGGCAAAAGAAAACAGATCCGTGCGCGATGATGATATTTTCATTACCATCCCGGATGAGGATGCCGATCACCCGGCGGCGGCAGGGCAGGGCGAAGACATCGCGGTTGTCGGTGTCAGCGGGCGCTATCCCATGGCCCGGACCCTGGCGCAGTTCTGGGAAAATTTGAAACAGGGCCGGGATTGCATCACCGAGATTCCGGCGTCACGATTTGATTATGGCGCCTACTATGACCCCGACGCTGCCAAGCCGGCCCTTGCAGCCAAATGGGGCGGCTTTATCGATGATATCGATCAGTTCGATCCGCTTTTTTTCAATATCTCGCCCCGCGAAGCGGCCCTCATCGATCCTCAGGAACGACTGTTTCTGGAAGTGGTCTGGGAGACGCTGGAAGATGCCGGCTACACCCGGAGCGCCTTGAAAGATCAGGCCGTGGGTGTTTTTGTGGGGGCGTTGTGGCAGCCCTATGTCGCTTTGGGGGTGGCCCAGACCTGTCGCGGTAATCTGCAGAATCCCAGCGGGTTGCTCTACAGTATTCCCAACCGGGTTTCGTTCTTTTTCGACTGGTCCGGCCCCAGTCTGGCCATCGACACGGCTTGCTCCAGTTCGTTGACAGCCCTGCATTTTGCCTGCGAGAGCCTCAGACGCAAAGAATGCCGCAGCGCCATTGCCGGCGGTGTCAATCTGTCTGTGGGCGCAAGCAAATACTTGTGGCTCAGCCAGAATAATTTTTTGTCTTCGGACGGCAAATGCCGCAGCTTCGGATCCGGCGGTGACGGCTACGTGCCGGGTGAAGGGGTCGGCGCGGTTTATCTCAAGCGATTGTCCGACGCGCTGAAAGACGGCGATCGCATTGACGGCGTGATCAAAGGCACGTCGATCAATCACGGGGGGCGGACCAACGGCTACACCATCCCCAACCCGAACCGGCAAGGCGACCTGATCCTGACCGCGCTTGACAAAAGCGGGGTTGTGCCGGACCGGATTTCCTATGTGGAAGCCCACGGTACCGGGACGTCCCTGGGAGATCCCATCGAAATCAGCGGGCTGCAGAAAGCCTTTACCAGGCATACCGATGCCAAAGCCTTTTGCGCCATTGGTTCCGTGAAATCAAATATCGGCCACCTGGAAGCGGCTGCCGGTATCGCCGGATTGACCAAAATTCTGCTGCAAATGAAACACACCACCCTGGTGCCCTCGATTCATGCGCAGCCGCCCAATGCGAATATCGATTTCGCGGCATCGCCCTTTGTGGTGCAAACCGAATTGAAACCGTGGACCAACGGGCAGGGCGCACGTTGCGCCATGCTCAGCTCCTTTGGTGCGGGCGGCAGCAATGCCCACGCGATTATCGAAGAGTTTCAACCGGAGCGGTCCGGGGATGCGGCCCAAACCGTTACGGCCGCAGCCGACGGCCGCACAACACTGGTGCCGCTGTCCGCCCGCACCGTCGACCGGCTGCCCCTTCTGGCCGATCAATTGCGCGCGTTTCTCAAGGACAATGCCGCAACCGTCAACCTGGCGGATGTGGCCTATACCCTCCAAACCGGCCGGGAACCGCTGGACGAACGCCTGGTTTTTCTGGTCAAAAGCCTGGATGAATTGCAAGTAAAGCTGCAAGACTATGTGCGCAGCAGCGAAGAGAATCAGGCCGGCGTTTATCGGGGCAATTCGAAAACCGATAAAAAGACCTTTCAGTTTTTATACGCGGACGGCGATATCAATCAGATTTTTCAAAAATGGGTGGCCACCGGCGATAGCGAGAAAATTGCCAATTTGTGGGTCAAGGGCGTCGCGGTCGACTGGCAACGGTTGCACACCGGGGCCCGGCCCCGGCGGGTCAGCCTGCCCAAATACCCCTTTGCTCACGCGCGTTATTGGATACCGGAAGAAAAACCGGCCGATGGGACCGTATTTGTCAACGAGCGCCGGGCCGAACCGGCGCAGCCTGTGCGCGTGTCTGATCCGGTGGTGAAAACCCGCCCGCGCAGTGACAAACCGGGCGGCAATGATGGGGCGCCGTCACCGGCGCGCATCCCGGTCACCTTGCCGGCGACCGGTCAACGCCGGTCCGCTTTTCCCGCGCCGGCTGACAAACCGCGAGATCTTGTTTTAACGGCCCGCAAAGACGCCCGGAGCATCGCCCAACTGTCACACGAAGAGAAAACCGGTGCTCCCAATGAACACCCTGCAGGTCTGCATACCAGCATTGAAACGCCGACTGCCGTCAACGCGGCCGTGGCCGTCGACAATCAGCCGGTCCGATCCAGGGCCGCCTTGCGCGAAGAACTGACCATCAGCCTGGCCCGGGCGCTCTACATGCAACCGGAAGATATCAATCCCGACGAATCCTTTGTCGATATGGGACTCGACTCCATTGTGGGGGTAGAGTGGATTCAAAGCGTGAACAAGCAGTACGGGCTGGCGATCGAAGCCGTTAAAGTATACGACTACCCGTGCCTGCACCGGTTTGCCGACTTTCTGAGCGAAGCCATCAACGGCCGCAAAGACACCCCCGTACGTCCACCGTCAAGTGAAGTTGTGATCGATAGCGAACCGGTCCGGTCCACAGCGACCTTGCGCGAAGAATTGACGGCCAGTCTGGCCCGGGCGCTTTACATGCAGCCGGAAGCGATCGATCCGGATGAATCCTTTGTCGATATGGGACTCGACTCCATTGTGGGAGTAGAGTGGATTCAAAGCGTGAACAAGCAGTACGGGCTGTCGATTGAAGCCGTTAAGATATATGACTACCCGTGTCTGCGCCGGTTTGCCGGCTTTTTAAGCGCGCAGATCAACGGCCGCAAAGACGCCTTGCACCTGCCGTCACCGGAGGCCGGCGACCATGGGATGCCGGAAACTGTTTTGGTGGCAGATACATCTTCGGCGGCTGCGGCTGCGGCCGATACCCCGTCGCGGCAGCTTTCGATCGACACCGAAACCCTGCAAACCGAATTAAAAGCCAGTCTGGCAAAGGCCCTGTATCTCGATGCCGCTGACGTGGACCTCGATACACCGTTTATCGACATGGGGCTGGATTCGATTGTGGGCGTGGAATGGATCCAGGCGGTCAACGGTCAATACGGGTTGGCCGTGGAAGCCACCCGAGTGTACGACTATCCGGACCTGCGTTCAATGGCCCGGTTTCTGGAAAAGAAGATTGCGTCGCGTGGTGCGTGTTCGTGCACCGGTGCCATTGCGCCGGAAACACCGGTTGCAGGCAGCGCTGCCAAGCCGATGGTCATCCCCGGTGTGACGGTCCGCCGGCAGGACCTGCCCCGGCGCGGCGCGTCAACCCACCCACCGGCAGATATTGCCTTTAAGCCCCAAAAGGGTGCGTCTCATGAGGACTTGTACTTTTACAGCCGTGATTACACGGGTGATTTCACGTTAACCGGCGAAGTGTCGGTTCATTACGTGTTGGACACATCCAACAATGTCTGTCTCACGGACCACCGGGTGTTCGGCCGGCCGCTCTTTCCGACGGATGCCTATCTTGAACTGGTCTATGTCGCCTGCCGCACGTACTTTGGTCTGGATGCGCTGGTCCTGAAAACCCTTACCCTTGTCAACCCGCTTACCGGCTACGCCGGTGGGAAAATACCGCTTACGATCCTGTTTCAAAAACAGGCCGGCGGTTTGCGCTTCGTGGTCAAATCAGGATCGGCCGGCGACGCAACCGGCGAACGGGTGCATGTGCGGGGCGTTGTCCGGCCGGATGAGAGCGCCGGCAATCGCTTAGTCCGCTATACCGATTTGCGTACCGAAGATGTTGCGACAAGCTTCAATATCGACACCTTTTACGACCGGCAAGCCGATATCAGGCTGGGTGATTTCTACCGGTCCCTGCAAACGCTGACCTTTGGGTCCAAACAGGCCGTCGGGGTTATCCGGCCACCTGTGGCCGGGGGACGCTTTTTACTGCATCCGTCCATGGTCAGTGCGGCTCTGGCCTGCGTATTGAGCTACGGACCGCACCAACTGGGCAAACAGTATGATGTGGCCGGTGACTGCTTTTTGCCGTACAAAATCGAAAACCTGTCCATCGCCGGTCCCATCGAACCGGCCGCTTGTTATTGCTACACCGAGGTCAAAAAAATCGAGCCGGACAGCATTGAGTTATACTTTGAAATGGTCGCCGCCGACCACCGGCCGTTGTTGGTTTGCGAAACCATCGGTTTGCAGCGGGTCGCAGCAGCCAAGGTCCGGCAGGCCGCACCCGCCGGCGCAGGCATCGTGGCCGACCGGGCGCCGGCCGGTCTGAAGGTCGCTGCCCTTGCGCCCCGCAGCACGGATGTGGCTGTTATCGGCATGTCCTGCCGCCTGCCGCAAAGCAACGATTGTGACGCATTTTGGCAGGTCCTGAAAAACGGCGCTGATTGTATCACCGAAGTCCCCGCCGACCGTTGGGCCGCCTATAAAAACTGGTATCATCCGGACCCTGCCCACCCGCATACGTCCTGTTCCAAATGGGGCGGTTTTATTGCGGATGTCGATAAATTCGATCCGCTCTTTTTCAATATCGCCCCCACTGAAGCCGAGGCCATGGATCCGCAGCAACGTATTTTCCTGGAGGAAACGTGGAAAACCATCGAGAGCGCCGGTTACAATCCCAAGGATCTGGGCGGCCGGTCCTGCGGGGTATACGTCGGGTGCACCACCGGCGACTATGTGCGGGCGCTGGCCGCAAACGGCCAGGATACCCTTGGGGCGACGTTCATGGGTACGTCCAGTGCCATTCTGGTCTCCCGGATTGCGTACCTGCTGAATCTCAAAGGCCCTGCCATTGCCATCGATACGGCCTGTTCGTCTTCCCTGACCGCCGTGCACCTGGCCTGCGACAGCATTCGCCAGGGAGAAAACCGCTTGGCCATCGCGGGCGGCATCAATCTGTTCTTGACGCCGTCAGCCCATATTTTGACCTCCCAGGTGGGCATGCAGGCCACTGACGGCCGCTGCGCAACCTTTGACGAGGCTGCCAACGGCACTGTTTTTTCCGAAGGTTGCGGGGTGGTGCTGCTCAAGGCGCTGGATCAGGCCCTTGACGACGGCGATCCGATTTTGGGGATCATTAAAGGCTCGGGGATCAATCAGGACGGCAAAACCAACGGCATCACCGCCCCCAGTGCGCTGTCCCAGGAAAAGCTGATTACCGGGATCTATCGCAAATTCAACATCGACCCGGCCCACATTACCTACGTGGAAGCCCACGGCACCGCCACCCGTCTGGGGGATCCCATCGAAGTGCAGGCCATTTCGCACGCCTTTGAGACCTTTGGCGTCAATCGGCAGTGCTGCGCCCTGGGGTCGGTTAAAACCAACATCGGTCATGGCGCCTATGCCGCCGGAATCGCGGGCCTGATTAAAACGCTGTTGTGTCTGCGACACAAAAAATATGTGCCGTCGGTGCACTATGAAAAAGCAAATCCACACATCA
This sequence comes from Desulfobacterales bacterium, assembly GCA_028282295.1. Lineage (GTDB taxonomy): Bacteria > Desulfobacterota > Desulfobacteria > Desulfobacterales > JANQIE01 > JANQIE01. The sequence continues at coordinate 4,658 of JANQIE010000190.1, read as the reverse complement.
ACTTTGCCCGCTCACCGTTTTATGTGAACACCGAATACAAGGACTGGCCGGTTGCTGACAATCAAACGCGGCTGGCAGCCGTCAGCTCGTTCGGATTCAGCGGCACCAACGCGCATGTGGTGGTTGCCGAGAGTCCGCTGCCTGCAAACCGGCCCGCCGGGGGCGCGGCGCCGCAGCCTGTCGCACCGGTCATGGTGCCACTTTCGGCCAGGAACGAAGAGCGCCTGCGCGCGGCGGCCCGGTCGTTGTCGGCCTTTCTGCAACGGAACACCGGCAGCGCACCGGACACCGAAGATACCGGACTGTTGTCGCTTGCGGATATCGCCTACACCCTGCAGGTGGGACGCGAGGCAATGGATGCCCGCGCGGCCTTTGTGGCGCGCGACATCACCGAACTGATCGCCAAGCTGGACGCGTATGTTGAAAACGAGCGGCCCCTGCCGCCGGGTTGTTTTCAGGGGCGTGTCCAGGAGAACAAAGTCATTCGGGAACTGTTCGATGACGACGAAGACCTGGCCGAAACCGTTGAGCGCTGGCTGCGCAAGCAGAAAACCGGCAAGCTGCTGAACCTTTGGGTCAAGGGACTCGATCCGGACTGGTCCGGGCTCTACCGGTCCGGCCGTCCCAACCGCGTCAGGCTGCCCACGTATCCGTTTGCCCGGGAGCGTTACTGGGTTCCGGTCCCGGATGAAGATAAACCGGCCGGACCGGAATCGAAACAACCGGATGACCGGACGACCAAAACGCAGGTTGCGGCGTTTGAAACCGTGTGGCATGGGCAAGCGCCGACTACGCCGGTGTCGCGGGTCGAAAAGCAAACCTGGATCTGTCTGCTGTCCGAAGAAGATCACCGGCGGGCCTTTGACCGGACCATCAAGACCTGCGCCCCGGACACGCATATTGTCTTTGTCATTGCAGGCAGGGGCTTTGCCGAACTATCGGCGCGAACCTACAGCGTCGACGTTGCGGATGAAGCGACCTGGCGCCGGGCGTTTGACGCGATTCATACCGACCACGGGGCCATCGACGCCGTCTTGTATCTATGGGCGCTGGAAGATCCGGGCCGGGTTGCGGATGTGGCGCCCATTGTGACCTTGTTCAAGACGCTGGCCGCCGGCAGGGCGCTACCGCAACGACTCATGCTGGCCGGTGCTGGTGATCGTCCCGAACGGCAATGCCACCTGGAGGCTTGGACCGGTTTTGCGCGGCTTTTGCCGGAAGTATCCGTGCGCGTGGTGTTGCAAAAAGATGCCGGCGATATCAACTCCCGGCAGATTGAAGCCTGGGCCCGCCGCCTGTGGCATGAAAGCCGGTCAAAAGCCGATGGACCGGTTCTGTACATCGGCGCCGAGCGGCATGTGCGTCAGCGACGTCCGATCCACCCGGCCGAAGGATTATGTCCGTTTAAATCCCGGGGCACTTATATGATCACCAACGGCTGCAGTCCGGTCGGGTATCGTTTTGCAACGCATCTGGTGAAAACGGTGGCGGCAAAGCTGGTGCTGACCGGAACGTCGGCGTTGTCTGAAGAACATCGCGTTCGCATCAAAACGCTGGAAGCGGCCGGGGGAAGTGTTTTCTACCTGCAGACCGATTTAAATGACCCGGCGCAGATGCAGAAAGATCTGCGTCAGGCGCAAAAGGCCGTGGGCCGCATTTGCGGCATCATTCACGTTGCCGCTAGCACGGTCGATGCAACCGTGTCCGGCAATCCGGTTGGCGCCGTACCGGCGCATCTGGCTGCAAGCACCCGGCAGTTGGCCGCCCTTGACACCCTGTGCGCGGACGATTCGCCCGATTTTCTCTGCTATGTCTCTGCGGACCCGGCTCCGGCCGACCAATGGGCCGGATGTGCCATGCAGCTTGGCTGCCGATTGCGGTCGGCCTGGGCCGCTGCACGCAACATGTCAAAGGCGGGATATACCCTTGCCGTCGATTGGCCGGCGTCAACCGGTGGCGAGCCGTCCGGCGCTGTTCCGCCTGAAATCGACATGGCGCTATTTGAGCAGATGTTGTTTGAAAAGCGGCGTCACGTCGTTGTTCAGATGCAACCCAAGGTGGATCAAATGGCCGGTCAGGCGGCGACAGCGGCGATTGACGCCCCCTTGCCACCACCCCGGCCGGCCGGGGTGCCGTTGGATCCGGCGGCGCAAATCAGCCGGGATTTAAAGCACCGGGTGCGCAAACTGCTCAAGATCGATCCGGACCGGTTGGATGTGAACGCCAATATGGCCGACTTCGGTTTTAACTCCATCAACCTGACGGCTTTCGCGCGGCAACTGACCGATCAGTACGGCATTGAAATCACGCCGGCCATGTTGTTCGGCCATCCCACCCTGGCGCAGTTGACCCGGTTTTTGATTACGGCCCACCCCAAGACCATGCAGCAGCACTACGCAGCAGGCGACAGCCACGTTGCATCCCCGGATGAAGCCGGGGCGTTCGATCCAGGCCCGGCGCAACCCGATCCGGCGGCTAAACGCCACCTGCCGTTGGCGCCGACCGGCCGGTGCCATGCGGCGGCTGCCGAGCCGTTGGCCGTTATCGGCATGAGCGGCAGGTTTCCCCAGGCAAAGAATCTTGAAATCTTCTGGGAGAATTTAAAGTCCGGCCGGGACTGCATCCGCGAAGTGCCCGAGGACCGTTGGGACTGGCGTGAGTACGATAAAGACCCCGACACGAATGAACCCCGGCCCCAGGTCAAATGGGGCGGTTTCATCGACGGTATCGGCGAGTTCGATCCACATTTTTTCGGAATCACACCCCGTGAAGCCGAACTGATGGACCCCCAGCAGCGGCTGTTGATGACCTATGCCTATTTAGCCGTGGAAGATGCCGGATACAGTCCCAAGGGGTTGTCCGGCAGTCCCACCGGTATTTTTGTCGGTACTCAGAATAGTGGTTATTCCGGGTTGGTCGAAAAAACGGGCATGGCCGTCGAAGCGCACACCGCCACCGGTATGCTGCCCTCCATCGGCCCCAACCGCATGAGTTATTTTTTGAACCTGCACGGTCCCAGCGAGCCGGTTGAGACCGCTTGCGCCAGTTCGCTGGTGGCCATTCGGCGCGGTATGACGGCCATTGAAAACGGGCACTGCGATATGGCCATTGTCGGCGGCATCAATACCGTTTTAACCCCGCTGGGGCATATCGCTTTTACCAAAGGGGGGATGCTCAGCGCCGACGGCCGCTGCAGACCCTTTGCGGCCAATGCCGATGGGTTTGTGCGCAGTGAAGGGGTGGGGATGCTGGTCCTCAAAAAGTTAAGCCGGGCGGAAGCCGACGGGGATCATATTTACGGACTGATCCGGTCCTGCACTGAAAATCACGGCGGGCGCGCCACCGTGCTGACCGCTCCGAATCCGACGGCGCAAACCGATTTGATCGTGTCGGCTTACCGGCAGGCCGCCATCGACCCGCGTACTGTAACCTATATCGAAGCGCACGGCACCGGCACGCCGCTGGGCGATTCCATTGAAGTCGAGGCCCTTAAAAACGCTTTTGAAGAATTGTATCGCAATGGCGAAGCCGCCACCACGGTTGCGCCCGATGGGACGGAAACGCGAGTCCATTGCGGTCTGGGATCGGTAAAGTCGAATATCGGACACACTGAATTGGCCTCGGGGATGGCCGGGGTGATTAAAGTTCTTCTGCAACTTAAACACAAGACCCTGGTCAAGAGCCTGAACTGTGAGGAACTGAATCCGTACCTTCAACTGGACGACAGTCCCTTTTACGTGGTCAGGGCAAACCAACCGTGGAAACGGCTGACCGATCGTTTGGGGCGGCCGCTGCCCCGCCGGGCCGGGGTAAGCGCCTTTGGCCTGGGCGGCGTGAATACCCATGTGGTGATCGAGGAGTACCGGCCCGCCCGAAAGGACATCCTACCGGTTGCATCCGCGCCGCAACTGGTGGTCTTTTCAGCGGCCAATTCGGCAGGCTTGAAACGGACCGTCAAGCGGATGCTTGCCTTTGTGCAAGCGCGCACCGACCTCGTGACAGCCGATTTCGCCTATACGCTTCAAGTGGGCCGGGATCATATGACATCCCGTTTGGCGCTTGTGGTCAACAACCGTGCCGAATTGATTGCGGGCCTGCAACGCTTTTTGAATCCCATGGCGCCGCCGTCGCCGTGTCCGCTTCATAAAGGCAATCTGCAAGTCGCCGACACCCAAATCCGCAGTCTGTTCTCCGGTCCCGCCGGCCGGCGCCTGGTGGACGGGCTCCTTGCGGAGAACAATCTCGAAAAGCTGGCGCTCTACTGGGTCAAGGGCGGCGATATTCCCTGGGAAACACTGCCTCGGGACCGCGTGCGCCGCATGGCGCTGCCGACCTACCCGTTTGGCAACAATCGCTACTGGGCGGCCGATGCCGCGCTGAGCCACGGCAATCCCATTGCCCGTCCAACGCAATGCGTCATCGGCCACCCGGCCGGTGAACCCGGCGATCCTTATCAGATCGCGCCGGCCATTACCGGTGATCGCAGCAGTAATGCCATGGCTGATAACGATTTGTTTCAAAGTTGGTTTCAGTAAGTATTCGTGTTTATTAACTGGTGTCCATCCGGAAATAGCATCTTTTGGCCCAGGCCGGCGTTCTCACGAATTTGAAATCCTCGACGTAGCAAGGCTACGCCTGCGGTTTCAAATTCGCTGCGG
>JANQIE010000216.1 GCA_028282295.1 Desulfobacterales bacterium | reverse complement strand
CGCATTTTTAGAATCCTCGCAATAGCCCGCTATGCCTGCGGTTCTAAAAATGCTCGGGCCTTGCCGGGAACCAAAATCTACTATTTCCGGATGGACACTGACATCGTAAGGCAGGAGCAGACCAAATTGAGGATGCAGTTGAATAAACAAAATCAGAGCAGACGTGGTCAGTACAATCTATATTGGATAACTCAGCAATCTAACACAGCAATTCAAAATCGCAACAGGATTTTTTAAGATGCCGGTTAAAATAGCTGCCAAGCGGTTTTCAAGCCCCGGTTAAATCAGTTTAAACCGTTTTTTCGAATGGTTACGGATCGCCGGTAATTCTTGACACGTTCACTTTGAGACAGGTATGATTTACGATTATGAAATCCGAACAACACCCAGACCACCTTAAAATATTCACCGCCACGGCCATCGAAGTGCTCAAAGAACTGGCCGCCCAAGGCAAAGAACTAACACCGGACACCTTTTATGACGGCCTGTCACTGAAACCCGATATTCGACGAATTGATCAGAAGCTGCGCCAAGCCGAAGCGCTTGCCGGTACCGTCAATCCGGAATTAGAGAAACTGAAAACCCGCCTGGAAAAAAACCGTTTTCAAAAAGATCAACTGCTCAAGCAACTCACCCAGGCCGAAGAGGTTGAATTCAAGACGCAACATCTGCACAAACGCCTGCTGCCGACATTGATCGATCTTGTCCGGGATCAGTCCGGTGACAAAGAAATCGCGCAAACCCTTGCGCTGCTGCGGTCACTGTGCCGCAAAGGCGCCGGAGTCGCCCAACTGGAAGTGGTCTTCACGCAACTGCGCGACCACATCCTGAAAAGCGGCGTGGCGCCGGCCACGGCCAAACCCGCACCCGCAAAGGCGCCGGGGCTTTTCGCAAAATGGCGCAAAACCGCCCCGGCCGGGGAACCTCAACCGGACAGCGAACCCGGCACCGCAATGCAGCAAGTGCGTGAAACGTATGTTGCGATTGTGGCCGATCTTCGCTTGAACCTCGACCAGCCCGCGCTCAAAAGCCTGAATAAAATCGAACGCCAGATCCGTGCCGCTGAAGACATGACCGATTTTTTCTCGGTGCGTCACAGCATTCTCGCCCTGATTCAGGTCTATATCACCCGGATAAGCGGCGAGCGTCAACAGGCCACCTTGTTTATCCGCGAAATCGGTGAGCGGCTGGGGGAAATCGAGCAATATCTGTTCGATTCCGTATCGCTGGTACAGGCAACCAACAAATCAAACAAGTACTTTTCCGCCACCCTTGAAGATCAGTTGAGCGAACTGAGCGGTACCATCGATTTCAGTCAAACCCTGGCCGATCTGAAAAATACCATGGTGACGCGCATTGCCGCCATCAAGCAGGCCGTCGCCAAGAAAAAAACCGCAGACCAGACGCTGATGCAAAAGGCCGAAAAACAGGTCGGCCTGCTCAAGGCCAACCTGAAGCAGATGAAAAACAAGATCGATACCGCCCAACAGCGCGCCGACTCCCTGGCCCAGGAATTGTTGATCGATTCGTTGACCGGCATATACAACCGCAGGGCGTACGATCGCCGCATCATCGAAGAATTCAAACGGTACCAACGCCATCAGCGTGCCTTTTCCTTATTGCTTTTTGACGTGGACCATTTTAAACAGATCAACGATACTTACGGCCACGCTGTAGGTGATCTGTGCCTGCAGGAGATCGTCAGGCGCATACGGCCGTTGTTGCGCGAAAGCGATTTACTGGCGCGCTATGGCGGGGAGGAATTCATCGTGATCCTGCCGGAAACCGGCAGGCAAGGCGCCATGGATGCTGCTGAAAAACTGCGCAATGAAATCGCCCGGACCGAATTTATCCACAAGAAAGATAAACTCAGCATAACAATCAGCCTCGGTGTAACCGAAGCCGACCCGGAAGATAAAAGTATTGAGGCCATGTTCGGCCGCATTGATGAAGCCATGTACCAAGCCAAAAAAACAGGGCGCAATCGCGTTGTATCCGCCTGATTCGCGTAATCATCTGATCAATATGAATCCATCAACCATGATATTAACCTTAAGGAGCACGTATGTCGGATAAAGCCGCAATTACCATGGACGCGTTGATGCAGGACCCGGAGTTCATCAAGGTGACCAGCCATCTGAACCAGGATTTGATCGAAAGACGAAATTACCGACCTCCACAGTGTGACGTATTTAATGATGCCTTTATCCGGGTGGCGGAAGATGACCGCTATGAATTTGAAATCGATTCGGAAGCACGCAAAAAGCTGCCTGAAATCATTGATAACAAAGTGCAACGGCTAGTGCCCGCCGCAAAGCCGGAAGAAACATTCAAGACGCAGTACACCAGAGCGCGCAAAATCGGCATCGTCTTCTCCGGCGGCCCGGCACCCGGCGGACATAACGTCATCGCCGGACTTTATGACGCCGCCAAAAAAGTCAATCCGCAAAATCGCATCTTCGGTTTTCTTCTCGGCCCGGACGGCATTATCGACAACGAATACGTCGAACTGGACGACGACCGGATTGATGCCTTTCGCAATCTGGGCGGCTTTTCAATGATCAAAACCGGCCGCACCAAAATCGACACCACGGCGAAAATGGCCCTGTCACGCGAAACCTGCCGGAAAATCGGTCTGGACGCCCTGGTGGTCGTGGGCGGCGACGATTCCAATACCAATGCCGCGTTTCTGGCGCAGGAACTCAAAGCCGACGGCGTTCAGGTTCTGGGCGTTCCCAAAACCATCGACGGCGATATCCAGGTGCGCGACAAGAACCACAAAGTGCTGTGCGCCATGTCGTTCGGCTATCACTCCGCCGCCAGAGCCTTTGCCAACGAGATCAGCAACCTGTGCACCGACAGCAGTTCCGACGTCAAATATTGGCACATCTGCAAAGTCATGGGGCGGGTGGCCAGCCACCTGGCGCTGGAAGTGGCCTTGCAGACCCACGCCAACATGACCCTGATCGGAGAAGATCTGGCCGATTTCGTGGATGCCAAACGGCTGGCAAAGGCCCGGTCCGAAGGGCAGGCCGGCATCGACTACACCGCCTACGGCATGACCCTGCGGCATTTATCGCGCTTGATCTGTGAAGCGATCGTCAAACGCGCCGCCGTGGGGAAGAATTACGGCGTGGTGGTCATCCCCGAGGGCGTGCTCGAATTTATCAACGAAATTCAAGTCATCATCATCAAACTCAATACCATCATCGCCGAATACAACGAAACCCACGACATCGACTTTCATACCGAGTTCATACGCCTTGAAGACAAACGCGAATACCTGCGGCGACTGGCCAGCTTAAGCCGTGAAGCCAGCGATATCTCCATCTGGAACACGCGTGATGACGATTTTTTCAACGACATCCCCGATTTCTTCCAGGAGGGCCTGCTGACCGAGCGCGACAGCCACGGCAATTTTCAGTTCTCCCTGGTGCCCACCGACAAAGTCATCATGGGCCTGGTCAAGGACTACCTGAACATCCTGCGCGAGCGCGGAGAATACAAAATCGGCATTCAGCGCGCCTATTTCGACAAGACCATGCGCAAAGCCGACATGGACCCGGATCACTACGGCAGCGTGCTTTTTGACAATTACAGTGAAGGCGAGTACCTGCTGGTTAAAAAGAATATCTTTTCACTCAAGACGCTCAAACAGGCGCTCGTGCGTGAAAACGGCCTGGACGCCGAAGCCCCCATCCCACCGCCCATCGAAAAAATATACAAAATGTCGGTGCCCAAATTCAAAACCCAAACCCATTTTTACGGTTACGACGGCCGCGGCAGCGATCCTACCCGCTTTGATTGCATCTACACCTACAATTTGGGTATGACCGTGTTTAACCTCATCGCCAACGGCGCCACCGGTCAGATGGCCGCCATCAAAAACCTGGAACGCTCCTTTGCTGAATGGGAGCCGATCGGGATACCGATCGCCCCCCTGATGCACCTGGAAGAACGCAAAGGCCGGTTGACGCTGGTTCTGGAAAAAAGCGTGGTCGATACCCATTCGATCGCCTTTCAGACCGTCAAGGCCCTGCGCGAAAAATGGCTTGGCGCCGAACCGGGCGAAGATGATTACCGCCGGCCCGGCCCGATCCGCTTCACCGGCAAGAGTGAGGAAGACCGGCCCATAACCCTGGTGTTAAACGCGCTGGCGGACAAAATAACATCTTAAAACGCGAACATGTGGCCCAGCGTTGCAAAAAAGCCGGAGAACTCCGGAGCCAAGGCGCCAAGGGCGAGGCTGTCGTCAACCTACCGCGAGCCCTTAGGGCCGCGGAAAAAATAAAATATCCCCAATACCGGTCCGCATTCAGGCTCTTTCGTTCGATCTGAAATCGAAAAGTCTTCGAACTAGAATGACTAGTCCTGCGGCTTTTCGATTTCAGATCGAACCAAAGGGACCCAAATACAAACGTACCTCAGGACATTTTATTTTTTCCGCGGCCCTTACCTTTTCCGGCTTGGGCGACATCAGGGTAGACCAATCATCTCGACGACCCCGTGACAAAGTGATGGTTTCTTCGACCCGCGGTCACACACCGCCACGCAATACAACCCGTTAAGGTTTTTAGACCCCCCGATTCAGGTTTTTCTCCCCCGCAATTCAGGGAAACCCTGATTTACAATACCCCTCACCGATAGTATATCTGCCTCGTATCTCCTTGCAGCATAACCCCCAAAAAAATAAATCGGTCGCAAAAAATTGAACGGGCCCCTGCCGCACAACCAGCATGGGCACACACTTTGTCGACTGCCGATCGGTTGCAGCGGGCCTCACACGCTCGCGGTTGTGCCGCCAAGTAGTTTATGTCATCGAATACCGTTCCGGTGACGGCCTTTAGGGCTAGCGCAAAAGTAATTTCACATTTTATGCAACGTTGGGGTAAAATGTGAAATTATTTTGCGCGAGCCCTTAGTAGAAAAAGACCGGTTCCCGGAATATCTTCTAACTAGTAGCCATCCGGAAATAGCACCTTTTGGTTCCTGGCAAGGCCCGAGCATTTTTAAAGCCACAGGCATAGTGCGCTACTGCCGAGGACTTTAAAAAAGCGAGAACGCCGCCAGGGGCCCAAAGATACTATTTCCGGATGGGCGCTAATAAAGCCGAAAGGGTAGTAAAATGGGCACAAAAAGAGCTGGCGCCGCAAATTCCAAAGGGCCCAAACAGTCCCCTTCCTCTAAAACCGATCCGAGTCCCAAAAAAGATCGGAACAAAAAAACGCAAAGAGAAATCACGGATAGTAAAGACTCGGCCGGTTCATTGCAAAAAGCATCCACCCGTTCGTTGAAGGGCGCGACCAAGCACTATAAAAGCAAACGGTTGGACGCAACCGCGGCCAACACGGCCAAGCCCAAACGTGCAAAAGCGAACACCCGGGAAAGATCAGCCGGCCCCGGCGGCACCTCCAGCAGCACCCGGACCGGCACAGCCCCT
>JANQIE010000142.1 GCA_028282295.1 Desulfobacterales bacterium | reverse complement strand
CCCGAACATTTTTAAAACCGCAGGCATAGCGCGCTACTGCCGAGGATTTTAAAAATGTGAGAACGCCGCCAGGGACCAAAAGATGCTATTTCCGGATGGACAAGAGTTAAAAATCCATAAAATCGTCGTTGCCCATCGCAATCACCTGCTCAGGACGCCCTTGCCCGAGAGCGGGCCGGTTTGGGTGCGGGGCGTTTTGAACTGCCGCGTCACGGCCTGCCAATACAGCCATCGCCTCGTCGTTGTTGTTGCCGGCTGTATGGCTATGGACCTTACCACCGATCAGCGCCACCAGTTGATGCATATAATCATTCATATGATCGGCCTGGGCCTTTAATTCGGCCGAAGCACTTGAGTTTTCCTCGGCGCTGGCGGCGTTTTGCTGCACAACCTTATCCATTTCGGCAACCGCCCGGTTCAGTTGATCGATCCCCTGGGCTTGCTCGTTTGACGCCGAAGCGATCTCACTCATCAGCTCACTTACCTTGGTCGTGCTCTCAGCAACACCGGTGAAATGTCCCGAGGTCTCGCCCACCATTTCAGTACCAGTGCTGATTTTGGACACGGTATCCTCGATGAGCGCCGCGGTGTTCTTCGCCGCTTCAGCAGCACGCAACGCCAGGCTGCGAACCTCCTCGGCCACAATTGCAAATCCGGCCCCGGCTTCGCCGGCGCGCGCCGCTTCAACCGACGCATTCAAGGCCAACAGATTGGTTTGGAAGGCGATTTCATCTATGGTTTTTACGATTTTGGAAGTCTCATTACTCGCATTCGATGCTTTTTCCATCGACTGATCCAAATCCTGAATCGAGACCGTGACATCGGATACGACCTGGCTGGTATTGTTGGTCAATGTGTCGGCCTGTTTGGCGTGCGCCGCATTCTTTTTGGTCATGTAGGCCATACTTTCCAACGATGCGGTGGTTTGTTCAATGGAAGCTGCCTGCTCGGATGCCCCTTCAGCCAATTTCTGGGTCGATATGGACACCTGGTCCGCGGCCATGGCAACCTGTTCGGCAATACGGCTCAATCCAATACTGATATTTTTAATCGGTTTGATAAGACTGCTGCGAATCAAAAAAAACAAGGCAAGAACCATGGCCGCGTTCAACACGACAATCGCGGCAATCGAACGGTTGATCGATGCGGCGAGATCAACGGCCATGAATTTCTTCGACAAGTAAACAGTCACCCGGCCGAGTTTTTCTTTTTCACGCACGATATCCCGGGAAATGGTAAAAAAATCGCCGTGAGGTGCCTCTTTGGCCGCTACCGGCTTCCAATCGGCATCGCGGGTGATACCGGATAAAAATTTGTTTTTTTCACCTTCAAAAACCAGAATCGTATGAACGCGTTTTTCCGCGATTTCAGTCTGCAGTGTTTTTTTCAGCACCTCGTTATCCATATCCCACAATGGTATAACAAGCTGGTTGGAGAGCCTTTCCCCGGTCACGACCATCAACTGTTGCATGTCCGCCACCGATTCCGTTTTGACACTCCGATACTGGTACACCCCGAACAAGGTCATTATACCGGTCGTAACCGCTACCAGTATGATTGTCATCCTGAACTGAATATTGCTTTTGATGCTCAACATGGCCGCCTCTCCAGTGTCCCTTCGGAAATAGAGGCTTTTGTGCGCAACCATGGCGGGGCGGCAGTTTGAAACGCAGGAACAACAAAATATATCAAAGATTCAAACTTGACGCCCAATGCAACAGATCACGCATCAATACAAGTAAAAGAAGCTATTTCCGAATAGGCGTTTTCTAACGGGGCCGACGCCCGGGGCGACTTGCCCCGGGCGTCGACACCCAACCCGATCCAGCGTATGAAACTTTGCTGCAAAATTGCTAACGCAGATACTTATCCATAATTTTGCCGTAAGTGCCGTTGCTTTTCACCGTGTCCAGGGCGGTTTGAAATTCCTGGAGGATCGAATCCGGCGTGCTCTTGTGGAACGCGAAATACAGGTCGCCTTCCGTAAGCGCGTGGACCGTTTCGAACTTTTCCGGGTTAAAGCCGGAGTTTTTCATCTCCCACTTGGTGACATGCTCACCATAAGACAAAAGGTCGATGCGTCCTTTTTCCAGTTTTTTGATATTGGTAAGGGTTTTGGCTGTCCCCTGCAGTTTTCCTTTGGGAATCCCGGCTTCCAGCAACAACTGTTCACCAATGTCGGCGTTAATCACGCCGATCTTGTACTTCTTGATATCATCCGTGCTTTCGATTTTGATATTTTTATCTTTGCGGGCCATGAGGACAACCCGGGTGGAGGCAATCGGACCCACCCACTTGAACAGCGCTTCACGCGCATCGGTACGGGTCATGGAGAAAAGACAGGTGTTCTGGTCGTTCTGCACTTTTTTGTAGCCGTTGGCCCATGGCAGCACCCTGATATCCGCAACGGTCTTGGCGGCGCCCATCTGCTTGAAGACCGCGTCCAGCAAGTCAACCGCAATGCCGGATGCCTTGCCATTTTGCTCAAAATTGTACGGTGGATATTGCTCAGTCATAAAAGCTATATTTTCAGCCGGACCAGCCAGCGCACCACCTGCCAGCACACTTGAAAAGATACAGGTTAAAATCAAAACCAAACTTCTGTTCATAGACACCTCCATTAATTCCCAGTGGTTGGATTTTAGCAGTCACCTCACTGACAATTAGTATCGGTAAATAGATTGCAAACTTTAATTAGTGCCCGTCCGGAAATAGCATCTTTGGGTCCAGGCCCGTGTTTTCGCCCAATTGCGATCCTCGACGCAGCCTTGCTACGCCTGCGGTCGCAATTGGGCTGCGGCCCTGGCCTGAACCAAAAGCTGCTTTTTCCGGATGGGCACTTGCTAAAAACGCACTGTATCAGCGCGACGTCTCCTTTGCCACTCTCGAAGAATATGACGTGGCTGCCGGCAAAGTGGTCGGACGCAAAGTCGTCGGCGCAGCGGTTCATTACGGCTACACCATCGACGGCATCAACACCTACGGCCCCGGCGCCAAAGTCAGTGTTCTGTTCGGCAGTGAAGAGCGGATCGTCGGTTACATCGACACCCTGCGCAGCCATAAAGCAGCACGGCCCGTGAAGCTTATCGATCCCCAGAAAGCGGTTGCGCGGTATATCGAATACGGCAGACCCAGAACCCTGTTGCGCTCGGGCGGCGGTATTGTCGAACAAGTACTGGTCGACCAGGTCGAACTGGTATACTACCTAAAAGCCGCATCCAAAAAGCAGGAAGAAATCCGGCCGCACTATCTAATCAAAGGCCGCTTTGTCTGCCAGGACCCCAAGGGGCGAGAAATCAAACACCGTCGCCTTTGAATGGCTGGAAAATGCCGTGGCCGGACGCTAACGGCTCCAATGTCGCGTTCGACCACCTGATTATAAACGGTACCGGATGGATGGCGCTTCGCAACCCCATACACCACACACGGGAGCGGCCGGCATGGCCGCCCCTGCACGCCGCTACCAACTGGTGCCAATCCGGAAAGCGCAGATTTTGGTTTAGGCCAGGGCCGTAGCGAATTTGAAACCGCAGTTGGAATGCACATAGATTTTATGGATAACCGCAAAAGGTTATTATCGTTTTGATTCTGGACCCCGGCTTTCGCCGGGGTGACAAAAGTGGTACCTTATTCGCGTCACCCCGGCGAAAGCCGGGATCCAGAATCAAAACGATTACAAACCTTTTTTGCTCTCCAAAGTTCCAAAGTCAATTGCCCTGCGGGCACTAGCCGAGATCTTGAATCAGTTGGGCCGCAATACTATCCAGATACAACATCCCGGCAGGTGTCAGGTACACGCTTCCGTTCGCCAGTCTCATCCAGCCCTGCGCTTCGAACATGCGGATGTTCTCCCTACAGACCGTTACAAGATCGACACCAAAACGATCCAGAAACACCGCCGTAGCGATCCCGGCCGCCTGCCGCAACCCCAGGTAAACCGCTTCGGTCATCAGCTGACGGGAATTCAACTGCTCCGAACCGGCAACCGGCAGCCGGTCCTGCGCCAGGGCGCAAAGATACGGCTCAAGCGCGGCATGGTTCCAGAAACGCTTGCGCCCTAAAAAAGAATGGGCCGCCGGTCCGAAACCGATATAGGGCGCAAAAGACCAGTACTTACAGTTGTGGCGGGAAGTATAAAGGAAGCCGCCGCCTTGGCCGGCGCGGTCCCTGGCAAAATTCGATATCTCGTAGTGATCGTACCCGGCAGCCTTCAGGCGGGTCGCCACCGTCAGGAACATATCGGCCACCAGCGCGTCGCCCAGCGGTTGGACAACACCGGCCGCCCGCCGTTGCTGCAGGGCAGTGCCGTCCTCATAGGTGAGCAGATAACAGGAAAGATGCTCCGGCTCAAACGCCAGCAGCCGGTCCAGGTCACTATCCAACGCCGCCATGGTTTGGCCCGGCAGGCCGTAGATCAAATCCAGCCCCAGATTGTCAAACCCGGCCCGGCGGGCGCCTTGTATCGCGGCCGCGGCCTGTTCAGCAGTGTGCACGCGGCCCAGGGTCGTCAGGTGCCCATCCTGCAAAGATTGAACCCCGATGTTGAGCCGGTTGACGCCGATTCGCCGCAACGCGGCCAATTTATCGGCATCAACGGTCCCCGGATTCACTTCCAAAGTGATTTCCGCCGTGTCGGACAAATTGAACCGGGACCGGACAGCGGCGATGATGCGGTGCACCTGATCCGGCTCCAGCAGTGACGGCGTGCCGCCGCCGAAGTAAAGCGTATCGAATCCGACCGCCGGTTGCGCGGTTAGCCGAATTTCCCGGTCCAGCGCCTCAAGAAAAACATCCCGGCGCCCGAGGTCGGTGGTGGAATAAAAATCGCAGTAAACGCACTTGCGCAAACAAAAAGGAATATGAACATAAATGCCGCCGGACGCCGCCTTCACGTTACGATGTCACCCTTTCCGCCCCAGGCGCAACACGGTCTACCGGCCTTCAAGGATTTCCCGGCTCCGCTTGACGGCACACAAATCGCCGCACATGGTGCAGACCTGTTCATCAATCGGCTTGGAGGACTCACGATAGGCACGGGCCTTTTCCGGGTCCATGGCCAACTCGAACATGCGCGTCCAATCCAGTTCCTTGCGGGCCTTGCTCATGGCGTTGTCCCAGTCGATGGCGCCGGGAATCCCCTTAGCCACATCGGCGGCATGGGCCGCAATCCGGGCCGCCACAATCCCCTGCTTCATGTCGTCCAGATCCGGCAGCCGCAGATGCTCAGCCGGCGTGACATAACACAAAAAGTCAGCGCCGCACGAGGCCGCGATGGCACCACCGATGGCCGAAGTAATATGATCGTAACCAGGGGCCACATCGGTCACGATCGGCCCCAGGACATAGAAGGGGGCGCCATGACACAATTTCTTCTCCAACTGCATGTTGGCCACCACTTCGTTCAGCGGCACATGCCCCGGCCCCTCGATCATCACCTGCACCCTAGCCTGCCAGGCCTGTTGGGTCAACTCGCCCAGAATGATCAACTCCTGAATCTGGGCCGCATCGGTGGCGTCCTGCAGGCACCCCGGCCGCAGCCCATCCCCCAGGCTCAGGGTCACATCATATTCCTGGCAAATTTCCAGCAGCCGGTCGAAATGTTCGTAAAACGGGTTTTCGCAGTCGTTGGCCTCCATCCAGTGCAACAGCAGCGAACCGCCGCGGCTGACCACATGGGTCAAGCGCGGGCTCTTGCGAATCCGCTCCACCGCCGCCCGGTTCAAGCCGGCATGGATGGTCATGAAATCGACCCCGTCTTGTGCGTGCATCCTGATGACATCGAAGAAATCGTCCACCGTAATCTGCGGCACGGCCTTACCGTAGCGCGCCACCGCATCATAGACCGGCACCGTGCCGATCATGACCGGGCTGATCTCAACCACACGGCGGCGAAAGGCGCGCGTGTCGCCAAAGGTGCTCAAGTCCATGATTGCATCGGCTTTCAGCGCGATCGCTTTTTTAACCTTCTCGATCTCCAGGTCGAGATTGCAACAGTCCTCGGATACGCCTAGATTGACGTTGATCTTGGTAGCCAGGCCTTCCCCCACACCCTTGGCCTTCAGGCAGGTGTGCTTTTTATTGGCAGGAATCGCAATGCGGCCGTTGGCCACCCGCTCGACCAGAAGATCTTCGGCGATCCTTTCCTCGCTCAACACCTGCTTCATCTGGTCGGTAAGAATCCCTTTTTGAGCGGCATCCATTTGGGTTGTATACGTTGACATGTTGATTTACTCCTTTGTGTTGGAAATTGGAAATTGCCAATTTCAAATTTCCAGTTTCAAATTATTGCCCGATTCAATTCCGTCACCATCCGGGCAATATCCTTTGCTCCGACAATCTCCGTCACCAGGCAAATGGTCCGTGCGCCCCGTTTCACGATCGCGTCGATGTTGTGCAACTTGATGCCGCCGATGGCCACAAAGGGCAGCACAGCGTTTTTTACGGCGTAGTCCAGGTAGTCAAAACCGACCGGCGCACAAACATCTTCTTTGGTCTGGGTGGCGTAAATCGGGCCGACGCCGATATAATCCGCGCCGAGAGCCTCGGCCTGGCGAAGCTGTTCGGGCGAATGGGTCGACAGGCCGATGATTTTGTCCGGGCCGAGCAACCGGCGGACCTCCGGCACCGGCAGGTCGTCCTGCCCCACATGCACCCCGTCGGCATCGACCAGCAGGGCGATATCAACCTCGTCATTCACAATGAAGACAACACCGGCCTTGCGGGTCAAGGCACGAATCCTGCGGCATTCGGCAAGCATGTCCCGTGCGGCTTTACGGTGTTTTTTCTCCCGGTACTGGATCACCCTGACGCCGCCGGCGATCATGGCTTGCACCACTTCAATATTGTCCCGGCCACGGGAGAACTTCTCGGCCGTGATGCCGTATATCCCCGCAGGCAAAATCGGTTTGGTCGTTGTCATTGGATCAAATCCCAATCTTTGTAAACCGGCTGGTAACCTTGGTCCCGAATGGCTTGCACCACCTCGTCGATACTGCGTTCATCGGTGATTTCAAATTGCGGGGTGTGCGCCTGCGTATCGGCGGCGTAACCGCCCACACCGGTGCACGACCCGGCGGAAAAGCGGGTCGCCCCCAGATGCATCAACCGATCGCGCAAGGCGGCCCGTTCGCGCGTCGACACGGTGATGCCGGCACGCGGAATAAACAGACGCAGGGCCGTGATAAACTGCACAAAGGTTTTGTCATCCACCGGATGGGCCGGCCGGTAACCGCCCTCGGCCGGATTGATGCGCGGCAGCGACAGGCTGATTTCCGTCTCCAGGAACTTGTCATGCAAGTATTTGGCGTGCATGCCGGCCAGAAACGCTTCGCGCCGTTTTTCCCCCAGACCGACCAGCGGACCGATGTTGACCATGCGCAGCCCGGCCTCGGCTCCGCGCTGGGGGGCGTCCAGGCGATAGCGGTAGTCGGTTTTCCTGCCGGCCTTGTGCACCCGGTGGTAGATCTTTTCGTCATACACCTCCTGGTACAGGGTCAGTCCGTCCACCCCGGCCGCCTTCAACCGCCGGTACTCACCCGTTGCCATGGGAAACATTTCGATGGCCACCGAAGCAAAATATGTCTTCAGCAGGCGCACCACCTCCTCCAGGTAATCTGGCGGGGTCACCTCCCGCGCCTCGCCGGTGAGCAACAACAGATGCCGCATCCCGCTCGCGGCAATGGCCCCGGCTTCGCGCTCGATGTCTTCCAGGGTCAGCTTGGCACGTTCAATCCTGTGAGCGCGGTTGAAGCCGCAGTAAATACATTCGTTGGTGCAGTAATTGGAAATGTACAGCGGAATGAACAACTGGATGGTGCGACCGAAGTATTGCACTGTCAATTGCTGCGCCTTTTGAGCCATCGGCTCAATATACGCGGCGGCGGCCGGGCTCAACAACGCCAGAAAGTCACGCGCGGTCGGCTTTTCCGCGGCCAGCGCCCGCTCAATGGCAGCAGGAGTGACCTCGGCGAAGAACTCGTCGAAATCAAAGTCGCGGTATTTTTCTATGGTGTGGTAGAATGACACGTAAATAAATTCCAAATTAAAAAAATGCAGTTATCCAATTTTTATTCATTTACTACGCTAGTGTCCATCCGGAAATAGTAGATTTTGGCCCAGGCCAAGGCCGCAGCGAATTTGAAACCGCAGGCGTAGCAAGGCTACGTCGAGGATTTCAAATTCGTGAGAACGCCGGCATGGGCCAAAAGATGCTATTTCCGGATGG
>JANQIE010000141.1 GCA_028282295.1 Desulfobacterales bacterium | reverse complement strand
GCCAACGATTCAGGGCGGCAATCCCCGTCTGCCGATGAATACGGCGTTGACACCGGAGGCACAGGATTTGTTGGTTTACATGACCCATTTAAATAGCGTGGGCAGTCTGCCCTCTCGACACATCAGTCCCGATGAGGGGGCAACTGTTCGGTATTTGTTCGAACGAATGGATGCGTTGAAGGATCACTTTCCCAATGATCTTATACCATTGGAGCTCAAGGCGGATTTGAGTGATGTTTTATGGCGTAAAGGGTACCTTGAAGGTGCTGATTCAATGGATGAAACACAATTACTAAAGTTCTATGAACTGGTCTCCGTGCAGCCCAAATGGCCGGATTCACAAGATCCGGTTGACTTGTACAGCTTTAACAATTTATGGGGTAAAGCGTTGCAATTCGACGGTGCGACCAGCGCGGAACTTCAACAGTTTGTGAGAATGATTGACACGCAGTCGCTTTATTTTACCGAATTTAAGAGATTCAGCGATGATTTAGAGTCAATGACAGCTCAAGGCATTCGGGGCAATCAGATGCTACAAAGATCGATTAATGCCATAAGGCACGCTAACAGCCTGCCAGTCACTCCGCAAACTAAAAACACGATAGATATTGCATCCCAAAATATTGTCCAAATAACAGTCCAACTTATTGAAAACAGCACAATGGCGGCTTTACGGCGCAATGGACTTCCCGATCCCGCAATGATAAACCTGAATGGGCGGATGATTCGCGGCGTCGTATTTAATGACCTGCCTGCTGGTGTCAGCGGATATTTTGATCCGGCAACCCATCACTTGCTTTTAAGTGAAGCCCTTAGGAATAGTCCCACAAAATTTCTAAATATAATTTTGCATGAAACGCGCCATGCCTTGCAGAAGTACTTAGGAGAATATTCGGAGGCCGGGATGAATATCATTCGCCGGGGGGGGCATTTCGACGCCACGATTGATTCTCCCGGCATGCGTAATCTTTTACAAGATATCTACCGTCAAACCCGGCTAATTTGGCTTGGGGATGATCAAGGAGGGACCCAAACAAAAAAAACTGTCCAAGACGTTTTAGAGGCCCTATATCGCAATCAGGGAGACATAAATGGCATTCCAATTGATGACTTAATCAATGATTTAGGCATTCCCGCTTATATATATGCAATGGATGAACTGGATGCCCAATTGTCTGCAACGCGGGTAATGCTCAGCTTGTAGCCGCATCTTTAATGCCTTGTTCGCTCATTGAATCGCAAGCATCGACCCCTAAATGGGATTTTCCACTAAAAAAAGGGTTACAGAATCTCTGTAACCCTTTTTATATTTTGGCACGCCCGGAGGGATTCGAACCCCCGGCCTACGGATTCGAAGTCCGGCGCTCTATCCAGCTGAGCTACGGGCGCGCAAATGCCAAGACCATTACCTTTTTTGAATGGTAATGGTCTTTGTTGTTTGATGGGGTGAGTGATGGGACTTGAACCCACGACCACTTGGGCCACAACCAAGTGCTCTACCAACTGAGCTACACCCACCGTAAAATGGAATTTTTGTCACTAACAAATAACTGCTCTGCTTGCAAGGGATTTTTACCGGATGGGTGAGATTTATTGACTATTGACCCCTATTTTGAACTTATATATGATTTCAGTTCTTTACGCTTTTACACACAAGCATTTCCCACCAAAGGGACCACAATTGAAAAATCGGTTGGCGGGGTTATTCGCCGGGGCTATGGTCCTGTGCTGGTTTTTTTATAGTCGCCGACACAGTTTGCGCTTGTTTGAGGATGGTATTGTGAACCAAGTCCAGATTTTAGTGATCAGGGTCATCATCGGCATTGTTTTCGGGGTCGTCATTTCGCGCATTTTTTTTCACGCGATTCGTTTTGATATTGTCGCCGGGCTGGTCATTTTCATGGTCGGAATGGCGTATGTGGCGGAGTATTTTCGCAACCGGCGCTCTGGGCAGTGAACGTCCATTTGCAGCGAAGACGACCATGAGAACAAAGCTTTTTGATTTGAATAACTTACAGATGAGAGCAGCTCTGTGAAACAGATTATCCTCGGTACGGCCGGACATATCGACCATGGCAAGACCTCGCTGATCAAGGCGGTCACCGGTACGAATACCGACCGTCTAAAGGAAGAGCAGGAGCGCGGGATTACCATCGAGCTGGGGTTTGCCGGTCTGGACCTGCCCAGTGGGCAGCATGTGGGTATTGTGGATGTGCCGGGTCATGAGCGGTTTGTTAAAAACATGGTGGCCGGCGCCACCGGCATCGATCTGGTGGCGATGGTGATTGCCGCCGACGAAGGGGTGATGCCCCAAACCCGCGAGCACATGGAAATCTGCTCTTTGCTCGACATTCAATACGGTATGGTGGTTTTAACCAAGACCGATCTGGTGGACGAGGAGTGGTTGGAACTGGTCCGGGACGATGTTGAGGGGTTCACGCAAGGAACATTCCTGGAAAACCGTCCGGTGGTGCCGGTTTCCGCGACCACCGGTGAGGGGGTCGATGAGTTTATCCGCACGCTGGACACGTTGTGCCGGGAGGTGCCGGAAAGGACGCCGGCCGGTCTGTTTCGCCTGCCGGTGGATCGGGTGTTCACGATGAAGGGGTTCGGCACGGTGATCACCGGCACCTTGATTGCCGGTCGCGTGATGGTAGGGGACAGTGTAACCATTTTTCCGTCGGGTGTCACGTCAAAGGTTCGCGGGATCCAGGTCCACAACGAAAGCGTGGCAGAGGCGGCGGCCGGCTTGCGCACGGCGATCAATTTTCAGGGGATCGAGAAATCGGCAGTGCAGCGGGGCGAGGTGGTCTCCAACCAGGATGCGCTGATCCCGTCCTACATGCTGGATGTTACTTTTCGTTACTTACCGAGCAGCAAGAAACCGATCAAAAACCGCACGCGTATCCGGTTCCATGCCGGCACCAGTGAAATTCTCGGTGTCCTGATTCTGCTCGACAAGGACGAGCTGCCGCCCGGTGAATCCGCGCCGGCGCAGCTAAGGCTCGACACACCGGTGGCTCTGGTCCGCGGCGACCACTATGTCATTCGAAGTTATTCGCCCATTCGCACCATTGGCGGCGGCAAGGTTCTAAATCCGATTCCACGCAAACACAAGCGCTTTACGCCCGAGGTGCTGGCGATGATCGATGGGCTGGCGGACAGCCCGGCCGATGCGCTCATCAGCGTGCACGCCAAGGCGGCCGGTTTGCAAGGGGTGCGGTTCAAGGAACTGGTCCTGATGAGCAATCTTGCCGAAAAAAAGCTGGATCAGGCGCTGCAGGGGTTGACTTCCAAAAGACGCCTGACGCTGACCGACAAGGAGCAACGGCGCTATCTGCACGGTGACATTTTAACCCAGGTGCGCGAATCGGCCTGCGGCGTGCTGGCCGAATACCACAAGACGTTTCCGCTTAAGGCCGGTATGCCCAAAGAAGAACTGAATTCACGCCTGGGACCGGCGGTGGATACCAAATTATTCACTTTGACCATTGGTCAACTGGTCAAAGACAAGCGGATCGTGGCCGAAGAGGATACGATTCGGCTGAGCGATCACAAGGTTTCACTCGCCGCGGACCAGACCAAGGTCAAACACCTTTTGCTTGAAGCTTATCAGGATAATGGTCTACAACCGCCTTTTTTCAAGGATCTGGTAAAAAGGCTGGATCTGGATTATGATGCCACCTGGCAGGTGCTGATGTTGCTGACCAAGGAAGGCAGGATCATCAAGGTCAAGGATGAGCTTTATTTTGACGCGGCTGCCGTGGATCAGCTCAAACAGAAAACGGTCGCTTTTTTAAAGGCCCACGAAGATATGACCACACCGCAGTTCAAGGAGATCGCCGGGGTGTCGCGCAAATTTCTGATCCCCTTGATCGAGTATTTCGACAGTATCCACGTCACCCTGCGGGTGGGCGACAGCCGCAAACTGCGCAAGAGCTGATTGCAAAGCCGAATCTACCTAATGTCCATCCATAAAAGGAGTGCGCGATGGAGAACAGTACTTCCACTTCAACCGGAAACGACAAACAACACAAAGGCGCGGGTAAACTGATTAACAAGGCGACGATTGTTTTTCTTGTGATCTTCATCGCAACGTTGTGGGGCATCAGTGTTATCAAGAAGGAAATGGGCCTGGATAAATCAGTCGCCGAAAATGATGCGCCGGCGGCGCAAGCGGATTCGGATACGACCGGCGACAAGGTTGTCGCTGATGCCGGGACTTCCCCGGCGGCAGCAACGTCCGGGGAAGACACGCATACTGCCGCGCCCCTGCCCCAGTCCACGGAACAGGCCCGTCCAGAGATCGTGTCGGAAGAATCGGCGCACCCAGCCGAAGAAGTGGCACCGGAAGATACGGCGCACAAAGGCAGCCAACCGGAGGCAACCGAACATGTAGCGGCCGGGGCAAAGGCGCAGGATTTGCCGGACCACGAACCGGCGGCCACGGAGCCGGCGACGCATCTGCCGACACCTGAAGCGGAACGCGCCCTCCCGAAACATGTGCCCGTGGCCCCCCCCACTGAAGATACCGCCCATGCACCGGCCGCGGATGCGCACGCCGCGGCCCCGGCGACCGTCCACCGGGCCAAAGGCGTCGCCTTTGTGGAGGCGGTAATCAAACCGTTGCACTATGAACTGGAAGAGCGTTTCTGGCAGTGGCGCCCCAACGACATCCTGAATTTTTCGGACAATGTGAACAATTTTCAGCTCGGCGTCCTGGAGGTGACCCGCCGCACGGCGATTATTCTGGCGGAACGGATTTCACGCACCGGCAGCACCGACTCATTCGATCCCAACCTGGAAAACGCCATGAACTGGTTTATGATCAAGGCGGACAAATACTGGTTTCCGTCGCCGGAATCGAAATACAGTGACGGTCTGGAGGAATGGCGGCACTATCTGGAAAAGCTGGAAAAAGGCAATGCCAATTTCTACACCCGGGCGGACAATTTGATTCCCCTGTTGCGCGCCTACGAAAACCTGCTGGGAAGCTGTGATGAGAATCTGGTGAAATCAAAAGAGGAAAACGGCGAGGAGGTTTCCTTTTTTCAGGCCGACGATTATTTCTACTATTCGCAAGGCGTTGCCAGCACAATGGCCATAATCCTGGAGGCGGTTCATCATGATTTCATCGCGATTCTCAAGTCCCGCCATGGGGAGGATTTGCTGCATCATGCCATTGAGTCGTGCAGGCACGCATCCCACATCCAGCCCTGGATCATCACCGAGGGCAGCCTGAGCGGTATCCTGGCCAACCACCGGGCCAACATGGCGGCGCCGATCAGTCATGCCCGTTTTTATCTTGGGCAGTTGATCAAAACGTTGTCGACCTGACTGTAAGAAGATCATGGTCAAAGGTTGAGCGCATGCAACGCATCCTTATCATCATCGGTTTTTTGCTGGTGGCCGCCGGTCTGTTCTGGCCCTGGCTGAGCAAACTGCCGTTAGGGCGGCTGCCCGGCGATATTGTTGTCGACAAACCCGGTCTGAAAGTCTTTTTTCCCATCACCACCATGATCATCGTCAGCCTGGTAATTACGGTGATTTTGTGGCTGTTGCGCAAGTAGACGGTCATGGGGCGTGGGAAGCTGCGGAAAGTTGCGTGCCTGTAGCGTCGTTGAGCACAATTGCATGTCGAAACCTGACAACAACACTCAGGCATCTTTGCGATATCTTCTGGATTCCCGCCTGCACGGGAATGACGAAGTAGGTTTTACCCTGTCGTGTTTAGGCGTCATTCCCGCGCAGGCGGGAATCCAGGAAATGTCCCTAAATGCGACAATTGCTCGTTCCGGCGGCCCGGAGCAACGTAAGGGCGTTTACAATTGCCGGCGACAGGCAAAAGCCCTGAGTCACGGCCTTAAGTTAATGACACTGACTGAACACTGACAACTGATAACTGACAACTCAATCGCGTTGACCGTATGAACGGCTTAAGTTAATGACATTGATTATATATTTAAAATCTGGTGAACGACACTATGAAATGGACAGCGGAGGCGGATGAAGCGGTAAAGAAAGTCCCTTTTTTTGTACGTAAAAAGGTCCGCGCCCGGGTTGAAAACGAAGCGCAGGCGGCAGGCAAGGCAACGATCACGCTTGCCGACGTGAAAACCACCCAAGCGCGCTACCTGGCCAACATGAGCAAGGAGATCAAGGGCTACCAGATCGACACCTGCTTCGGGCCCGGCGGTTGCCCCAATCGCGCCAATCCCGGCGACCGGCTCCTGGAGCGAATCGAAGAGTTGTTCAAACAAGCCGGTCTGCTCGGTTTTCTGAAATCACAAGTGACGGGCGACTTGAAGTTTCACCATGAATTCCGGGTGACGCTGGCCGACTGTCCCAATGCGTGCAGCCAGCCGCAAATCAAAGATATCGGCATCATTGGCGCGTGCATGCCGCGCGCCGGCCACAAGGCGTGCAGCCAGTGCGGCGACTGTGTCGAGGCGTGCAAGGAGAACGCAATCCACCTGGATGATGACGGACCCCGGATCGATTTTGCGGCGTGTTTGCACTGTGGCCTGTGCCTGCCGGTTTGCCCGACCGGAACCCTGGAAGCGCATCAGACGGGGTATCGCGTGCAGTTGGGCGGTAAACTCGGCCGTCATCCGCAATTGGCGCGCGAGATGCCGGGGATATACGATGCTGACGCCACTTTTGCCATTGTCGAGGCCTGCCTCGCGCACTATAAAGAAACCAGTAAACAGGGCCGGCGCTTTGCCCTGGTCATGGATGACGCCTTTTTTAAAGACCTTGTCGCCCGCTTTTCAGGGTCCCGCCGGAAATAGCATCTGCAATGTCCGCAAGCAAATCAGATATCACAACGGTTTATCCACCCGCCCCTTGTGTGGCTGTGGGCGCTGTCGTGTTTCACAACGATGGCGTGTTGCTGGTCAAACGTGCCAAACCGCCGGCCCGGGCGTTATGGGCCATTCCAGGGGGCAGCGTGCAACTGGGTGAATCCCTGCAACAGGCGGCCGAACGCGAAATCCTCGAGGAAACCGGCATTGTGATCCGGGCCAAGGACCCGGTGTACACGTTTGATATGATCGAGCGGGATGATCACGGCCGGATTCGCTTTCACTATGTGATCATCGACTTGGCAGCCGACTATGTCAGCGGGGAACTCGCTGCCGGGGATGACGCAACGGCGGCCTTGTGGGTCGATGCCGCCATGCTAAAAGCACTGCCGGTGAACCCGGCCACGCGGCGGCTACTGCATTGCTGCTATGCGTTTGGCGAGCAGCCCACGTTGACAGCGGCCACCGGCCGCCACGAATAGAAACCAAGCAATCCAACGGACCAGAGCGCTTTATCATGCAAACCGACCGTGAACGCTGGAACACCAAACATCGGCAGAAACACCATCGTAGCGCGGCCTGCGAATTGTTGCGACGCTTCGCCCCTCTGGCCCGCAAAGGCCGTGCCTTCGACATTGCCACCGGCACGGGGGCCAACGCGCTGCACCTGGCCGGATTGGGTTTCGCCGTGGATGCGGTGGATATTTCCGATGCGGCGCTCAGGGGGTTTGCTGCCCAACATCCACAAATAAATGCGGTTTGCGCCGATTTGGATCATTTCAACATCGCCGGGGGCCGTTATACTCTGATCGCCAACATCCGCTATTTAAACCGCCGTTTGTTTCCTTACATTGTTGAAGGCTTGACACCCGGCGGTATGCTGATTTTCGAAACCTACCTGGAAGATCCCACCGTTGCAACGTTTCAACCGTCCTGCCGGGATTACCTGCTGCGGCCCAATGAACTGCTCCACGCTTTTTTAGGACTGCAAATTATCTACTACCGCGAACTGCCCCATGGGCGCGAAAACGAGCCAGGGCCGCTGGCATCACTGGTGGCGCTCAAAACCTGATGTGCCCCTTCGTTCGGACGCCGCCCGCGCGGGTTTAAAACCCGCGCACCCGTGGCCTGACGGCCAACACCGGACAGGGCGCCTTGCGGATCACCCGGTCCGTGGTCGATCCCAAAAACAGATTCTCCACCAGGGACTTGCCCCGAACGCCCAAAACGATCAAATCCATTTCATGCAGCTCGGCATAATGATTCAATTCATCATGGGATTGACCGTCCAGGAGCACCATGTGGGGACGGCACCAATTGCCGGCATCGGTGGGGATCAGTTCCTGAAGGTGCCGGGTCAGACGGCGACGTAATTCCGGGTAGGATTGGGTGGCCAGATCGGAAGCGGACTCTTCAAAATCATCATAGGTCGGTGGTTCGATGACATGGGCCAGGTAAAGTTCGGACTGAAATTCCTGGGCCAGACGCAAACCGTGTTGCAAGGCCAGTTGCGAGTCGCTGGAAAAGTCGCAGCCCACCAGAATCCGCTGCAATCGGAAGGTCTGCGCCGCAACATGGGCGGCATCCTTTTCCGGACTGCGCAACACCAGCAAGGGGCATGGCAGCGTGCGCATCATCCGCTCGGTGACCGAACCGATGAGCAGGCGCTTTAATCCTGACCGGCCATGGGTGGCCGCGATCACCAAATCGATCTCCAACTGCGACGCCTGGCGGGCAATTTCATCGGCGGTGTGCCCGGAGGTGATGACCGGTTCCCAATAGACCGGCGAGGTTCCCACCCACTCACGGAATTTTCCAACGGCGTATTCCATGATACTGTTTTGCTGTTCAACCGGATCGATATGAATATCGCCGTAAAATCCGGAGGCGGGTATTTCGATAATATGGCTCAGGAACAGTTCGGCATCGAATTCCTGCGCCAATGCCATACCGTATTGAACGGTGTTCCTGGAAAAATCGGAAAAATCGACGGTGCATAAAATTCGTTGAATGGTGACCCGCATGGTTGTCCTCCTTTGTCCTGGCGTCCACCGGCAAATATCGAATCCGGGCGACAGTCGCTACTTGCAGATGAACTCGTCCAAATTAAAGATCCCGATACATTGTATCGCGTTACACTATCACGGTTACCCACATGGGAGCGCCGTGGGAGGCATTTTAGGCCCTTTGGCGGACGGGCATCGGATTTGCGATACGGACACAGACAAGCAAAGCTGCGGACAGCCTGTTTGGGCAGAATTGCGGTAACCGGCTTTGGTTTAATCTAAGCATTTAGACTATTGGAAGCAACGGCCGCATCACAGCGACGGCAAGAGACCGGCCGGTTGCCGGTTACACCGGGACACGGGCCGTGCAACCCGCCAGGTTACCACGGCCAGAGCGTATTCAAATACGCGATACTCGCCTCCAAGCCTTCGAGCGTGTGGACTTCCAACGTTATCAAGGGCGGGGCCGCGTCTCTTGTTTTCAATACCTCGAACAAGGTCGCAAGCTCGACAGTCCCCTGCCCCAGGCCGATATGGTCATCCTGGTCGCCATGGTTATCATGCAAGTGCAATTGTCCCAGATAGGCACCCAAAGCGCGCAGCCACTCACGTATGCCGGTGGCACTGAACGCATTTTGGTGACCCACGTCAAAACAGAATTCAACATCATGGGGCGCAAGCCGTTCGAACAAGGGCAACAACTCTCCAGGCCCCTGCTCGTAAACGTTTTCCAGCATCAATCGAATGTCGCGGTCGGTCAACTCGGCGGCCAGCCAGGACCACAGCTTGACACTGTTTTCCAACCAGACGTCGCCAATAAACCCATAGCGTTGCGCCTCATAGTTGGCATGACAGACCACCGATTCGGGCTCAAACAGGTGGACCAGGTCGATAACCTGCTGAAACCGCTGCCGGGTGAGCGCCCACACGGCAGGATCGGGCGAGCCGGGTGACAGATCGATGAAAGGCGCGTGCAGGCGACATTTTAGCCGGTGTTGTTGCAGTTGATCGGCAATCGGTTTAAATTCGGCAACGGACAAAGAGTCGAGGTCTTCGCCGGTCAGGGATATTTCCGGATTGAACCGCCGGTCGATCATCAGGGGCAGATAGGTGCCGCGCAACAATTGGAACGGCACATGTATATGAATATCATGATTTGCAAAGGTCATATGGGCTACCTGTAGGCTGTTGGGAAACCGGACACCGTGCCGATTTGTGACAAATCGCGGCCAGTGTCCACTTTTTTATAAAAAACGATCTATATATTTGACATTATAAGATATTATTAATATAAAAAATAAACTACCGCTTACAAAAAAAATGCTGTCGCCCGCAACGGCCAACTGGGCGCGTTTGCCGACTCGGCGCGTTTTATAAGGAGAAACAATGATTGTCAATTGTTCCCGAGAATTTACCCGGTTCGGGGTGAGCCTCATCCTCATATTCGCCGTGATCTTGCCGGCACGGGTTTATGCGGACACCCGCTATGTCTCCGATGTATTGGTTATCACGCTACGCGAGGGTCAGGGGGCCGGTTTCAAGGTGTTGACGACCCTGCGGTCGAACACGCCCCTGGAGGTATTGGAGCAGGACAAGAACTATCTGCGTGTGCGCACCCGGCAGGGTATCGAAGGGTGGGTGCCGGCACGCTACATCGTGACCGAGCCGCCCAAGGCGATCATGATCGCCCGGCTTAACCGGGAATTGGCCGGGTTACAAAAAAAGTTGGCAACTGTCACAGCGCAAAATACCGAACTCAAAACCAATTTGCAAGCGACTGAAAAAATGCGTCTGACGGAACAACAGCAAGCGCGCAGCAACCGCCAAAGCTACGGCGACCAGCTTGATCAAACCACCGACGAACTCAGAAAGCTCACGGCTCAGTATAAAACGTTGCAAGACCAGTCTAAAAACGTCCTTGAGCTGGTCCGTCTCAAGGACGAACTTTCAAAAAGCAATCAAACCCTTACCGCGCAAAACAAAGAATTGAAAACAGCCATGACGCGACTTGAAAAGGAGAACTTCAATTTGTCGGCCCAAAAAATGGTGTGGTGGTTTTTAGCAGGGGCGGCGGTCATCATCGTAGGATTTTTGATCGGCAAAGCGTCGCGCCGCCGAAACTACTACTAGGGGCGTCATTGCGCTTCGGCCTGTTTGCTTTTTTCAAACTCCTGCTGCACATGACGCATCAACAAGCCCGCGCTGTCTTTAATGGGGCGGTCCCAGTATTTGTCTATCCGCTCGGCGATTTTGGTAATCCCGGCCGCTGCCGCCGTATCCCGATAGTTCAACAGAAAAGGCAGGTTGCGCCGCACAGCCCGGCGAATCTGGTGATCGTAATAAATAAAGCCGAAATAATCGGCTTCGAGACCGAGTACATCCTGCAGGCTCTTGTCGATTTTGGCTGCCAGCTTCAAGTCTTCCGGCTCTTCTCCGAAATTAAAAACGACACGCGGCCGGATGGAGCGGCAAAAAGAAACGATCTTTTGCTCAGTGTCCGGTTCGATGCGGGCCAACTGTTTTTTCAAAGTGTCGATGGAATCCATTTGCGTTTCCATCGGCCTTTTAAATATCTCGCGCAAGCAATTCACCAGGGCCGGTTCCTTGCCGAACGCCTTGTTGATGGTCCGTAGCAAATAGTTCTTCATAAAAACCAGCATATTGACAATGGCGGGCGGTTCGGCGGTCGTCACCAGAACGCCCTGGGGTGCCATGCCGAAGTAATCCAGGGTATTGAAAGAAGATCCGGCGCCCAGGTCCAACAGAATATAATCGGCCGGCAGTCTGGACAGGGCCTGCATCAGCTTCATTTTCTGCACATGGGCGATGTTGGCCATGAAGGGAGACTTACCGTCCCCCGGAAGAAAAACCAGTTGCTCTACCGCGGTCGGCACCAGCAGCTCTTCCAACCGGGCATTTTTGGCCATCAAATAATCACCGATTCCGGGATAACGATTGGCAATTCCTAGAAACGAGTGCAGGTTGGAACTGCCCAGGTCCATATCCACGGCGATGGTTCGGTGGCCTGCTTGTGACAGGGCGATGGCCAGATTAGCGGTCAGGAACGTCTTGCCGACGCCCCCCTTGCCGGCGGCAATGGGAATTATTTTAGCGCGTTTCGGCATCATACCAAATTAGATTGGAAAAACGGTTATCGAGGTATTTTTTCTCAATTAAATATGGACCTTACAATCAATGGCGCCGGATGTCAACCGGCCAGGACAACCGTATCTGGAAATCATCCGGTTGGTGGGCACGGCCCACTAGATTGAACTGTTTTGGTCAGACGGGCGCTCCAGATTTTTTAAATGCGGTTACCCCGGCCGCCCGGCACCGCGATGTTGACACTTCGTCTAACTGTGTGATACTAAATGATTTTATTGCATTTGATCAGTGGCATAAATTCGCGGCTTATCGCCATGGGCGTTTCCATAAATTGTTCTTAATCCTTGCTCATCCGGAAATAGTAGATTTTGCCCCAGGTCGGCGTTCTCACGAATTTGACTTGGGCCCAAAGCTACTGTTTCCGGATGGGCACTCACCAGGAGGTTGCAATGAAAAAGACTGTAAAGGTATTGGCGCTTTGTCTGCTAGTCAGCCTGACCGGTTTTACTTCCATCGGTTACGGCCAGGACGACAGCGCAAGCGAGACCGTCATCAGCATTGAAGATGCCACGATTTGCCGCGATATTGTCGACCGCACACCAATCGATCCCGGTGATGTCTTCACCAGCGATGCAGAGCGTCTGTTTTGTTTTACGCGCGTGGTCGGTGCCCAGCAGGACATCGACATTCTGCACAATTGGTACTACAATGACCAGCAGGTGGCGTCGGTTCCGCTGACGATCAGGTCGGTCAACTATCGCACCTACAGTTCCAAGCGAATCCAGGCGGAGTGGCGCGGTGAGTGGCGCGTGGAGATCGTTGGCAGTGACGGCACCCTGCTCGAAAAAATTATCTTTATGGTTCAATAGTCCGGATTATCCATCAATTGATTTGGGCACGCGCGGTTTAAAATGAGTAGCAATGCATGTGCCCTTTTTCTTCTTTGCCTTAAAATGTCGGTTATGAAAATCTACACACGTAGCGGCGATCGCGGTAAAACCAGCCTGTTTAGCGGCGAGCGGGTCGAAAAACACCATCTGCGCGTGGAAACCTACGGCGACGCGGACGAACTAAACTCGGTGATCGGGGTCGTCATCGCCTATCTGCCCGATGCGAACAAAAAAATTCGTGAAGAGCTGAGCGTGATCCAGACCAACCTGCTGCAAATCGGCGCCTGGTTGGCCACCACACCCCAAGCCGACGTCCAATCGGCACTGGCGGAAATTACCGACGATATGGTCACCGGTTTGGAACAGGCCATCGATCGTCTGGAAGCCAGGCTCACGCCGCTGAAAAATTTCATCCTGCCCGGCGGGCACCCGTCATCGGCCTTTGCCCACGTGGCCCGCACCGTTTGCCGGCGTACCGAACGCCGGGTGGTCCAGTTGGCGCTGCAAGAAGAGACATCGAAAACGCAAAGCCCCCTGAAAACCATCCAGGCCTACCTGAACCGACTATCCGACTATCTCTTTGTGCTGGCGCGCTATTGCAACAAAATCCATAACCACCAGGATGTTCTTTGGAAGTAAACCCATCCTCAAGCGACGGTAAGCCCGTCACAACACGTTTTCACAGCAGACTTTGCGAGCAGCGCCCATTGTCTGCCAAGGCGTTTGAGTTGATCCTGAGCCGCCCGCCGGGGTTTGACTTCAAGGCGGGCCAGCGGCTGCGTTTGCAGTATGCAGGCACCGAAAGGGATTACTCCCTGGCGTCCACGCCCCAATCGAAGACGTTGCGCTTGTGCATCCGGCATTTTGAACAGGGGCTGGTTTCGCCCCGGCTGGCAAGGCTGAAGGCCGGCGCGCCCCTTTGGTTTACCGGCCCCTTGGGTTATTTCACCTACCGGCCGTCATCGCGCCCGGCAATCCTGGTGGCCACCGGTACAGGCATTGCGCCGTTTTACGCCATCTGCCGCACCCACACGTTCCGCTTTTGCTTGCTGCACGGCGCCACCGCACCGGAGCACCTGTACTACGAAACCTTCTTCCGCCAACAGGCGCAACCTTATGTCCCCTGCATTTCCAAGCCACGGACCAGGCTGCCCGCCGGTGCATTCAGCGGCTATGTGACGCACTATCTGGAGAGGCACTTGGCGCCGGGCCGCTACGACTTTTACCTGGCCGGCCACGAGGAGATGATCAGTGACGTGACCCTGCTGGTGGACGACCGGTTCAGCGGCTCGCAGGTCTATGCGGAGATTTTTTACTAGAATAGATTCCAGCCCTGCGGCGATAAAAAAGAACCGAATCGACGGAGTAGATCACAAGGGCGACCCAGATCAGAATGAAGGTCGCCACCTGGGTCCAGGATAATGGTTCGCGGTAGAGAAATACCGCCAGCAGGAAAGTGCAGCTCGGCGCGATGTATTGCAGAAAACCGAGCGTGGCCAGGTTAAGACGGCGCGCGCCGCGAGTGAACAGCAGTAGCGGCAGGGCCGTGACAAATGCCGAGCCCATCAACAACCCATCGATGAACAGGCCGGCACGCAGCATGGCGCCCGTGCCGATGTGGTTCAGGTAGACGAGGTAGGCCAACGCCGGGATCGACAAGAGCAGGGTTTCCACACTCAGGCCGATCAGCGCGCCCACCGGGGCTACCTTGCGGATCAAGCCGTAAAAGCCGAAACTGAACGCCAACGTCAGCGCCACCCACGGGAATACCCCCAAACTGACCGTTTGATACGTGACACCCACACCGGCCAGAATCACCGCCAGGGTTTGCAGGGGCCGCAAACGCTCCTTTAGAAAGATCAACCCCAGAAAGACATTGACCAGCGGATTGATGTAATACCCCAGGCTGGTCTGCAATACATGGTCGTTATTGATGGCCCAGATGAACAGGAACCAGTTCAATCCGACGATCAAGGTGGTGCCCAACAGAATCAACAACACCCGCGTATTTTTTAAGATCGCCGTAAATTCCCTGAACCGGCGCTGGATCAGCAACAAGGGGACAAAAAACAGGAACGACCAGATCATCCGGTGCATCAGAATTTCAAAGGCCGGCACACTTTTGAGCAGTTTCCAATACAGGGGACTCAAACCCCAAATCAAAAAAGCCGTAATCGCATAAATCACGCCGGCCATACCGACGTGATCCGCTTTTTGGGTGTTTGGCAAAAGTACCTCCTGTAACGAATGCTTCGGTTTGCAAGGCTCTTAGATTGACGCTTTACAAAGCAAAAAACAATCGTTAAAGTTCTTATTTCTTACTTTTTTTGATCGCGTCCATCCGAAAGGAGAAAAAAACGAATGCCCAATGACCAAGTTGTGGTAATCACCGGCGCTTCACGCGGAATGGGTGCGGCGGCGGCAACCTGGTTGGCCGGGGTCGGCGTAAAGGTTGCCCTGCTGGCTCGCAGCGAGCACGCCCTGACTCAGTTGACGGCCAGTATCGAGGCCGCCGGCGGCGCGGCCCTGCCGCTTGTCGTCGATGTAGCGGACGGATCCGCCTGCCTTGAAGCGGCGGCCAAAGTCCGGCACCACTTCAACCGGATCGACGCGCTAATCAACAACGCCGGTGTGCTGGAACCGCTCGCGCCGGTATCAGCGGTTGATACCGGGGCCTGGCGCCGCAACATCGAGGTCAACCTGATCGGCCCTGTTGCCATGACCCGGGCCGTTTTGCCCGACTTAAAAAAACAGCAGGGCCGGGTTATCAACGTCAGCAGCGGCGCGGCTGTACGCCCCATCAAGGCCTGGAGCGCCTACTGCGCCGCCAAAGCCGCCTTGAATCATTTCACCCGGGTGCTGGCGGCCGAGGAACCGCGCGTGACCGCCGTGGCCGTGCGCCCCGGAGTGGTCGACACCCAAATGCAGGCGGTGATCCGCCGCCAAGGGCCGGGCATGATGGCCGCTGACATGGTGGCGTACTTCACGCAACTCAAAGCGGACGACAAACTTATCCCGGCGCATCTACCGGCCCGGAGTCTGGCATGGCTTGCATTGCACGCCCCGGCCGCATTGAGTGGCGAGTTTGTCGAGCACACCGATCCACAGATCTTTCAGCCTGCCTTAGATTATTTCGGCGATAATTTCAAACCACTGCTGTCAACGGATTTTTAAAATCATCACAACCACCTGGAGGTCCGCATGAGTAAAACCAAGGAAAATCTGCAAATCGCCTTTGCCGGCGAGTCCCAAGCCAACCGCAAATACCTGGCCTTTGCCCGGCAGGCGGACAAGGAAGGATATCCCCAGGTCGCCCGTCTGTTCCGGGCTGCCGCCGCCGCTGAAACCGTGCATGCCCATGCCCATCTGCGCACCATGAAAGGCGTCGGCACCACCATCGACAATCTAAGGGAAGCGATTGCCGGTGAGACCCACGAGTTCAGCAGCATGTACCCGGAAATGATCGCCACCGCCCAGGCCGAGGGTGAAAAGGCGGCGGAGCGATATTTCATGTTCGCCAATGAAGTGGAGAAAGTCCACGCCGAATTGTATAAGGATGCGCTGGAAAACCTGCAAAACATGGCGGATGCCGAATATTACATTTGCCCGGTTTGCGGTCACACCGTGGCCCATGCCGCACCGGACAAATGCCCGATCTGCAATGTCAAAGGTGAGAAATTCTTCAAAGCCGAATAGACGACAGGAGACCAACTGATGACCGACAAAAAAGCGCGTTACGAAAGCCCCTGCGAAAAGTACATCTACGACCCGGAAGAAGGGGATTATAAACACAACATCCCACCGGGCACGCCTTTTGAGGAACTGCCCGATGACTGGTGCTGCCCGAAATGCGGGGCTGAAAAGGAGTACTTCGAAAAGCTCGATGATTGATTCCTAAGCAACGATCCATAATGAGAAACAGAGATATAGAATATGAAAATCGATATCGACGCACTGAGTCATGATGAACTGGTCGCCTTGAATCACAAAATTGTGGAGCGGCTCAAGTTCCTGGATTCGATGCAAACGCACAATGAGATGATGCAATTCAGCCCGGGTGACCAAGTGTGTTTTGAACCTCCGGGTCGCGGCAAGCAATTTGGTACGTTGCTTAAATTCAATCGAAAAACGGTCACCGTTATCACCGAAGAGGGGCAGAAATGGAATGTTTCACCGTATTTGCTCAGCAAAGTAAAAGGTATTAAAGATGATCGTAAGCAGCAAGGTAATGTTGTAAATCTTCGTAAAAAATAAAAGCGGTCGGCCCCTGACAGCCCGGCCCTCGTCGACAAGTGTCCATCCGGAAATAGCA
Source organism: Desulfobacterales bacterium (assembly GCA_028282295.1). Taxonomy (GTDB): domain Bacteria; phylum Desulfobacterota; class Desulfobacteria; order Desulfobacterales; family JANQIE01; genus JANQIE01. The sequence goes on along the minus strand of JANQIE010000141.1, from coordinate 10,073 downwards.
GCAAGGATCAGATCAAGGCTTGCAATTGCGTCATCACGTCGCCGATCTGCGCCATGGTGAAGCAGTACTGCATGTCGGTGAAGCGTTGGCGCAGGGCAACCACCTGGTCCTTGACGGTTTTCTTGTTGATGACAACATCGGCCATCAATCCGGCCAGTTCCTGAAAATCGGCCGGTTGCATGCCGAAACGGGTCATTTCGGATACCCCCAACCGCAGGGCGCCGGCCGCCGTGAACCCTTCTTCTTCCGGCGCGGCCTGATAATTACAAATGATGTTGTTCGCCTCCAATCGCTGGGCCGCTTCGGGTCCGTGGGCGTACCCCACATCGACGATCACCTGATGGGTTTCGGTAAACGACACCGCGGCGTCGCCGGCCACCGCCAGACCGCCGGTGTGCAGGGCGTCGGCAAAGGCTTTGGCGTTGACGATCACCTGCTTCTGGTAGGTGTTCTTGAAATGGTTCATTTCGTAGGCGGCCATCAACAGCCCGACCAGGGTACCCAGGTGATGATTGCTGACGCTGCCGGGAAACGCACGGCGCTCGACGGCTTCCCAAAATTCGTACTCCGGGGCCAGGCGCGGCCAATTGGCGGCGACAATACCACGCTGGGTGCCGAAAAAGGTTTTGTGGGTCGAGCCGGTCACCAGGTCGGCGCCCTCCTCAAAAGGCTGTTGAAAATAGGGCCCTACCAGTCCAAGCACATGAGCCATGTCGTACATCACCATGCACTCCAGGTCGAGGTCGTCCACGAGTTTGCGGATCGCGGCCACCGGTTCGGGATGCAGCACCATGCTTTTGCCCAGGATCACCAGTTCCGGCTGATGCTCGGCCATCAGGGCGCCGGTTTCGGTTAGATCGATTTTATACGGATTGTCCGGCAGTACCGGGAAATTGACCACCGCCGGGGCTTCGGTTTGCGGGTCGCGGGCCACGAAATCCCGCAACGCGCCCATGGGCTGGGCGCTCAAATGGCCGCCTTTGATGATATGATTGTTGAATATTTTGCGGATGCGGTGCTGCTCGTTTTTGCGGTCGGCCCGGTTACGGTAGTCGACCAGGGCGCTGAAAACGGCCATATTGGCCATTTGTCCGGAGACCACCCGCGACTCTACCTCCGTGCAGCCGAGATAGCGGCGCAGTTCGCAATTGAGTAGATGTTCAACCTCGGCGATGAATTCGGTGCCCTGGTAGTAAAAAATATCCGCGTCAAAAAAGGCTTTCACTTTTTTGTGTTCGGCATAGCGGCCCGCCGGATCGAGAATCGACAACCAGCGCGCGGCATTAGAGGCGGTCATTTCCGAAGGGATTAGGTTGATACATTCGTGTTGGCGCCACCGGGTATTGGCCACGGCTTTGGAGATCAGGGCGCGCACTTTCGGCAGCGGGTCGTCTGTGTCGCACCGGATTGAGTCCTCGGGATAGAGCCCCTGGTGCATGATGGGGCGAGCCGTGGGCGGGGCTTCACTTCGCAGGTGGTACGGCACGATCACTGCGGCCACCCGGCGTTTGCGGATTTCGATGTCAACGGCGTCACCTTCGTTGAGATCGCTGTCCAGCAGGGCCAGTCCAATGGCGCGCATCTGCCTGGTATCGGTCAGGGTGGTGGCCAGCCCGCGCCCCTCGGTCTGCCAGTACGGGACCATGGTGGCGGAGGTGACATGGCCGACGCACTTGCCGTTGCGATGCACCGGGTTGCCGGCGCGCGCCACGCCCTTGCCGGTGAGGGCGATGGGGACGATCCGCCGCGGCAAGTCATCCTGTCTACTGTAATCCCGGTTTAAAATACGCCGGAAGGCTTCAAACTGCACCGCCAGGGCTTGCCGCCCCACGTAGTCGCCCTTTAACGGCGAAAAGCTGACCGCAAATTTAGCCAGCGGACATGCAAAAACCGGAATCGGCCGGCCTTGCGGATCATCGCCCAGTTCATGCCCGTACAGCGGCAGGCCCGCCTCCAGGCGCAAGGTGTCGCGGGCGCCCAGGCCTACGGGGACGGCGCCGGCCGCAACCAGCGCATCCCAGACGGCCGGGGCATCGTCACGGGACATAAACAACTCGAACCCGACCGGATCGCCGGTGTACCCGGTACGTGCGATCTGGACCGGCAGGTCCTGCAACCGGGCCGTGCTCAGGTTGTTGCGTAGCGGCTCGGGCAAACGTCCTTCGGTCAACAGACCAAGTAAAATGTGGCGGGCGGTGGGCCCCTGCAAACTGAGCATGGCCCTTTCGTTGGTATGATCCAACAGCTCCAGCTTTTTAAAACCGCCCCGTTGCGCCTGAAAGTGAGCCCAGTCCTTTTCCCGGTTGGCGGCATTGACGACCAGCATGTATTGCTCCGCGTCAAACCGGTAGAGATACGCGTCGTCGATGGCGCCGCCGGCGGTATCGGGGATCATGGTATACTGGCTTTGTTCAAGTTCCAGGGCAGCGGCGTTATTGGACAACACATGCTGTAAAAAAGCCCCGGCATCATCGCCCTTGATGAAAAATCGCCCCATGTGCGAGACATCAAACAAACCGGCCTGTTTGCGCGTGGCCAGATGTTCGACGACAATCCCGTCGCGATATTGAACCGGCATGTCCCAGCCGCCGAAGGGGACCATTTGGGCCCCCAGGGCGATATGCCGGTCGTGCAAAACCGTGCGTAATAGTTCAGCCATTGCGCTCCCTTTCAAAGAAAATGGATTGTATTTGGGCGCCGTTTCAACCCAATTTAGCGACAAGCCCGGACAATGCAGCCCAAAGCAGAGTCAACGCGGTGACCAGCACACAGGCCGCCGCGATAACCTTGTGGGTGAAGGTTTCGGGTTTTCTTTCGCTGTAGCCCATCAGCACGGCGACCAACGCGCCACCGACCAGGCCGCCGCCGTGCCCCCAGTTGTTGATGCCCGGCACCAAAAAACCGATGACTAGAAATCCCAGCGCCCACCCGCCGATCTGCTTGTAGATGGCGTCGCCGTAAAGTCCGCCCCGGCTCTTGCCAAAATAGATCGCGGCGCCAATCAAACCGAACACGGCGGCAGACGCGCCGATGGTCAGGAAAACGCCGGCCAGATAAGAAACGGCAAACCCGATGACGCCGCTCACTGTGTAGATCACAAACATGCGGTAGATGCCGAATTCCTTGACCACCAGGGGGGCCAGTTGACGCAAGGCCATCATGTTCATGAAAATATGAAAGATGCTGCCGTGAAGGTAATTGGCGGATAAAAAAGTTAAAAAACTTTTATGGTTGTCGTCAATGGGGAGCGTGCCGGTGGCTCCCATGACAACTAAGCTGGTGTTGCTGGGCGACAGGAATGATAAACTCGTAAAACGATCGCCGATCCCACCGGTATCGATCAAAAGCGAGAGAAGATACATGCCCACATTGACATAGATAACGGCATTGATAAACAGGTAGGGATCTGAAAAGCCGCGGGTAAAGGGATTGTTCTTCCACCAATGGCCGGGCCGGTTAAGCCCGCAATAGGGACAGCGAGCTTCGTCCTTGCTGATCAACCGGCGGCAGTTGGGGCACAGCGTCGAGTTGCGTGAATTATTGGTCATTGATCGGAGTCTGTTTTCTTATTGTAGATGGTGGTTGCGTGATTGGTCGAGAACAAGCTTTTCAAGCAAGCTTGTATCCATCTAAGAAATAGTAGCTTTTGATTCAGGCCAAGGCCGTAGCGAATTTGAGACCGCAGGCGTAGCAAAGCTACGTCGCAAGAACGTGAATGGCCGCGCCATTACTTCAAATTCGTGAGAACGCCGGCCAGGGCCAAAAGATGCTATTTCCAGATGGACACAGGCTTAGCATTCGCACATCGGTTTGTAAAGCGCGAGCGTCGCCCGCGACCATTATTTGGCCAGCAGGATCGGTTCGGGGTGTGATGAAATAGTTGTATTTTGGACGCTAATCGTCTAAATTGATAGGCAAATCAATTCAATTCCCAGAATCGAATCGACTTGTTCAATTTATGAATGGGAAACCCTGAGGAGCAGAAACATGCCGATCGAAACGTTTTTGAAAAAAGCCAAAAAACTTGAAATCCAGGCGTATCGCCCCCCCAAAAATTTCCGGACGTTGCGCGACACCCATGTTGCGTTTACCGGTTCGCCGTTGAAGCACCCTTACGATGCGCACAAGGTCATTGTGGTGACGGACCCGTATAGTTCAAGTACTTTTTACTATGAATTTTTTATTGATGACATTTCTTACGTGGAGGAACTGCCCAACGTGACGAATTTGGAGGGGGAAACCGTAACCATGGCACGGGTTTGGGTAAAAAAAAGAAGCCTCGCCGTGCGCTGTTCCCCGTTTGTGGTGGAAGACACCCGCTTTCGCAATCGCACATCATAGCGCACAGTTGGGGCAAGCCAACCACACGGCGCTCCTTTTTTTATTCAGGACTCTTCAAAAGGCCACTTAAATTGAACCCCAATGCCGTCGGAAGTCGTTCTGACGATTACACCGGTCAAATGAATCGCCTCGGGGTAGTTGGGAAGATTGAAGGTCAGGCCGATCGGCTGCCCCACGCTGAATGATTCACTGGTTTCGATGAAGGCGCCGCCGGCGCTCAGATTGTGGATAAAATCAATATAATCGCCTGCCGGGGTTTGCAGATCCGATTTGATGGCGCACATTTTTCGAGGATGTTCGCGTTGGTCAATGTGATTTTTGGCCGCCAACAGCCGATACAACGTCCGTTTTTCATCCTCCGACATCTGTTTGATCACTTCAATCAGATGCGTTTCAAGATCCGCGTGTTGCATCGTGTCTACAGATTCATTTTTCACCGCGCCCTCCTCACCCAGGTTAGCATTCCAGTATTGTGACCAAGTCGAAAAAAATGTTTTAAGGATAGTATAGAAGGCGTCCGGCAGGGTGTCAAATTTTAGGGCCGCAGAAAAAATAAAATGTCCCAAAGTACGTTTGCATTTGGGTCCCTTGCGTTCGATCTGAAATCGAAAAGCCGCAGGAATAGTCGTTCTATTTCGAGAACGTTTCGATTGAAGATCGAACGCAAGGGGTCTGAATGCGGACCGGAATTTGGGATATTTTTTTTTCGGCGGCCCTTATGCTCTTTTTTCGAGCCAAGGGCGAGGTGAGATCCCGGTGTAAAACCATTAATCGTTTTTCCTGCCAAACAGGCCGTCGCCGCTTAATTGGTGCCCATTTCGACGACACCCATTTCAGCCAAATCATTGAGCAATTCCTCGGCTGAAAAAATTTTTCCCGGCCGCCATTTACCCTTAAATTCAAGTGTCGGCACGACCCAGTCTTCACCGCCGTTGACATCAATCACTTTTTTCACAACATCATCGTCCTGAGCTTCGATATCGATGGTTTGGAAAGCAATGCCCTTTTGTTTTAAAAATTGTTGCGTCTGAATACAATGCGGGCACCATTGCGCGGAATATACTTTGAGCATCCTGAGTCCTTTTTTTGATACGGTTATCGGCTATAATTCAACATCCCTAAAGCTGTTAACCGGCCTGTGGCCATTTGTCAATCAGGATGTGGCCGGGATCAAGGGGGCGTATTTGGATATCATTTTAAGACAAACAGCTCTATCTGGTGGGCATGGTCCACCATCCTGCCCGGCGGTAATTGCGGGTGGGCCGGGCACTTACCGAAACATACGCCTCAACAGGCTGATCTTGTTTTTGTAAGGTGGATAGCGTAACGGCATATCAAAGCGAAAGGATTTATTCAGGATGCTTTTTTGATGCGAAAAGGTGTCAAAGCTGGCTTTGCCGTGATAGTGGCCCATGCCGCTGGGGCCGACGCCGCCAAAGGGCAAATACGGACTGGCGACATGCAACAGGGTATCGTTGATGCAACCGCCGCCAAAGGGGATTGACCGGACCATGCGCTGCTGACGCGCCCTATTCTGGGAGAAATAATAGAGCGCCAGCGGTTTGGGTTGTGCATTCACCGCCGCGATCACTTGGGAGAGCGTTTCAAAGGTCAGCACCGGCAACAAGGGGCCGAAAATCTCTTCCTGCATGATCGGATCCTGCCACTGTACGTCCTCAATTACCGTGGGCGCCATGCTCAGACGCTCGGGGTCCATCTCGCCGCCGAAACGCACCTTGCAGCCGTTCAACAGGTTTTGGAGGCGCGCGAAATGTCGCGCATTGATGATTTTGGGGTATTCCTGATTTTCCATCGGCCGGGGGCCGTAAAAGTCGATGAGGGTCGTCTCAATCTGTCGAAGCAGATCATCCTTGATCGACTGGTGGACGAACAGGTAGTCGGGCGCCACGCAGGTTTGGCCGGCATTGACGAATTTACCGGCCACGATGCGCCGGGCGGTCACGGCCAGGGGGGCGTCGTGATCCACAATGCATGGACTTTTGCCGCCTAATTCAAGGGTCACGGGCGTCAGATGGTTGGCGGCGGCGGCCATGATGTGTTTACCCACGGCCACGCTGCCGGTAAAAAACAGATAGTCAAACGGTTCGGCCAAAAGGGCCTGGCTCACGTCGATACCGCCCGCCACCGCGGCAATGTATTCGGGCTCAAACGTGTCGTGAATAAGCTCGGTTATCACACGGGAGGTTTGCGGGGCGAGTTCACTCGGTTTGACAACGGCGCAGTTGCCTGCCGCCATGGCCCCGATCAGGGGCGAGATCGCCAGTTGAAAGGGGTAATTCCAGGGTGCGATGATCAGACAGACGCCGTAAGGTTCCGAATAAATGCGGCTGCGGGACCAGAAGTGATAAAAAGGGGTGGGCACCTTTTGCGGTCGTGCCCAACGCGGTAAACGACGCGCTGCATGCTTGATTTCATCATAGATCAGTCCGATTTCAGTCAGGTACCCTTCAAACTCGCTTTTGTTCAGATCGTTGCGTAGCGCTTCCAGAATGACAGGCTCCTTTTTTTTGACAGCGGCATGCAAACGGTTTAGCTGTTCAATGCGAAAATCGAGCTTGCGTGTTATCCCTTTGCAGTAAAAACGGCGTTGTTGCGTTAAGAGCGCTTTAATGTCCCGCATGGCGTTATCTCCGCGACGGCCCATCGCCGTCAGGCTGGTGTCCATCCGGAGATAGCATCTTTTGGTCCAGGCCGGCGCTCTCACGAATTTTGAATAATGGCGCAGCCATTCATGTTTTTGCCCGGATGGTCACAACGGTAAGCCGTCTTACAGTTTTTCGGCATGACCGGACAGGTAGTCGGCAATACCTTCGGTTGTCGGTTTCAAGCCGGCATCACCGTCCTGCCAACCCGCCGGGCAGACTTCGCCGTGCTCTTCATGATAGCGCAGGGCATCCACCATTCGCAGGGCTTCATCCACATTGCGTCCGAGCGGCAGGTTGTTGACGACCTGGTGTTGCACAATCCCCTCCCGATCCAATAGAAACGTGGCCCTGAGGGCGACGCCGGCGGCATGCTCCACGCCGTAGGCACGGGTGATCTCGTGGCGTACATCGGCGACAATCGGAAACTGCACCGGTCCGATGCCTCCTTCTTTGATTGGTGTCGACCGCCAGGCAAAGTGGGTAAACTGGGAATCGATGGACACGCCGACCACCTCGACCTGGCGCTCTTTGAATTGCTCGATCCGCCGATCGTGGGCAATGATCTCGGTAGGGCACACAAAGGTGAAATCAAGCGGCCAGAAAAACAAAAGTACATACCGGCCGCGCAGGCTGGAAAGTTTGAAATTCTCATTGATTATCCCGTTGGGCATCACCGCAGGGGCTTCAAAATCCGGCGCCGTTTGATTGACTAGTATGCTCATTGCTGTTCTCCTTTGATTAAAAACTTGTATGAAAATAGCCGTCTAAGATTCAATCCGTTTGATCGTTGCTATAATATGCGGCTGAAAAGCGGGATTGCAACCAACTGGTGTTTGCAACGTTGATTTAATGCCGATTTGATGCCGCTGGCTTCATTGCTTTTTATGCGAAGGGCTTCATCGCGCGTCGATTTATAGTTTGGTAGCAATCGCAAACAGGTTGACCCCCTGTTCCTCACTGATAATTTTGATCCGGTGTCCAAAAGGGGTTTGGCTGAACAACTCGCGCAGTTCGTCCGCGTGGCGATGAATCAAGCGCCAATGAAGAATGTGATCCATGAAGACGCGGTCCGGGTTGGTCGGGCCGAAGTTGCCGATAATCAGGCGGCCTTCGGGCTTAAGTTGTTCGTAGCAGCGATTCATCAACGCCAGGAACAGATTTTTATTCAGGTAGTCGGTCAATCCGGCCGAATAGATGATGTCTTGCAGGCCGAAATTATGCCCGACCCGTCCGAGTGACCACTTGACCAGGTTTTCATTCATGAATCTGATGGAGGCGCGGTGGGGGAATATGTTCACATGTTGATTGGTGTATTGCAAGGCTTGCGAGTCGATGTCGACACAGGTGGCTTCGATGGCTTCACTGAAATCGCATCGTTGGATAAAATCGAATAGTTCCCGGCAGGGGCCGCATGCCAGGTTCATAATTTTGATGTTTCGCCCGGTGCGGTGTTTGTCCTGTGCCAGTTTCTCCAACTGGTCGCCCAGCAACTGCCGTCGACCCCGGACGGCACGCGCCGGAATCCGGTTCAAAAACCATTCGTCGATCAACGTGCCAAGCTTACCATCCCCTTCCGGTTCCTGCCTGTAGATCATCTCCATCATCATAAAATCACCGGCGTACCCCTTGGGTTTGTAGTAAGTTCTTTCGGCAAACCGGCTACGCATGAAATAGGGGAAAACTTCTTTAAAGACGTACCCCCAGACATAGGCCGAGGCGTCAGTATTTTCTTCAAACTGCCGCATCTGGCGAACCTCGTCATTGAACTCGTTGAGCACACGATGGCATTGGCTGCGGTGGCCCGGCGCGATTTCAGGACCGACATCTTCCTGTAAGCTATAGGACAAATCATATAGCTGCGCTTTGAATTCTTCCACTTTACGGTTGACGGTGCGCCATTCGGTGGTTTGAAAAAAACTTTTAGGCAGCGGCCGCGACACCTGGTAGCTTTGCCGTCTTGTTGACAGCGCGGCGGCAAAGGCGGTCAGCGGCTCGCGTTCTTCCATGACCCGCCGGAATTTACCGCAAATCGTGCGGGCCATCACGGTCATGAACTGACCATACAACACCGGGTCATGCTGTTGGAGATCTTCCAATGTCTGGTGATCGAAAAAACGAATCGTCGCATCGTCGGTGGCGCGGATATCGCGGACACGGGTTATTTCATCGAAGAAACCGATTTCACCGAAAAAATTACCCGGTCCGATCAGAGCCACCGTAATTTTGGTTCCGCTGACGGTGTAGGATACTTCGATAACCCCTTTTTCGACGTAATAAAGATAACGCGATTTTGTCCCGCGCAGCATGATTTCCTGATCTTTTTGACATTGCATCGAACGCGACAGGGGCAACATTTTTGCGATTACGTCCTGGTCCCGTTGTGCCTGCAAAAGCCGGCTTCCGGTTAATGTCCCGGCCGGCGCGCTCTGGTCGGCCTGATTGATCAGGTTTGAAATCTGATGGGTCGCCCCCCCGTTTTCCGACATGGCAGTCTTGTCCATAGCGTCCTCGTCTAAGGGTAGTAAAAAGATTAGGCTACTGTTCTCAAACGCAAACAAACTAAAAAATGGGTAGATAGTGTCCATCCGGAAATAGTAGATTTTGGTCCAGGCCAAGGCCGCAGCGAATTTGAAACCGCAGGCGTAGCCTTGCTACGTCGCAAGAACATGAATGGCTACGCCATTATTTCAAATTCGTGAGAACGCCGGTCTGGCCAAAAGATGCCATTTCCGGATGGACACAAGCTAAAAAAAAATGAATAACAATGTGAGCAAAACAGCATGTCGAAGCCCGACAATAACACTTAGGCGTCTTTGCGATATCTCCTGGATTCCCGCCTGCGCGGGAATGGCGCCTAAACACGACGGAGCAAAACCTACTTCGTCATTCCCGCGCAGGCGGGAATCCAGGAAATCTCCCAAGATGCGCAGATTGCTTGTTCCGGCGGCCCGCCGCAACTTAAATGCGCGAGCCCTTAGTTAGTGCCCATCCGGAAATAGCATCTTTTGGTCCCTGGCGGCGTTCTCGCATTTTTAAAATAATGGCGGAGCCATTCACGTTCTTGCG
>JANQIE010000140.1 GCA_028282295.1 Desulfobacterales bacterium | reverse complement strand
TGCAGGCCTTGCCGCATTTTTTTGATTGAACAGCCGGTTACGATCGGCCTGATGCAGTTTTGCGCGAGCCCTTAGGCGTAAACCGAACCAGCGGGTCGGCGTCCAACTTGAAAAGCGAGCATCCATGATCAATACAAAATCAACGCTATCCGATATTCACAGACTCAAATGGCCGGCCGTTGCCCTGGCGTTGCTGGGGTTGCTCCTCTGCCTGCCGGTGGCCGGAGGCGCCCGTCCACTGACCATCAAAATCGCTGTGGTCACACCCGAAGGGAGCGCTTGGGTCAAAACCCTGCGCGAACTGACCGCTGCGGTAAAAACCGAAACCAGGGGCGAAGTCGGCTTTAAAATCTACGCCGGCGGCGTCAGCGGCGACGAAGCGGACGTGTTGCGCAAAATGCGCGCCAACCGGCTGCATGCCGCCGGTTTCTCCGGGGTCGGCCTGGGCATCATCCTGCCGTCGATCCGCATACTGGAAGCCCCCCTGCTTTTCAAAGACGACACCGAAATCGACTTGGTCAAAAACACCTTGTATGACGACTTTGCCGCGGCGTTTGAAAAGAAAGGCTTTATCCTGCTCGGGTTTGCCGAAGCCGGTCTGGTTTATCTTTTCTCGCAACGCAACCTGGCTGAAGAAAAGACCTTCAACCGCATCAAAATGTGGGTCTGGAAGGGCGACCGGGTGGCGGAAACCTTCTTGTCAACCTTCGGCATCACGGCGTATCCCCTGCATCTGGCCGACGTCAACACCGGACTGGAGACCGGCATGATCGACTCCTTTTACTCCCCGCCGCTGGCCGCCATCGCCTTTCAGTGGTATGCGAAAGTACGCTTTGTGCTCGACTATCCACTGGTCAACTCCACCGGAGCGCTGCTGATGAGCAAGCGCACCTTTGCGCGTCTGTCGCCGCCGCATCAAGCCATCCTGCGCAAACTGGCCCGCGATTACTGCGACAAACTGGTCCGGCGCACCCGCAAAGACAACCGGGAAGCCCTGGGCGTTTTGGCCGAAACCGGTCTTGAATTCGTATCGCCCACTGCCGCGCAATTACAATCGTTTCACCGCAACGCCAAGCGCACCTATGCCAAAAGCATTCCCGCGACCTATCCCAAGCAGCTTTATGACAAAGTGGTCGCCATTCTGGAACAGCACCGTCAACCCCAATAGCCAAACCGATGCATCTGCTGCTGCAAAAAATCGATATCTATTTTACTTACATTGAAAAGGCCGTCGTGGTGCTGATGTTTACCGCGTTGATCGGCCTGATCGGGTTTAACATTCTTGCGCGCAATCTCTGGCAAACCTCTTACCACCGCATCCTTGAGATTGCACCGACGCTGGTGGTCTGGCTGGCCCTGTTCGGCGCCACCCTGGCCCTGCGCTACCGGCGCCACATCAAGCTGGAACTGTTCGTGCGCTATCTGCCCCCCGGCTGGCAAACCGGTTTGCATGTCACCGCCGATCTGTTCAGCCTGACGGTCATGGCGGTGTTGTTCATCGCATCGTTCAGCTTTGTACAGGGTGAGATTGAGTTTTTCGGCGCGTGGGGCTGGACCGCGTTGGCATTCCCCTTGTTTTTCGGTCTGACAGCATTCCGTTTCGCCCTGCGTGTGTGTATGGCAGCGGCAACACCGCGCCCCAACCCGACCAAGCGTGACGACCCGTCATGAGTTGGCTCACCATTCTCATACCGGCGATCCTGCTCATCGCCCTTTGCGAAGCCCCGTTGTTCGCCATTATCGCCGGCTTGTCCATGGTGTGCCTGCTGGCCGCTGATCTTGATTTTCAAGCGCTGCAAACAATTCTTATTGAAATGAACCGTCTGGCCTCCATGCCGGTGCTGGTGGCCCTGCCGTTGTTCACGCTGGTGGGCGGCATCCTGACCGAGTCCAAGGCGCCGCAGCGGATCATGAATTTCATGCAGGCCCTGTGCGGGTGGTTGCCCGGCGGTCCGGCCGTGGCGGCCCTCGGTTCCTGTGCATTTTTTACGGCCCTGACCGGTGCCAGCGGCGTGACGATCGTGGCCGTGGGCAGCATTTTGTATCCAATCCTGCGCGAACAACAGTATCAGGACAAATTCACCCTCGGCTTACTGACCACTTCCGGCAGTCTCGGCCTGCTGTTTCCCCCCAGCCTGCCGATCATCCTTTACGGCGTGGTGGCCCAGGTCGACATTCCCCGCATTTACAAGGCGGCCTTGCTGCCGGGTTTACTGCTGATCTTCGTCCTGGCGCTCTACGCCTTTGCCCATGAACTGGCAAGACGCCGCCGGGGCGCGGCGCACAGCAGATTGCAGCCGTTCTCCTGGTCCCGCCTGGCGCGGACTTTCCGGGAGGGCATCTGGGACTGGCCCATCGCCGGCATCATCCTGGTGGGCGTATACGGCGGCATCGTCACCATCGCCGAGGTGTCGGCGGTGGTGTTGATTTATGTCATTATCGTAGAATGCTTTGTGCTGCGGGAGATCCATTTTTTCAAACAACTGCCGGCGATCATGGTGGAAAGCGCCATGCTGGCCGGGGCGATCATTGTCATTTTAAGCGTGGCCATGGGCTTCACCGGCTACCTGGTGGACGAACAGATCCCACGCCGCCTGCTAGGTTTGCTGACCGACCTGACCCGCAACAAATGGCTTTTCCTGGCCGGGTTGAATCTGTTTCTGATCGCGGTGGGGTGCATCATGGATATCTTCTCGGCCATCATCATTGTGGTGCCGGTCATCGTTCCCATCGCCATCGAATACGGAATCGACCCGCTGCACCTCTGCGTTATCTTCCTGATCAATCTTGAAATCGGTTACTCTACCCCCCCCGTCGGCATGAACCTGTTTATCGCAGCGCTCAAATTTCAACGGCCGATCACCCTGCTCTACCGCGCCTCGGTCCCCTACCTTATCCTGCTGCTCATTGTACTGCTACTGATCACTTATATTCCGGCGATTAGTCTTGTGGCGAGTTAGTGCCCATCCGGAAATAGCATCTTTTGGGCCCAGGCCGGCGTTCTCGCCAAATTGCAATAACGGCGCGGCGGAGCAACGTCGAGAGCAGCAACTTGTTGGGCACGGCCTATTAATTTTATAATTTTAATGATTACCACGCTTTTTCAGCCATAACCAGAAGCCGCTCGGGCATCGGCGGTGTTCGGGCGGCTACGTAAACAAATCTTGGCAGCAGACAGGC
>JANQIE010000138.1 GCA_028282295.1 Desulfobacterales bacterium | reverse complement strand
GGCGGAGCCATTCACGTTCTTGCGACATAGCCCGCTATGCCTGCGGTTTTAAAAATGCTCGGGCCTTGCCAGGAACCAAAATCTACTATTTCCGGATGGACACTAGCTTGACGACTATGGGCAAAAGCAAAAATGAGCGGCGTCTCGCCGCGATTGGCGTGCGTTATTACTATTTTTAATCGCGGCGCGTAACGCCGCGTCTACAAGAAATTTACGGTTACTCCAAACAATTCCAATGCCTGATTTTGAGAAGAAAAGCAAACCCGCTCCGGACGAGAATCAGGACCGGTTGCCGGACGGGACCGCTGGCAATACCACGCCGCCGGCCATAATCATGCCGATCCGGGTGGCCCCGCAGCGAAGTGATCCAAACCCGCCCCCTGGCAAACGCCGCCGGGTTCAACATGGCGTTGCCCTGGCCGTCGCCCTGGCGGCGCTGATCACCGGCGGGGCCGTGTTGTGGCACTATCTGGCCGGTCGACCGGCGACGCAGGTCGAAACCGTTGAACAGGTACCGGCACCGGATCAAGCCCCCCTAGCCAAGCCCTCGGTACCGACGGTCACAGCCGCGCCGGCAACGCAACCCGCTTCAGCCGAACTCGCGGCCGCGAAAGCGCTGGCGGATGCAAAGCTGGCCGCTTACCTGAAACGCAAACAGCCACTGGACGCCAGGGGCGTCGCCCAATGGGGCGGCGCGGTTCACGACACAATGCTGCGACTGGCCGAAGAGGCGGATCAACTGCTGGTCAAAAAACAATATGCCGAAGCCGCTGCAATATATGACCGGGCCGCCGCGCAGGCCGCCATCCTCACCGGCCGCACCAAGGCGGTTCTGGAAGAATTGCTCGCCGCGGGCCAAGCTGCCCTGGAAAACGGCAACGGCGCACTGGCCCGGCAAAAATTCACCGTCGCCCTGCTGATCGACTCGGAAAACGAATCGGCCCGCCACGGCCTGCAGCGTGCCCAAACCATCGACACCGTCCGCAAGCTCGTGGAAACCGGCGCGCGCCACGAAGCCGCCGGCAACATCGCCCTGGCCCATGCCGATTTTCAGCAGGCCCACCAAACAGACCCGCAGTACGAACCGGCCCGCACGGCGCTGGCGCGGATCAAAACGCGAATCAAGGACGCGGAATTTCAGCAGCTCATGTCCACGGGGCTGACAGCGCTGCATCAGGGCGACTACCAAACCGCCCGGCGCAAATTACAGCAGGCCCGGCAATTCAAGCCAGCCTCAGGGGAAGTCAAGGACGCCCTGGCCCAGGTGGATCAGGCGATGCGTCTGGCGCGCATCGCAACCTACCGGCAGCAGGCGTTCGCGGCCGAAAAAACGGAGAACTGGCGTAAAGCGTCCCAAGCCTACGCCGGGGCGCTCAAGCTCGATGCCAATCTTCACTTCGCCGTCCAGGGGCAAGCACGCGCCTTGAACCGCATCCGCATGGCCAAACGGATTGACTTCTTCCTGCAACACCCCGCCGCCTTGGAGTCCGACCGCCAACTTGCCAACGCCGTCGCCCTTGTTGCCGAAATCGAGCAGATCACGCCCCGGGGTCCCAAACTCAACACACGCCTGACCAAGCTGGCCCGTCTGGTGACCGCGGCGCAAACCCCGGTGCGGGTGATCATCGAATCCGACACCTTCACCGAAGTCGCGATTTACAAAGTCGGCCGGCTGGGCCGTTTTGCCAGCCGGGAGTTGCGCCTGCGGCCCGGCACCTATACTGTGGTAGGGACCCGCGACGGCTACCAGGATGTCCGCCGCCGGGTCATACTCAAGACCGGCCAAAACCTGGTGCGGGTACCGATTCGCTGTGAGGTCGAGATTTGAACAAAACAGACATTCAGCCCCTGCCCTTCCGGCCGGCCGGGCAAAAACCACCGGGCGGGTCAGGCCGCCGCTACCGGCGATTCATCGCACCGGCCGTCGGCCTGATCTTCCTGTTGCTGCTGCTGGTCGCCTGGTTCGTCTTCACCGCCCGGCAGGTCACCCTCCAAATCGAACCGCCGCCGGACCGGCTGAACATCGACGGCGCCCTGTTCGCCCCCCGGTTGGGAGACCGCTTTTTACTGCGCCCCGGCACCTACCGGCTCAACGCCGCCAAGACGTGCTATGCCCCCCTGGAGCAGTCCTTTGACGTCAGCCCGGCCGGCACCCGGACTATCCGCTTTCAAATGCAAAGACTTGCCGGCCGTCTGTCGTTGCAGGCCCACAAAACCGGCGCACCAGCCACCCCGGTCACCAACGCCCGCATCTTCATCGACGGCCGGGCCGTCGGCCGCACCCCCCTGGCCGACGTCAAGGTCGCTGCGGGCCGGCGGGTCGTGGAGATCAAGGCGGAAAACTACCAGCAATTCAAAACCGAAATCCAAATTACCGGCTGCCCGGAAAAACAAAGCCTGACCCCGGCCCTGGTGCCGAACTGGTCGGATGTGTCGCTCAGCTCCATCCCCAGCGGCGCGACGGTATCCGTGGACGGGCAACCGGCCGGCACTACCCCGTTGACCATTGAATTGAAACCGGGCGACCACCTGCTGGCGCTCAGCGCCGCCGGTTTCAAAACCTGGCAGACCCGGCTGACCGTGACGCCGAATACCCCCCAGACCTTTAAAGATGTGCGCCTGGCGGTCGCCGACGGCACCCTCGACCTGCAAACCCGGCCCAGCGGCGCCAATGTGACCATCGACCAACAATTTGCCGGCACAACCCCGTTGACCATACCACTGGCGGCCGGCACCCCGCATGACATCCGCATCGCCAAGGCCGGCTATAAAAAGGCTTCGCGCCGGATTCAGGTGGACAGCGAAGAAGAAAAACGCCTGACCGTCGAGTTGACGCCGATCCTGGGGGTGATCCGCCTGACTGTCACACCCGCCAACGCCCGGTTGATCCTGAACGGCAAGCCAAAGGGGACGGTGCCGCCGGAACTAAAACTACTGGCGGTCAGCCACCGGCTGGAGATAACCCAAAAAGGCTACCGCCCCTATCGCACCCGCATCACGCCACGTCCCGGTTTTGCACAGGAGATCAAAATCAGCTTACAGCCGGTGCACGCCGAACCGGCCAAACCGGCCGGGACCATCCAGGCGCCCAACGGCTACCCCTTAAAACGGATCCGGCCCGGCACCTTTACCATGGGGTCGTCACGCCGGGAGCAGGGACGCAGGTCCAACGAAACCCTGCGCCGCATCACCTTGCGGCGGCCGTTTTACTTCGGTGTGCGGGAAGTCACCAACCGCGAATTCAGGGCCTTTGCCGCCCGGCACAATTCCGGTACTGCGGGCGGGCAACGCCTGTCACCGGCCGAACACCCGGTGGCGCAGGTCACCTGGCAGCAAGCCGCCCGGTTCTGCAACTGGCTCAGCACCAAGGCGTCCCTGCCGCCGGTCTACATCAAAAAAGGCGACCGCCTGATTGCGACCGAACCATTGGGCACCGGCTTTCGGCTGCCCACCGAAGCCGAATGGGAGTACTGCGCCCGCATCGCCCCAGACCAAAGCGCCCGCAAATATCCCTGGGGCGACCGCTACCCGCCCGAAGAACCGGTGGGCAACTACGCCGATACCACCGCCCGCACGCTGCTGCCGGCCCACATAGAGAACTACACCGACGGCTATGCCGTCAGCGCCCCGGTCGCCAAATTCCCGGCCAATGCCTGGGGGGTGTTCGACCTGGACGGCAACGTGGCCGAATGGTGTCATGACTTTTACACCATTTACAGCTATGATGGCACCACGACCGCAATCGATCCCACGGGACCGGCCGCGGGCAAGCACCATGTGATCAAGGGCGCGAGCTGGCGCTCCGCCGGCATCAGCAAGCTACGGTCAGCCTATCGCGACTACAGTGAAGACAAACGCATCGACCTGGGATTTCGAATCTGCCGCTATGCCGAATAGATAGTGTTGGTGGGCACGGCCCACCCTACCTGCCAATATCGATGGGCAGCTTTGGAGGGCGGGCCATGCCCACCAGATTGCGCTACCAGAAATAAAAAAGAGGCATTTTACCATGGTTTATCGGAAGAAAATACTCGTGCTGAGTCTGGCAACCCTGCTTCCGGGCGCAATCGGGCTCACGCCGCCGGTCCACACGGCCATGCCCCTTGTCGCACAGAACAACATTGAAGCGCCCGAAGAAAAAAACAAAACGCCGATTCCTGCCAACAAAGACGTTCAAAAAAAAACCGATGAAAATCAAACATCCACCGGCGGCAAGAAAAAACCGGTCAAGACGTTTCGCCCCTCGGAGCGGATCGAAGCAGAGCAGGCGGTCGACTTTCCGTATGATATTTAAGGCTCGCGCAAAAATAATTTCACCTTTTAGCGCGAGCCCTTAACCCAACAACCCAAACGGATATAACCCATGAAACGCGATCTGCCTTTTTCCTTTGAGTTTATCTACCAGCTATTCACCCTGGTCATCATCGTCATCAGCGTGCATGCTGCCTACGTGGCCCTGGTGCGCCCCAGGGCCGACGCCATTTTGGCCCAACAGGCCGCCGCGCAGGCCGACGACCAGGCAGCGGTGTCGCCCCGCTCGGTCTTTGTGCTGATTCGGGACTACGAGCAGGAAGCCTGTTTTATCCTGATGTTCTGGGCCATGGCCATCATGGGCTACAAAGCCTATAAAACCTCGCGGCAAAGGGCCCTGTTGCAAACCGATCTGATCCCCCTGGCCGAAGGCGAGAAGATTCTGCCCGAAGACACGCGCGACGTCTCCCGGCAGATCCAGGCGCTGCCGGACGAACAGCGCAACAGCCTGCTGCCCCGGGCCCTGTTGGCCGGATTGCAGCGTTTCAGCACCACCCGCAACATTCAGGATGTGGCCGGGGCCACCCATACCTACTGTGACACCGAGGGCGAACGGCTCGACTCCGAACTGTCCATGATCCGTTACATTGCCTGGGCGATCCCCTCCATCGGATTCATCGGCACGGTGCGCGGCATCGGCGACGCCCTGGGCCAGGCGCACAAGGCCCTTGAAGGAGATATCTTCGAAGTCACCCGCAGTCTTGGCGTGGCCTTTAACTCAACCCTGATCGCACTGGTGATCAGTATCGGGTTGATGTTTTTACTGCACCAGTTGCAACAATTGCAGGAACGTTACGTGCTTGATGCCCAGGCCTACTGCGATGACAAGCTCGTCCGTCATCTGTACACCCAATAACGGATCCGCAAACAGGTACCTGTAATGTCCTTACTAGGAATTGAACTGAGCGACGCCGGCATCCTGATGGCCGGCACCGAGCCCCCCGGTCTGCTGCCGGTGGACGGTGACAGCCTTGAAAGTCCCGGCTATGCCCTGTCGCACAAAAAAGAATTACTGCTCGGCCGGGCCGCCGCCCGGCAAGCCCATCTGTATCCCCGCAAAATACTGAACCGCTTCTGGGACCGGCTCGACACCGAACCGCTGGCGCAGCCGCTCGCCATGGCCCGCAATCATGCCGAAGTCGCCTTCGAGCACCTGACCCGCATCTGGTCAACGGCCGGATCTTCGGGGCGGGAAGTCGTCATCGCGGTGCCCGGATTCTACGGCCGGCAGCATTTAGGGCTGCTGCTCGGTATCACCCGGGAAGCGGGCATTGCGGTCAAGGGGTTCGTGCCGCTGGCGGTGGCCGCCGCGCCGGACCGGTTGCCGGCGGGGCCGTTGTTGCACGTGGATGTGCATTTGCACCGCCTGGAAGTAACCCGTCTGGCGCAATCCGACCACCTAAGCCGCATGGAATCTGTCTCGGCCGAGGGCAGTGGGTTGATTAAACTTTACCGCCTGTGGGGGGATGCCATCGCCGGAGAATTTGTGCGCACCACCCGGTTCGACCCGCTGCACCGCGCCGCCACGGAGCAGATTCTGTATGACCGGCTGCCCGGCGTGCTGGCACAATTAAACCAGGCCGACAATATCTTTTTCGAAATGAACGGCGGGTCCAGGACCTACCCCGTAACCGTGACGCGCGACCTGCTGACTCGCAAGGCAGCCCCGGTATTTGCCGAACTGCGCCGGATGATCCAGCACTTGCGTGCAAAAGAAGACCGGCCGGAAGCCGGACCGGTCTTTTTGCTGTCCCACCGCGCCGCCGTGTTGCCGGGAATCGCCGACGGGCTGGCCGTATTCGAGCCCCACGCCGTCATTGAACTGGAACCCGGCGCCGGCGCCCTGGGCGTTCAGCGCTTCGACCGCGATCTGTTCGACCGGCAGTCCGGCCAGGGCGCACCGTTTATAACCTCACGCCCACCGGCGGCCAACACGCCGGCAACGCTGCGCGCCGCCGACCAACTGCCGACGCACATTCTCCATCACGACTACGCCTATCCCATCACCGCCCACCCTCTGGTCATCGGCACCCAGGACACGGCCGATATTGTCCTTCGGGGCAACCTCGCCGGTGTGGCGCAACAACATTGCACCGTCCAATTGCGGGGCGGGCGGGTCCTGCTGACCGGTCACAGTGATCACAAGACGTTTGTGGACGAAAGCCCGGTAACCGGCCCCACGCTGTTGCGCCTGGGGCAGACCGTCCGGGTGGGAGCGCCCGGCACCACGTTTAAACTCATCGCCTGCCTGAACCGCAAGCAGGACGCGCAGGCCGGATCGAACGACCGATGAAGCGCAGAGCCATCAATGTCTTCAACCTCGCCTTTCTGGATATCATCACCTGCGGGCTGGGGGCGATCATCCTGCTGTTTGTCATCGTCAACGCCAAAAGCGCCGTCCGGCGTGACACGGTGACCGCCGATTTTCGCGCGCATGTAAACCGCCTGGAAGAAGAAGTGCTCAGCGGCAGGAAGCATTTGGCCCGGCTGCGCAATTCGCTCGAACAAACCACCGACGATCTGATTCGCACCCAGGGGGCGGCGCGCCGGGTCATCGCAATTCTCGAACCCAAAAAAGTTGAACTGGCCGAGCGGGAAAACAACACCCTGGCCACCAAAGCCCACGTCAACCGTTTAAAAGCCGACCTGAAATCCTTAGAAGAAAAACTCAAACGCCTGCGCGCCGGCGCCCAGGCCCAAGACGACGCGGGCACCCGCCTGCTCAAATTTCCCGGCCGGGGCGACCGGCAGTATTTGACCGATCTGAAGATGGGCGGGCAGCACATCTTTATCCTGGTGGACGCATCCGCCAGCATGCTCGACGAAACCATTGTCGGCATTATCCGGCGCCGCAATCGCAGTGACGACATCAAACGCACCGCCGCCAAATGGCGACAAGCCGTGGCCACGGTGACCTGGCTGACCGCCCGGCTGCCGACGACCAGTAAATTTCAAGTCTACACCTTTGCCGAGACCGCCGCCCCGTTAATCGAGGGCACCCGGGGAACCTGGCTGGCGGCCGGCGACCCGGACCAACTCAACAAGGTCGTTGCGGCCATGCGCCGCAAGGCGCCCGGACAGGGCACCAGCCTGATAAACGCAGTCACGGCCTTGCAGGCGATGCAGCCGCCGCCGGACAACATTTTTCTACTGACCGACAGCCTGCCCACCATGGGTAAAAGCAAGCCCTGGCGCAAACGGGTCACCGGCGACAAGCGCCTGAGCCTGTTCAAAGATGCCGCGCGCCGGTTGCCCCCGGCGCCGGTCAATGTCATCCTGTTCCCGATGGAGGGCGACCCGCTGGCCGCCGACGCCTACTGGCGTCTGGCCAGAACCACCCGGGGTTCTTTTTTGTCGCCGTCAACGGATTGGCCGTAAAAAACCAGCGCAACCGATGCAAAGACAACGCAAAGACATTCAAATCTTCAGCCTATCCTTTCTCGACTGCATCTGCTGCGGTTTCGGGGCGGTGATCCTATTGTTTGTGCTGTCCAAATTCGGCGAGCCCCTGATCATCGAACAGGTCAGGGAAGACTTGCAGGCCCAGGTCATCCGGTTGGAAGAACAGTTGCATGCCATCCGGGGCGAAACCGCGGTTTTAAACCGGGACCTGGTTGCCAGGCAGAAACAACTTTCCGAAGAAAAAAAACGACTGGCGCGCTTGCAGGGAGATCTCGCCAAAATCGAAGGCCGCTACGCCGCGTCCGGGGACACGGCCCAGGTCCAGAATATCATCGAAGGACGCCTGGCCCACGCCAGGCAAACGCTGACCGCGGAAATGCAACGCCTGCTGCGCAACCGGCCCCGTCCGGCCGACAGCGCCATCGGCGGCATCCCGGTGGACAGCGAATATATTATCTTCATCATCGACACCTCGGGCAGCATGCAGCGCTATGCCTGGCCACTGGTGATGCGCAAACTGAGAGAAACCCTGGATGTCTACCCCAAGGTCAAAGGCATCCAGATCATGAACGACATGGGGCAGTACATGTTTTCACAGTACCGGGGCAAATGGATCCCGGACACCCCGGCCCGCCGCCGGGCCATCATCGCCAAACTGGCCTCCTGGCGCGTGTTCAGCAACAGCAGTCCGGTCGAGGGGATCACTGCCGCCATCCGCACCTTCTACGCCCCCGACAGAAAGATCAGCCTGTACGTCTTTGGCGATGAATTCAGCGGCCGACGCATCCAGCCGGTTATCGACACCGTGGACCGCATCAACAAACGCACCCAAAACGGCGCCCGGCGCGTGCGCATCCACGCCGTCGGTTTTCCGGTGGTCATGGAACGCACCGACGCGCGCGGTAACACGGGCGAACGGTTCGCCACCTTGATGCGCGTTTTATGCCGCCGGAACGGCGGCACGTTTGTGGGGTTGAACACTACGCGGCGTTAAGCTATAGATAGTCACGATAAAAAACCGATGCACCGTTCTTTGGTCGCCCATCCGGGACTTTTCAGGCGGAGAAAAAAGCATGGCCGCAAAAGAATCGACGCACTCCGATCAACCCGCCCATAGGACGTCAGACGATTTAACCGCAAAAAACACTTCAAGCCGGTCCGCCCCGCCACCGGCATTTGCAACCGGCATTCTTGGGCTGCAGCGTGCCATCGGCAACACGGCGGTCGCCAACCTCGTGCAGGCAAACCATTCTGCGGCACGGCCGGACCGGCTTGCCGCGGCCCCTTGCGACTTAATTCAGCAACTGCGGGCCCAACAGCGGCAGGCCGCGTCACCCGGTATCACCCAGTACGGCGTGACCGTGGTGGCACCGGATATCGCCTCGCAAGCAATGGCTGAAGATGTTCTGCGCCACGAGCAGGTTCACCGGGCCCAGCAGGACGCCTATTTGGACGGCACCCCCGCGGGCACGCGCGCCCAACTCGAAGCCGAAGCCTGCGGCACCCCCGCCCGGCAAGCCTGTTCACCGCATTTTACACCGCGACACGGCGCACCGCCGCAAATGCTCCTGACGTATACCTTGCAGGAGATGCAAATCCGGTTGACGGCGATCGAAAGAGTTCTGGAACGTTTGGAGGCACGCGCCGACAACCAGCCCAACAACGATCGCCAGCTTGAATCCGCCCGCCAGGCACTCAATCAGTTCCGCAGCCAGTTGGGCGGCAACGCCCCGAATGTGCCCAGCCGCCTCGACACGGCCGAAGCCGTTATTGAACGGGTTGAACAGGTCATGGACGCTTTGGGTGACCGCCGCACCGAAATCATCCGGACCGAACAGGACCAGACGCGCAGACGGGCTTACATGCGCGAAATCGATCATGTGCGCACCGCCTATCTGACGGCGGTGATGCATATGTTCACCAACACGGCCCAAAACGACTTTGACACGGCCGAAGCCATGGCCGAGGACCTACCGCGCCGGCTGCTCGATATCGATCTGGCGCGCATCGAAACGCATGCCCAGTCGCGTCAGGGGGGGATGATTCAAACCGCCCGCAATGAACTGATCGCCTGGATCGGCTGGTTCCGGCAGCGGATGGACGCCATGCCGCAATTGATGCAAAACTACGAGCAGGCCCGTCGCCAGCGCAGCGCCAATACCGCCCAACTGCAACTACAGTTGCAGCAGCAACAACAACTACTGCAACTGAGCCTGCGAGGCATCGGCCACCTGGACCGCGTCATTTCCGCGGCGGAGTACTACGGCGATCAAAATTCGCTCGATCCGTTCATTTTCGGCGCCATCGCGCGTTTGACCGGCCGCAACCGCAGAATCATGGCGTTGTCCCGCGCCGGGAATCTGTCCGGTTTGCAACAAGCCATCACGGATCTGGAGCAGGATCAGGATGTGGCCCGCTTTTACCAGGCCCTGCCGGCCATGCTGGGGGTGTCGCGCATGGTCACCCAGCTAGGTGTGACGCTGGTATCGGCCCTGGTTACCGCCGGGGTCGGGGCGGCGGCGTTTCACGCCCTGCGCGGCACCGCCACGACGGTCGGCTTCGGGCGGATGGCGCTGGCCCTCGGCGGCACGGCCGTGATCGAAGGGCTCGTCTTTACCGGTGTGCACACCGCCCTTGATGCGGCCATAATGGGCCGGCAACCGACGGTTCGCCGGTTTTTCATCGACCTGGCCTGGAACATCGGCCTGTTCGGTACGTTACGGGTTGTTTCCCTGGGCGTCGGGGCCGGCATGGGCCGGTTGCAGATGCCGGAACTGGCGCGCACGGCCAATGTGGTGGCGGCCTTTCCGGTACTGCAAAGCTACGGGGTGTTGCGTTTTCGTCTGGAGCGTCACCGCATGCCCACCGATGCGGAACTGCAGCAGATGACGGCCCAGAATCTTATCATGCTGCTGGCCATATCCGCCGGAACCCGGGCCGTGGCGCGCTGGCTGCCCACCGGCGGCCAGCAGAGCCGAACCATGCGTTATTTCCGGCAGACCTACGGCCCTCAATTTGAAGCCCTGGAAGGCGCCCGGGAAGCCCTTTTAACCGAGGTCGTGGCCGAAATCCGGAGCAGCAACGCGGCCAACTCCCAGCGTCAGGCAACCCTGCAAAACCGCGCGCAGGTCGTGGAGCAAAATTTTGCCCGGTTGCTGCGGCAGGTCGAGGCCGATCCCCAGATCGATATCGCGGTTCTGCGCACGGAAATGGCGCAGGCACGGGGCGTAATCCTGGAAGGCAGCCAACAGATCCTCCAGGACGCGCTCGGCGTGGGGGCCGAAGTCTCGCTACGCCCAACCAACGCTTTGCGCAGCTATACCTATCGCTTTGCCGGCACCAACCGGCTGGTGGCCCGGCTCAGCGCATTGGGCCTGCGCACAACGGTAACAGCGGACGCGATCACCGGGCGACGGACGGTCACGGCGCAGGCCGACCCGGGGGAGGCGCCCATCACCTTTGTCGAGCGGGCCGAAGCCTTGTCGGGCCGGCATGAAATCGCGGTCGATGTCAATGCACCCGAAGTCCAGCAGTTGTTTACCCGCATCGGCCTGGGTCCCGACCCGGCCTTGCGTCGCACGGTCATTCAAATTATCGAACGCCAGTGGGCCACCGCTCCCAATCAAAACCTGCAATGGGCCACCCGCCAGGCCGGCCGGGAATTAAACGCCCGTCTGCGCCAAAATCCCGGCCGAGGCATGGACGCGGTGGTAGCCGAAATCCGTCAGGCCGGCCGGGCGCACCTGCGGCCGAACAACACGGCCATGGTGCCGGTGGCCCGCCAGATGGCCGGGCAGGGTTTTCTGCGCTCCCAGGAATGGCTGGATGCCCGCACCGCCGAGACACGGCGCGGTGCGGTGACGGAACACCTCGCGCGGCGCGAGGCCCAGGCCGCCTTGCAGCCGGGAACGCGCTTGCTGCGCAATGTCTATTTTATCGGAACGCGCTTTCGCAATGCGCAATTGACCCAGCCGGACCGTGTCCGAAGTACTTTGACCGAAGCCGACCTGATGGTCATCCGCGAAACGCCCACCGGTTTTGAGGCGGTATCGATTTCCAATGTCAAGGCCGGACGGGGTCAGGCCGGTGCGGCCGGCGCCCAGAACCAACTGGCGCTCGACGCCATCGACGCCATGAACGCCGGCCAGCCCCTGGAGGTGCAGGAAGGCGGTCAAACCTACTACTGGCAGATCCTGCGCATTGAGGGGACCGCAACCAGCGGCCAGGGCGGCCGGCTCGACCTGACCGGCAACCTGCGGCAGGCAGCCGGCGGCACGGCCATGGAAACCGTTGGTTTGCGGGGCATTCGCGGTTACAGTCAAAGCATCCAGCAAAACAACAGCGAACTGAACAGCATTGTCGAATTGCTGCTGGAACTTCAATTCATGCAATCACCGGAGTATTGACCATGGGCGCGGATAGCTGGCTCGAACTGCACACACCGCAACATTTCGCGACAAACACCGCGGCGCCGCCCATGAAACTGCCCGCGGATATCCCCAAACGCCTGGACGGATGCGGCCGAACATTCAACGCAGCCATGATCGTCGCAGACGCCTGCGGACAATCCGAGGCGGCGGCAACAATCGGCGCTATCCTCGACGGCCTGGACAAACTGCCCGCAGACGTGCCCCGTCTTTTCCTGGAAGAAGACCTGCGCGACATTCTTGACGCCCTTGCAAAAATAAGCGCCTGCCTGGCACACGCCATCGACAGCCAGGGGCGCCCGCACGGTCAAGCCGGCCGCAGCCTGCTTAAAAATGCATCTGTCGAAACCGACACGGATGGTTTTTCATATGTAACGGCCGGCCGTTTGTACCTTGGCGACCTGCGGCAGCGCCTGGCGCTACTTCACAGCTTTCTTGACCACGCGGTGACCTGTGGATTTCTGGTTGAAAAGGAACCGGCCTAAAACTTAAACCGGTCGACCACATTGAGGTTGCCCGAGTACCGGCCGGCGGTGGAAGCCTCCACACAGTTATCGAGCTTTCCCTCGGAAACAGTCTGGTCGTCTCTTATCACCGCCACCGGGCAGTAATATTCTTCACCGGTTTCATCCTTGTACTTTTTGTAAAGTTCACTTTGTGTCTGCATAAGCACCTTCCTCGCCCGCCTTTGGTTTGCGCGCCATTATCATCTTTGTTCGTTACCGCAAAGCTAAGCGGCATCAGATAAAGGCGCAATAGGAGCCGATCGGATACGTATTGATGGGTAAATACCATCACCAGCCCTTTGCGGTATTCAGGCTTTACGCACCACACATTAAGGTTTTACGCACCCCGATTTCAGGAATTGAGCACCCCATATTCAGGATTTCCCTGATTTACATTCAATCGCCGACTGTTTACCCTGACATCACAAACATCACCGAATGTCGGAGTCCTCCGGCTTTTCCGAAGGTTAAAAACATGGCAAAATCGATCCTGTCCTTTGAATGCACCAGGATTCTGATCTGTCGCGAATCGCTATTCCCGAACCGCCTGCGAACACCGGCACAACGACCACAAAGGAGCGCATACACATGGCGAAAGTAAAACCCAAACAAAGTTCCGAAAGAAAAGATCCGCCCAAAACCGATCCGCCCAAAAAGGAAAAAGCAGGGCAATCCGCCAAGTCCAAGGCACCGCAAGCAGAGACTGAAAATCTCCAGGGCGCGTCCAAAAAACAAAAACCTAAAAAAAATCTCAACACAAAACCACCGGAACCGAAACCAGGGGGTGGTTCGACCGCATCGGGCGCCGCCGGCACCTCGCAAGCCGCAGCCCCGAAATCAAATGCAACCACCACCCCACCGGAACCAACATCAGGGGCCGGTTCGACGGCACCGGGCGCCGCCGGCACCAGCTCTGCCGCTACCGGCACATCGCAAGCCGTAACTCCGAAAACGAGTGCAACCACCGCGCAACCGCCGGCAGGTACCACGGCCTCACCCACCGGGAATCCCGGCGACTTTCCACTTATTGAAAACCATAAGAACCCCACTCCGGACTGGCCCCACGTCAAGGGAGGCACCAAAGAGGAATTGGCGCAAAACGCACCATTTATCTCGCAGGAGGTTCTTGACTGGGGATTTTCCCAGGCCGGTAAGGACGGTCAACCGGTTCAGCAAGTGGACGAATCCCGTGCACAGGAAATGTGGACACTGCAGGAAATCATGAACAGAAATAAATTCTCCCTCGATACCGCCAAAGGAATTTACGAAGGCCACAAAGGCGGCCGCATCGCCGGTCTGGTCGCCAGGGGTCTGGACTACGGCCAGGTCGTCGATTTCACCGGCGAACTTAAAAACAGTAAGGGCGACGGTTTTCTTCTGGATGTGATGGACCGGTTTATCAATAATACAAAATCGTTGAAAAAAGAACGTTTTATGAACCTGTGGCAGCAAGGTGTAAACGCCTTCAACCTGGCTCTTATGGCCGACAAGGAGGACGGCGGCTTATTGCGCAATCTTCATGATCGCAAGTTGGGTGATCAGAACATTGTCGAATTGATCAACCGGGTCAAAGGGGCGAATGATAAACTGACCATCATGGATACCACCCAATTGGACTTTTTCAACGACGCTGCCGCCAGAAAATCGCGTGACTGGGCGACGAATCTGATCAGGGAAAAGGATCTGACGGTAAATATGATGACCGAAGCGTTAAGAAACCCCGTGCTCGACGAAATTGTCAATAAGCGCAAAATCGGCGACGACTTTGTCGGCACGCTTACAAATTGGGCCACGCGACAAGCCCGGGAAAAATACGGCGACAATGCCTTCCCCGAAAAACAGATGAATGAATTTTTCACCCTATTCAACGACAAGGTGCAGGAGAGGGGACTAAGGGCGGCGTTTATGCGCGAGCAACTCGAAAACGACCCGGACACTTTTTTGGCGAGCTTACTCGGTTAAGTTTCGGGATCCCACAACGATAGTGAATTTTTACGAAATTAAGGCGGGCGGCACGTTTGCCTCACGGGACCATCAACATATCCCGGTGATTCAAACGGCCGCCCCGCGCTGTGTTCGTGCAAGGCGCTGTTGTCGAACAGTCCCTACTGCAAATCGCCAATGATCCGGATATCGTCCACAAACCATCCGTGACTTTCGGATGCCCGCCCGTAGCCGTCACGTCCGGCACGGTGAAAAAAGGCGATCCGAACGGTCTGGCCGGCATAGGCGCTCAAATCGAGGGTGGCGAGCGACCAGTCCAGGACGCCGGTTTGGCTGACGCCCACATCGGCCCAGGCGGACCACGTGCCGCCGGCTTCAAGCAGGGACACCTGCACAATACCTGAATCGTAGCTGCTGTAGGAATGCCACTGCCAGAATTGCAGCCGGGGACTGCCTGCGGGGACATCCAGCGGCGCACTGATCAGGCGGCTGTCGGTGTAGCCCGGATAAGCGCCGTCCAGCACCGTTCCCGCGCAACCGGCGCCGTCATGGCACTGCTCCGGACCGGCGGTGGGTGCGCCGATTCCCCACACCCCGTGATCCGTGTGCCAGTCCTGCCAGCCGTCCTCGAAGCCGCCGCTGAAGTGCGGCGTGCCACTGACGAGCTCAATGCCGTCCACGAACCAACCATGGCTTTCCGACGCTCGGCCGTAGCCGTCGCGCCCGGCGCGGTGAAAAAAGGCGATCCGAACGGTTTGACCGGCAAATTCGCGCAGATCGATGGCTGTGCGCGACCAGTCCGAAAAACTGGTCTGGCTCTCACCGATATCGATCCAGCCGGACCAGGCACCGTCGGCTTCCAGGCGTGAGAGCTGCACGATGCCTGAATCGTAACTGCTGTAGGAATACCACTGCCGGAAACGCAGGCGCGGCTGATCGGTGGGCACATCCAGCGGCGCGCTGATCAGGCGACTGTCGGTGTAGCCCGGATAGGAACCACCCAAAACGGTACCGGCACAATTGGTCCCCTCGAAACATTGTGCGGGGCCCGCTGTCGGCGAACCAATCTGCCACACGCCATGGTCCGTATTCCAGTCCTTCCAGCCCCATTCAAAATTACCGCTGAAGTGCGGCGTGCCGCTGACGATCTCGATGCCGTCCACGAACCAGCCATGACTTTCCGATGCTCGGCCGTAGCCGTCACGACCGGCGCGGTGAAAAAAGGCGATCCGAACGGTCTGGCCGGCATACGCGCTCAAATCGATGCCGACACGCGACCAGTCCGAAAAACGGGTC
>JANQIE010000113.1 GCA_028282295.1 Desulfobacterales bacterium | reverse complement strand
CTAGTGTCCATCCGGAAATAGTAGATTTTGGTTCCTGGCAAGGCCCGAGCATTTTTAAAACCGCAGGCATAGCCATGCTATGTCGAGGATTTTAAAAATGCGAGAACGCCGCCAGGGGCCAAAAGATGCTATCTCCGGATGGACACTAGCGAA
This sequence comes from Desulfobacterales bacterium, assembly GCA_028282295.1. Taxonomy (GTDB): domain Bacteria; phylum Desulfobacterota; class Desulfobacteria; order Desulfobacterales; family JANQIE01; genus JANQIE01. The sequence goes on along the minus strand of JANQIE010000113.1, from coordinate 3,625 downwards.
GTGGGATGATGTGGAAATTTAACCCCAGCGCGGCCGCGGTTGCCTGCAGTTCATCCGCTAAACGATGCCGCTCGCCGTCTTTTGGGGTGATCTTGATATCTTTATCCGCGACCACAAAAATCTGCAGTTGGTCCGGACGCAGCAAGCGGGCCGCCAAACGCTCCATATCCTGGGGGGTAGCCGTCATATAAGCGTCCTGGATTTTGTCAAGGGTATTCAGAGGCTCTTTGCGCATGTGATAGCGGGCATAAACTTCGACCAGATCGAAAGCCGTATCGACATTGAACACGAAGCTATTGAGTGCATCCCGGCGCTTTAGTTCGAGTTCTTCCGAGGGAACGCCATTGCGCAGCCCGCGCATAATCGCCACGGTTTCATGGATGGCGGCCGCGGTCTGATCACCTTTGCATCCGATGTAGCCGACCAACTGGCCAGCCTGCCATTTATATGTCTGGTAAAATCCGGCCGAGTAGACCAACCCCAGATCATCGCGTAACCTTTTATATAGCAAGGAATCGTTGCCTCCGAAGATAGAGGTCAGCAGGTTCAATTTCCAGTAGTCGGGATCGGTTCGTTTTATGCCTGTAAGGCGCAGAATGATTTGTGACTGCACTTGACCCGGTTTGTGAATCAAGGCCAGTACCGGTTGGTTGGGTACCGGATCCTGCAAACGGCGTTGTGCAGGGCGCTTGGTCGGCCACTTTTTTAAGAAGGTGTTCAAGTCAGCCCGAAGCGACTTCAGGTCGATGTCGCCGGCCACGGCAATGGTCATATTGGCCGGTGTGAAGTAAGTGGAGAGAAATGCTTTCAAGTCCTGCTTTTTCAAGCGTTCAATGGTATTCAGAGCCGCCAGCGGGTCCCGGCCATACGGGTGGTCCTTGAAGTGCCAGATGGTCGCTTCACGCATGGCCACGGTTTGGGCATCACCACCTTGGCGTTGCAATGCCATCACCACCTGTTTTTTGGAGGTTGCCAAAACCTGGTCGTCAAACCGGGGCTTCAGAAGAACTTTTCGCAAAATTTCAAGCCCCCTGCTCCAATCTTCTTTCAGGACCGACAATTCGATGAGAGTATCCTCCTCACCGGTTTGGATTGTCAGCCCAATGGCATTTTCGTCCAGTACCCGGGCCAGTTCTTCCGGGGGGTAGGTTTGGGTACCGCCACGAACCAGGGCTAAGTTCAGCAGGGTGTCCAAGCCGGTTTTATCTTCGGCAAGATCGACCCGGCCGGCCTTAACCAGGATTTTTAAGCTGATAAGGGGTAATTGGCGGTCCGGTAGATAGAAGACTTGCGTGCCTTTGATTGTGAACGCTTCAGCCTGCGGGTAATCTATTTTATTGGGTGTTCGGGTAAAAGATAAGGGGTGTCGCCATTGCGGCGGTGTGGGATAGCGCGACACGTTCTCGAAAGATGCCGGCTTGGGCAGCCCGCTGGCCGCGCGGCCGGCAACAGTGCGGACTTCCTGATAAGGCGTGACGGGCTGGTCGGGTCGCCCGCCCGGGATCACAATGGCAGTGGTCCGTTTGGCCGGTTGTAAGTACTGCCTGGCGACACGCTGAATATCTTCCGGGGTCACTGCTGCGATATGCTTTAGATAGGTGGTTAAGTACCGCCAACCGGTTTGTATTTCGAGCGTAGCCAGTGTTGCCGCCAGGTCTTCATTGTTGCGCATGCGGTCGATAAAATCCCGCTCGTTCAATTTCTTGATACGCTCAAGTTCCCGCAAGGCAACCGGCTCTTGCCGAAGGGTGTCGAGTTCGGCGAGTAGCCGGTTTTCAAGTTGCTCACAGGCAGCCAGGTAGGCTTTACGCCGGTCGGCAATAGTTAATTCGCCAGTAGTTAATTGCGGAGGATCAAGAGGTGAACCGCCCATGATGACCTGGCCGCCATAGCGATTGTCAGGATTGTAGGCCCAGGCGTTCAACGCCTTGCCTTGATTGACAATATTTAAGATCAACCGCGCGCTGCGTCCATGACTCAGCACCATGGTCAGGGCGTCGAGGGCGTAAAAGTCCGGCGTGCCCATACGTGCGCCGGGAAAGGCCATGCGCAGGATCGGTGTCCGGGCTCCCTTGAGATAGCGAACGCTTCGGCGAGGGCCGGCCGGCACCGGTTCGTCGGTAACGACTTCCGTGGCCCTTGAACCGCCAGGATAGCGTGCAAAGTAGATATTTGCAAATCGGTAAGCATCTTTTTGGGTGATATCGCCAACCAGTACTACCACCGTGTTGGCAGGATGATAGTGTTCGGCATGAAAGGCCCTGGCATCGGTGGCGTTGAAGCGTGCCATGTCGCTCGGCCAGCCAATGACCGGATTGCGGTAGGGATGGGCGGTATAGAACGTGTTGTTCAGGTCTAACCAGGCCGCGCCGTTGGCGTTGTTGACATAGCGAAACGCCCATTCGCGCTGAACAACTTCTTTTTCAACGTAAAATTCCCGCCAAGCCGGTTCGAAAAGCTGCTCGCTGACAATGCTGAACCACTGCTCCAGCATATCCGACGGAACAGCCATGTAGTATTGGGTTTGGTCTTTGGTTGTAAACGCATTTATCCCAACCGCGCCATTGCTTCCCAGTTGTGAAGAAAATACCTGGGGAACATAAATCTTACGGGCCTTGGCGCGCAGCTTCGCCATTTGATCCCGTTTGGACTGGAGCCGGCCCTGATCCGGATTTCTTTTTTGCTGTTCCTTCAGGATGTCCTGATAAATCGCCTCGATCCTTGAACGCAATGCTTCATCTTCGGACTGATTCAAGGTGCCGAAGTTTTTGGTGCCTTTGAACAGCATGTGTTCCAACATATGCGCAATACCGGTTTTACCGTTTTCTTCCAAGGCTGAACCGGCTCGGATGGCAACACGGCACGCCACTTGGGGAACATCGGGGCGTTCGACAATTAAAAACTGCATGCCGTTGTCCAGGAAAAATTCTTTTACTTCGAAACCGAGCTGACGTTGGCCGGCCTGTGCGCTGTGAAACCCAAGGACCAAACCGAACATCACCAGCCCTATCAAGGTCCGGAAAAACAAAGGGTGCCTTTGCATATGAAAACTCCTTTGACGGGAAATTTGTAGTGTTCGATAACTACTATGTATCAAGGCAAAGATTAATGCCCCTTTGCGAAAAATGCAAGTATCGGAATGCTAAGGCCTGTTTCAAAGGCCAGTCCCTCCCTTTGCGCTTTAGGTGCAACTTCGGTATACTCAAAAAAATTGCATCTGAGCCCGGGTTTTTTTTAGCGGAAAATCCGATATTCCGGACGCTATGCAACACCAAAGGGGTTATAATGTTGAACTGGAATCTGAAAGAAGTAAAACAAATGGTTCGCCAAGAAATTGACGCGGACACCATAATGCGGAAAACCGGCATCAAACGTGAGCCGCTGCGTAGAATTGTAATATGCTTAAATGAGCGCGACCAATGTTTTTACCGGGTAGACGGGTTATTTGGGGCAACGCCCCAATCTGACATGGACGGTTGAGAGTTGCCTTTTGGCGTGAATGAGCCGAATTAGTGGCAACGAGCTTGTGCCCATCCGCAAATAGCATCTTTTGGCCCCTGGCGGCGTTCTCGCATTTTTAAAATCCTCGACATAGCCTGCTATGCCTGCGGTTTTAAAAATGCTC
>JANQIE010000064.1 GCA_028282295.1 Desulfobacterales bacterium | reverse complement strand
CGCATTTTTAAAATCCTCGACATAGCCCGCTATGCCTGCGGTTTTAAAAATGCTCGGGCCTTGCCAGGAACCAAAATCTACTATTTCCGGATGGGCACTAGCGAGGATTGATTGCCATGCGCGAACACCAGCTCCTGGATCGCATCCGGCTGATGAACAAAAGCCCCTATCGCCGGATGACTGAAGATCCCAGGCAGATGATTCAGTCAATTCAACACCATCTGCAACGGATCCTTAACACCCACATGGGCAGCGTGCCCATTGCCGAGGACTTCGGCGTTCCGGATTTCACCAATTTCATGAGTACTTTTCCTGATTCGCAACGGGAAATCGAACGCAGTTTGCGCCAGACCATCCAAAATTACGAACCCCGGCTGCAAGGTGTTCGTGTGGCGTTTTTTCAACGCGAGGACGCCCCCCTGACCATTAGTTTTCAGATTACGGCACGACTAGCGGTGAGCGACCATAACGATCCCATCGCATTTACGAGCATGATCGATGCCGATGGGCGCATCAGGATACAAGATTAGAGGCAATGTTTAATCGTTACTTTCAAACCGAACTGAACCACCTCAAGGACCTGGGCGCCGAATTCGCGCAGCTGCACCCGGCGGTGGCGCCCATGCTCAGCGGGCTGTCCACCGACCCGGATGTGGCGCGGCTGCTCGAAGGGGTTGCCTTTCTCACCGGGTTGATGCAACAGAAACTGGACGATGACTTTCCTGAAATCATCCACGAGTTGTTTCAACTGATCTGGCCGCACTACCTGCGACCGCTGCCCGCGGCTTCCATCGTGGTCTTTGCGCCCAAACCGAGTCTCAAGCAGCCGGTCAGCGTTTCAAAAGGCGTGCAGTTGGCCTCAAAAAAGATCGGCCGCACCACCTGCCTGTTCAAAACCTGCTACGCGGTGGATGTTCAGCCATTGACGATAACCGAAGCCTTTTTGGAAGACAAACCGGGCCGGCCGGCCGCGATTTGCATGACCTTGGAATTGCGGGATATCAAACTGGACGAGTGGTCATGCGACAATTTACGCCTGTACCTGTCCGGACCATTTTCTCAGGCCGCGGATATTTACCTTTTACTCAGACACTATTTGCGGCAAATTGTGATCACCCCGACACAAAAAGGTGACGCCTGCGTCTTGCCGTCGGCGCATTTAACCCCTGTCGGCTTTAAACCCGATGAAGACCTGCTTCCTTACCCCTCCCAATCCTTTCCGGGATACCGCAGTTTGCAAGAGTACTTTATGCTTCCGGAAAAATTTTTGTTTCTAAACCTGGGCGGTTTGGATCGCTGGAGAAACCGCGGCGCCGGCAACCGTTTCCAGGTGCGCTTTGAGCTAAAAAAGGTGCCGTTTGAACTACCCAGGGTGCGCCAGGACAGCTTCGAACTATTTGCCACCCCGGTGGTCAACCTGTTTGCCCATGATGCCGATCCCATTCGGTTGGATCATCGCAAAAGCGAATACATGGTCCAACCGTCCGGCACCAACGGGGACAACGTTCAAGTCTATGCGGTTGAAAACGTCACCGGATTTGTTCAGGGAACCGCCCGGGAGAAAAAATACGTTCCGTTTGAAATGTTTGCCCCCAACTCGCAGACAGCGCCGACTTACCATATAAAAATACGCCAATCACCGGTGCACGCACGCTTTGATTCCTATCTGTCCGTGGCCTATTCGCCCGGAAAAGAGACACCGCCCCTGGAAACCCTTGCCATGCAACTGCAATGCACCAACGGTCTGCTTCCAGGGGCCCTGAAAAGCGGTGATATCTGTAATCCCACGAGCAGTACCCCTGAATTCATCCGTTTTAAAAATATCCGGCCGCCTACATCGTCCATCTATCCCCAGTTGGGCCGCAACCTGCTGTGGAAACTGGTGTCGCATCTAAACCTGAATTATCAATCACTGGCCCAGGCCGACAATCTCAGAGCCATCCTGGCGCTATACAACTTTGAAGAAAACAGGGATCGGCCCGCTTTCTTGGCCAACCAGAAACGCATCGCCGGCATCAACGCCATTAAAACGTATTCCGTTGACCGGCTCGTGGATCACGTCATTATGCGCGGACGGGCGATACAGCTTCAAATGCGTCAGGATCATTTTGCGGGCGGGGGCGACCTGTACCTTTTCGGTACCATTTTGGACCGCTTTTTAGGCGCCTACGCATCCCTGAATTCATTTACCCAATTGGTTGTTAAAGAAGTACTTAACGGTGAGGTATATCAATGGCCGGCAAGAATCGGCGATCATCTACTGATCTAAAAACAGGCCTGAGCGAAAACAAGGCCCACGCCACGCAAAGCGACCTGATCGCCAATGGGCCGGCATACGCCTATTTTCAGGCCATTCGCCTGCTACGCCAACGCCTGCACGCCGCAAGCGGTCAAAACGTGGCAGCCGATGAGCGTATCCGTGTCAGGCCGTCTTTGGATCTGGCGTTTCCCGCCGCTGATATTGAAAAAATCGCCACCGTTAAAAAGGGCGATCAGACCTGCTATCACGTGACCGCCAATTTTCTAGGGCTATACGGTACGTCATCACCATTGCCGACATTTTACAGCGAAGACTTAATTGACGAGGCCGGACAGGATGAATCCGTCTCGCGCGATTTTATCGATATTATTCACCAGCGGCTGTATGCGTTGTTGTTTCAAGGATGGCTTAAATACAAACAGTTTTTTCAAGTGGCCGAAGAAAAAAGCGCTCCCTATGTGGAGCGCCTGTATTGCCTTTTGGGGCTGGGCGCCGATGCATTGCGCGAAGAGATACCTGATTCCGACAGGCTGCTGCGGTACATCGGTCTTTTTACCCAGTTTCCACGCTCGGCTGCCGGTTTGCTGACCCTGCTCAAAGACAGCCTGGCCGGTGTGCCCATCGCACTGATTCCCTGCGTTAAGCGCATGGCCGTTATTCCCGAGTCCCAGCGACTGAAAACCGGCATCACCGGTAGTGTGCTCGGCGTGGACACCTACATGGGAGAAGAGATTGAAGATCGCATGGGAAAGTTCAGGGTTCAAATCGGCCCCCTGACACGAAGTGATTTTTCGCGCTTCACTCCCGGAAAGCCCGACTATAACAAATTGGTAGCGCTTACGGAACTCTATCTTACCGAACCGTTTGAATATGAAATAGAGTTGATTTTGAAGCAGAATCAGGCCCAAACGATCTGTCTGGGGAACCCGGACCGATCCGCATTGGGCGTTTCCGGCTGGGTGTTTTCCGAATCAACCTTGGGAGAGGTTTGCACCCGGCTCGCCGGCACCCGCGCATAGCGCGGGAGCCATGCGGTTCGATTAAAAGGAGAATGGTAATGTCATTTCAAGGAGAAAAAAGATATACTTTTGTGTCCAGCGCCAAAGCCGCGGACACGTTCGCGGTGGTGCGCTTTAGCGGCCATGAGGCCATCTCGCAGCCTTACCGCTTTGAAATCGAGCTGGCCACCGATGATGCCGAGATCGATCTGCACACCATGCTGCAAGCCCCGGCCCGTTTCGTGATCCACCGCAAAGACGCAGCCGACCGTGTGTTTAACGGCGTGCCGGCCGAGTTCGTGCAGATGCAGGAAGCCGGCGCCTACGTCATCTACAAAGCCGTGCTGGTCCCTCGCCTGTGGAACGCCGGTTTGTATCATGAAAATCAGCTTTTTCTGGAAAAAAGCGTTCAGGATATCATCAAAGAAGTACTTGAACAGACCCGACTGACCGGCGAAGACTACACCTTTCGGCTGACCAACGCCTACCAGCCATGGGAGTATCTTTGCCAATGGCGCGAGACCGACCTTAATTTTATCCACCGCTGGATGGAACGTGAAGGCATCTACTACTACTTTACCCAGGATGGCCAAAAAGAAAAAATGATCATTACCGATAGCGCCGCCTCGCACGAAAACATCTGTGCCGAGTGCCGGATTCCTTATTCGCCGCCCAGCGCCATGGTGCCGCGCAACAAGGAAGTGATTCAATCCATCGTGTGCCGACAACGCAAGCTGCCCCGCAAAGTGATTTTAAGAGATTACAACTACCGGCGCCCCTCGCTGGAACTAAAAGCCGAAGCCACCGTGGATGCCAAAGGACACGGCGAAGTCTATTTTTACGGCGAACATTTCAAAACACCGGAAGAAGGATCGCGTCTGGCCAAAATCCGGGCCCAGGAGCTGCTTTGCAAAGAGTGTGTCTACAGCGGCGAATCCACGGCCGCCAACGTGTGTGCCGGTTATCTGTTTACACTGCAGGATCATTACCGGCAAAGCTACAACCAGCAGTATCTGGTTATCGAAGTCGAACACCAGGGCCACCAGGCCATTGCCGGTCTGTCCGGCCAGCAACGCGAATTAAGCGCGGGTGAAAAGCAGACGGAATACACCAACCGTTTTACAGCCATACCCGCCGGCGCCCAATTCAGACCGGAAAACAGCGCGACCAAGCCGAAATTTTACGGAACCTTGAATGCCACCGTGGATGTCTCCGGAAACGGCGAATACGCCGAAATCGACGAGCAAGGCCGCTACAAAGTAATACTGCCCTTTGATCGCAGCGGCAACAACGGCGGACGGGCCTCGCGCTGGATACGCATGGCCCAGCCCTATGCCGGCAACAGCTACGGCATGCATTTTCCCCTTCATAAAGGTACCGAAGTGCTGCTTACCTTTATCGACGGCGATCCGGACCGGCCGATTATCGCCGGCTCGGTGCCCAACCCGGAAACCGCCAGCCCCATCACCTCGGCCAACCTGACCAAAAGCATGGTCCGCTCGGCCTCAGGCAACGAGTACCACCTGGACGACCAGAAGGGCAGCGAAAACATTTACACCCGCGCGGTCAAGGACCAGACCACGGATGTCGCCAACAACCGCACCAAAACCGTTGGCGGCAACGAAAAAAATAAAATCAGCGGCAACAAGGCCGTCAACGTGGGCGCCAATCAAAAAGAACGCATCGGCGCCGACAAGAGCATCAGCGTGGGCGCCAACCATAACGAAACGATTGCGGCTGGCATGAACCTGAGCGTCGGCGCTGCCCGCAAGGTCAACATCGCCGCCGCCGAGAACAAGAGCGTGGGCGGCAGCTCCAGCACACAGGTCGGGGGCACCCAGTCGGTCAGTGTCGGCGGGGCCGCATCCGAGTCCGTGGGGAAGGCCAAAACCCTGAACGTGGGGGCTGCCTACCTCGTCAATGTGGCCGGGGTCATGAACACCATCGCCGGGGTCTCCAGCAGCGAAGAAGTGGGCTTCACCAAAATTATCTATGCCGGAGACAGCATTATCATCAAAAGTAGCGGTTCCATTAAAATCGACGGCGCCAGCGTTGAAATTGTCGGCAAAAGCGGCGTTAAGATCAGCGGTGCGGTGGTGGATATCAATTAGTGTCCATCCGGAAATAGCATCTTTTGGCCCCCGGCGGCGTTCTCGCATTTTTAAAATCCTCGGAATAGCTTGCTATGCCTGCGGTTTTAAAAATGCTCGGGCCTTGCCGGGAACCAAAATCTACTAACTCCGGATGGGCACTTAACACATTACGGTTGACCGGTTTGAAAAATTGCACAACAGGAGAAAAAAAGATGAAGTTCAGAAATTATACCCCCTTTCAACCCCTGTACTTTGAAAGCCGGGACGCCCAAAAAAAAAGTTTTGGCGTGATTGTGGCCCGCGCCACCTTTAACATCGTTGCGAATGGCCCGTTACAACTTGTGCCCGATCAAGAGGGCCTGGTCATGGCCGATCAATACCATGGCGAAATCGATCAAACCAGCATACGCGTGGAAAACAGCATTGCCCCATATAAACCGGCCACCGACATCCACCTTGATGCCACAGCCTACGCACCGGGGGGCAAAGCCGTGCCTGCGTTTAATGTTATGGTAAAACTGGGCAAAGTCAGCAAGCCGCTCGTGGTTACCGGCGAAAGATACTGGCAGCATCAAAAACTGGTGGGCTGGCGCATCAGCGATCCAGTGCCCTGCACCCAGGTCCCGCTGCGGTACGAACTTGCCTATGGCGGCTCATGGCGCCAAGGCGATGATATCGAATACTGCCAGGACAACTTTGTGGGAACCGGCTATGTTCAAAAAGACCAACTGGACAAATCCAAACCGGTTCCCGCCCCTAGAATCATGTCCGCCGAAGAACCCGTTATAAAACTCGGCCAAGCCCACCAGCCCGAAGGGGTCGGGCCCATGGCGCCGGCCTGGCGCAACCGTCTTCAACATGCCGGCACTTTTGATGTGGTTTGGGAAAAAACCCGCTGGCCCGAGCTGCCGGAGGATTTTAAGTTCGATTTTTATAACTCCGCCCATCCGGACCTGATCTATCCGGGCTTTGTCAACGGAGATGAAGCGGTCCGGTTGACCAATCTCTCTTCAGAGCCGGAATTGAATTTTACCCTGCCCGGCTACAATCTGGGGCTGCTGGCCCGGTATGAAAACGGGGTCATGCTGCCCCTGCCCGCCAACCTGGATACCATCCACCTGGAGCCGGACAACATGAAAGCCCATCTCACCTGGCGGGGCATATTTCCCATCGATACACCGTTGCGGGTTCTCGAACTGCGCATGAAAACCCCGGCAGACACCCAAAAGGAGGCATAAACATGGGCCAACTCGAAGCAGCTCGCAAAGAGGGGCTCTTTATGGTGGTCGGCTTATTGCCGGATGTATGCATAACCCCTGGTGCCGATAACAAGCCGGTGCCCTACAACATTGCGGGCACTTTTGAGGATGGCGTCATGCACCACGCCAATGTCCGATTTAACGGCCATCCGGCCATGACCATGCAAAGCTGTATCATGAAGGTCACCGGCAATGAAGCCGGCAGTGGCGGCGGGGTCAAGTCAGGTGTCAATTTAGCGTATTGCAGGCCGATCAACGGCAATCCAAACTTCAAAATCAACGGTTTTCCCGTGTTGTATAGCAACCGTACCTATATGTTTATGAATTGCGCGGGACCGAAAGGCCCCTTTAACACCTTGGGCAAACTCATCTATTTGGACCGGTCAGGCAGTGTAACCAGCGGGCAGGGTGGCGCGGCCGGTTCAGGTGATCCGCCCGTCAGTGCGGAGACCGCTGCCGAGAAAGCCTTTTGCAGTACGCCCGAGGTCAATGCTTATTTAAAAAAGCTTGCAGACTCCAACGGCATCATGGATCTGGTCAAGATGGTGCCCACCCTTGTCAACACCGATTGGAGCAATCCCGGCGCGGCCCTGGGGGCATTGGGCGGACTGGCCGGTATGGCCGGCATGAAAGACCTGGCGAAAATTGCAGGCTTTGCCTCCAAAGCATACAATCTCAGCAAAACCGATTTCAGCAATCCGGGCGCCCTTTTAGGCGCCGTTACCACGATCGCGGGCCTTGGCAGCTCTTTAGGGGAACTAACCGGGCCAAAAGAGATTAAATTCGAAGACATGGCTTCAGGGATTTAGCGTTGCAAACAAAGGGCCGGTCCAGTCGCCCGCGATTACCCAGGAGAGCTACATAAAAGATGAGCATCGCAGCATTGATAACCAATCCAACCGCTATAAAGATGTCGGCAAACCTATGGAAGGCAATTAAGGTTGAACATGCCCCGGATCACCGTCCGCCGGTTATTCAAAAAACAGGCCTTATCGACGGCAACACCAATCCGCCCATGCGGCCTGAAACAGCAGAAGAGTTTGTCGTCGGCATCATTGCCAATATTTACCGCAACATACGCGTTGCAAACCAGGGCAGGCCCGACGCCGTCCTTGCAGTGGATCAAAACGGGCGCATCCTTGGAAACACCTGTGAAGAGATCGTGCCGGAAACCGATAGTGAACGAATTTTTTGGCAAAAGAGGAGCAATTAATGTGGGGGTGGGGGGCTAAGGATGAACCGTCCGATCAAATATTCAGAAGAACAGAAGCTTCAAAAAGAGATTGACGACATCAAGCAGGATCTTTTAAGGGAAAGGGCGAAAATAGGCCTTGATGTTGCGGGGATCGTTGATCCGACGCCAATCAGCGATTTGCTTGGCGCCGGCATGGCGGTACAAGACGGCGATTTTCTCGGCGGAATCCTAAGTTTAGGGTCGTGTCTGCTGCCTTATGTTGGAGATGCGCTTGCGAAACCACTGAAAGCGACGCGCGCGGGGAAAAAGATCCTTAAGCTGAAAGAAAAGCTTGAGGAGCTGGAAGAAAAACGCAGCAAGCTGCTGAAGAAAAAGAAAAAGAAGAAAGAGCCACCACCGGAAGCGCAGTCGAATGATGGTACGACAGTAACCCGAGAACCCAGCCAATCGGCGGATTCCAAAAAAATTTCGGACAACTCCTGCCCCAATAATAATTGCAAAAAGGGGGACCCGGTTAATACCATAACCGGAGAAGTCATTGACACGCATCATGACTTCACAATAGCCGGCCGCCTGCCCGTTGTATGGGAACGCCACTATGCGTCGCAAAAAGATACTCACGGCGTCTGCGGCCATAATTGGCAATGTCCGGCAGACGCCCGCCTGGTGGTGGATGAAGATCGCAATGTCATTTTTCATGACGGCACACCCAATGCCGCCGTCTTCAAAGCATTGCCGGATGATGTGCCGATAATGGAAGCGGCCAACGGCGCGGTGCTTGAACGTGCCGATGGGCGGCTGATTGTACGGAAAAAGTCGGGTCTGCGCTATTCCTTCATCGCCCCTGGCGCCTTGTTTAACCAACTCCCCATTGACCAAATTACCGATGCCAACGGAAATTATCTGAAATTCAAACGCCAGGGCGCAAACCTGACCGAGATAGCCGACAACCGCGGGCCGCTCGTCAAGATCCACAGCCGCAACGGCCGCATCCGACAAATAGACGCCGTAACCGACGATGGCGCCCCGGCGCCGTTGGTCCGTTACGAGTACGACGCTGATGGTGAACTGATCGCGGCAATCGATACGCCGGGCAAAGCCTACAGGTTCGAATACACCGACGGCATGCTCACGAAAAAAACCGACCGCAACGGCGTATACTTCTGCTACGCATATGACAACCACACCCCCAGAAGATGCTTTCACAGCTATGGCCCCGATGGGCTGTACGACTATCGCTTTACCTACAAAGACAATGAAACCCTTTGTATCGATTCGTTGGGAAATACGTCGATCCTGCAATTTGACCGCAACAACCTGTTGACCGCAAAAATCGACAAGGACGGCAACACCATCCAATGGGAGTATGACCACGCCTGCCGCATCACCGCCATGATCGATCAAGTCGGCCGGCGAACCGAATACCAGTACGATCGGGCAGGCAATACAACCGGTGTCACCCGGCCCGACGGCGCCGTGGTCCGGTATATTTACAACGACCGGCATCGACCCGTCCAGGTCCTCGACCCCAACGGCAATCTTTGGCAATACACCTACAACGCCACCGGCCAACTGATCGCAAGCACCG
>JANQIE010000050.1 GCA_028282295.1 Desulfobacterales bacterium | reverse complement strand
GCACGCCAAGGGCCTGTTCACGAAAGATCAGGGCGACTACCGCGTGGCGGTGATCGATGACCGGCTGATCGTGCTCGGCGCCGACGGCAAACCGGTGTCACCCCGCTGGGGGATCGAACCGGTCAAAACCGAAGACGACTATCTTTACTTCAGCTATCCGCGCTTGACCGGCGAAGGCGCCGGCGTTTCCAAACCGGTTGGCAAGCATGCGGATCAGACGGATATAGAAGGATACTTACGCGAATATTATAATCCAATGTTTTACGGCAATTCACGCATGCGGCCGAACGAGGCACTGACTTCGGAAGCGCAGGATTTGATGACTTATATGGCCCATCTTGATTGGGGCGACAATCTTCCCTTTCGCTCCATCACGCGTGATGAAGCGATGACTGTTAAATATTTGTTTGAAAGGGTGCATGGGTTGAAAGATTCCTTTCCCAATGACAACATCCCGTTGTGGCTCAAGGCCGACTTGAGCGATGTGTTTATGCGTTCAGGATTTATAGGACCGCCTTTCGAAGTGCTGGATAGGAAACAAGTGCTCAAATTCTTCGGACTGATCTCGACGCACCCTAAATCGCCGGGTTCGTCGGAGCCGATTGATCTTTCAACATTCGGTAGTTATTGGAACAAGATAATGTATCCAAGCAGTACTACCAATGCGGAATTGAAACGGTTTATAGGTTGGTTTGATCCACGAAAAATTTATTTTCCAGCTTATAACGCCTACAAAAATCAAGTGAACGAAATGAGGCAGCTACGGTTCTCATCCGATCCTATAGCCAAAGCGGCGAGGCACGCCTTGAATACGGCCTCGGGTGAACCGGTGCCTTCTCGAAGGGCAGATATAATAGACCGTGCTTCACAAATTTATATTAATAGAATTGCACAAATCACCGATGAAGTCGTAAGGGAGGCCTTATGGCGCAACGGACTTCCCGACCCCGCAATATTAAATATGAACACCCCTGTAATTCAAAGAGTTGTTTTTGATGATTTTGATCCGGCTCTAAATGGATATTTTGTAAAAACCAACCAGACGTTGATCATAAATAAAAAGATCAGGGATGATCCGGAAAGACTACTTGCCACACTTATACACGAGGGGCAGCATGGGATGCAGGTGTTTTTAGGCAGATATGCGAACGCGATCGTGCGCCCCATTCAGCAAGGGGGCGTGGTAGGCGCTGAGATCGCTGCCGCATACACCCATGCTCTGCTCAACGATATTTATCGCCAAACCCGGTTAACCTGGGTGACGAATAAATTTCCTCCTGGTGCCACAGCAAAAGCAAACACAGAACAAGTAGTGGACGCGTTGTACGGGGCGCGAGGTCATATCATCGGTATTCCGCTGTCTACGATAAAAGGGGATTTAGGCAGTCGGGCATATACCTTGGCGATGGAGGAATTGGATGCCCAGCTGACAACGGCGGAAATTCTTCTCGCAATGCGCGCGAATCCCGACTATTAATCCGGACTACCCGGCTAATTCCGTGATTACCGGGTCACGCATGATTTTTTCGATGGCCTGGGCGGCGGTTTCGGCGGCTTCGGGGAAGACGTCCCCAAGGGCGCAAATGTGTCGTAAATGATCGGCGGTGCGCAACACCAGCATGGCGAGAGACCCTTCTTCCAGCTCCGCCAGGGTCACCACCCAGGACCAGGGGCGCTCCGAGGCCCAGGCGTACATGGCAGCGGCGGGTCGCAGGTAGAGTTGACGGCAGGCAAAGCCGCCGGTCAACAGGTCGCGGGCAAACGGGCGCAGGCCTTTGTATATTTTATTGAAGGCTTTGGTGAGCCGGTTGGGGGTTTCTTTGCCTTCCAGCCGGTCGCTGGCTTCGCGTTCGTTGACAAAGGCGGCCACCACGGCTGCCAGCAGGGCCGGGTCCTTTTCGGGAAACAGGTCGCGGCGAAAGCCTTCGGCGATCAGCAGCGGCTGGTCCACCCGCAGTTGCGAGGCCCACAGGCCCTCGGGGGTCAAACGGGCGCTGATAGGGTCGACATAGGCATGGTCCTGCAGGAATTTGAGGTGGTGTAGAAAGTCGTTCCAGAGTTTTTCATGGCCCGGTACGCTGTGTTGTTTGCGCCGGCCGTGGGTGATGATGTAGGCGGCAAAGGAGCGTTTGAGGAGTTCTTCGATCTGATCCGGTGTGTGTGACAGCAGCAGGTTCAGGACCATGGAGAAATTGATACGGATCTGGCTGAGAACGTCGCTGGGCGGCGCGGTAACCAGACGCGCGGCCAGGCGTAAGTCCAGGTATTTGCCGGGCAGGGCCATGGCAAATCCGATGCGGTCCATGCCGCGCCGGCCGGCCCGGCCGGTCATTTGATGGAATTCGGTGGGGGTGAGGGGCAAAAACTCCTGGCCGTTGAAGCGGTCGGTGTTGAGAAAGACCACTGTGCGGGCGGGAAAGTTTACGCCGGCGGCCACGGTGCTGGTGGCAAAGACCGCGTCGAGCAGTCCTTCGGTCATCAGGGTTTCCACCACGATTTTCCAGGCCGGCAGTTGTCCGCTGTGGTGCGCGGCTACGGCCAGTTCTTCCAGGTGAGGGCGTTGTTTGTGATTGGCCAGATGTTCACTTTGTTCGGCAAGCTGGGCAATGCGGGCTTGTAATGTTGCGGCGCGTTCGGGGTCTTGGATGCGATTGGCTTTGCAGATTTCGATGGCGCCGTCACAGTCGGCCCGTGACTTCAGGAAAAAGATCGCCGGCAGCAGCCGGTTTTTGCGCAGTACTTGCAGGATATCGCCGAATATCGGCAGTCTGCCGGGCGGCGACAGGCGGGGACGGGGTTTGGCCGCCAGAAAGGCGCGCACTTTTTTGTCCAGACGTCTTTTCTTTTCGCTGCCGTCGGTGAGCAGCGGCATCACCGTGCCGGTGGGGTGCAGAAACAGGGGGTAGAGGGGGACCGGGCGTTTGTGTGCGGTCACCACGCCGCAGGGACGTTTGCGGGTTTTGGTCAGCCAGGCGGCGATCTGGTCGGCGTTGCCGATGGTGGCCGACAGGAGCAGCAGCGGAATGCGGGACGGCAGGTAGATCATGATTTCTTCCCAGACCACGCCGCGTTCCGGGTCGCCCAGAAAATGGGCTTCGTCCAGGACCACGAAGTCTACCGCCAAAACGGTGCCGCTGTGCATGGCGTCGTAGAGCTGGTTGCGCAGGATTTCCGTGGTGCCGACAATCAGGGGGGCGCCGGCGTTTTCCTTGCGGTCGCCGGTGAGAATCCCCACGGCGTGGGCACCGAAGGTTTCCGAAAACTCCTTGTATTTGGCGTTGCTCAGGGCCTTGAGGGGACAGGCGTACCATGCGCGTTGGTTCCTGCCCAGCACTTTTTCGATGGTTTGCTCGGCAATCCACGTTTTGCCGGCACCGGTGGGGGCGGTCACCAGACAATCGGCTTCCTGCACGACGTTTAGGGCTTGCAGTTGATAGGGATCGGGTTTGAATGGGGTTTTTTGGGGGACACCGATACCGGCAAACACTTTTTTCAGGCGGTGATCCGCCCCCGGTTTTAAACGGGGATGGCGATTGGATGTGTGTCTGGATGACCCTGACGGTGTGCGGCGGCGGACTCCGGATTTGGCGTTGCGGTGAAAGCGGTTACGGCCCAAGGTGTTGTTTGCTCCTTTTTGCTGACATATAAAAGCCGCCGGCGGCGCTTGAGGGCGCGGTCGGCCGGCGGCATTGTTTTAGTGTGGTTTGCGCAGATATCAAAGCAGATATCAAAGTTTTTGAATTATCTTCTGGACCAACCCGACGGCCGGGGCGTCCAGATCAAAGGGCGAGACGCCCTTCAGATCGGCTTCGATAAGGGTTTCGTCATAAGGGATGAAGCCCAGAAAGTCGAAGTCGGGCAGGTTGTGCCGGAGGAAGGCTTCATCCTGGGGGCCGCGGATTTTATTGCCGATCAGGGCAATGTTGCTCAAACCGATATCGCCGGCCAGTTCATGGATGTGGGCGGCGGTGTCGATGCTGCGACGGCCGGGTTCAACGACCACCATCAGTTTGTCCACGGCTTTGGCGGTGGCGCGTCCGAGGTGCTCGATGCCGGCTTCCATGTCCATGACCACGACCTCGTCGCGGGCCAGCACGATGTGCATGACCAGGGCCCGCAGCAGCGTGCTTTCAGGACAGATGCATCCGCTGCCGCCTTTTTTTACGCCGCCCAGGCGCATGAGTTTGATGTTTTCCAGCTCCACCGACAGTGAATCGGGCAGGTCATCCACCTTGGGATTGAGTTTGAAAAAACCGCCGATGGTACCTTTTTTAGCCTCGGTTCGCTCAAAGATGAGATCCTCCATTTGCGCGATGGGCGTGATGTCATCGGCTCCGTCGATCCCCACCGCCGCAGCCAGGTTGGCGTCCGGATCGGCATCGATGGCCAGCACGTGTTTGCCTGCCGCGTTCAGCGCCCGGATCATCAGCGCTGAGAAGGTCGTCTTGCCGACCCCGCCCTTGCCGCTTACTGCCAGTTTCATATGTATTCCTTTCGCAAAAGATATAAGCATACATCATGTTTCATCGGAAAGAACTATACTCAAGCTTTTGAAAAGATAATGCAAGAACGATTTGTTTGAAACTTGAAATTTGAAATTCAATGTCACTAACTTAAAGCTATTTGGACGGTCAGTCCAATTGCTGGAGTGGCGTGCTGCCGCGATTAAAAAAGGAATTTTGCCGTTTAGATTCTGGACCCCGGCGTTCGCCGGGGTGACGGTGTGTTTTTCTGCGTCATTCCTTCGAATGATTGGTATTTTTGCGGATGACAGATCCCGGAATAATAGATGACGAAAAACAGTAAGTTGTTATTTACGGATGAACACGGGGTTATCCTGCCGCGCTGAACCCGAATTTCCAGTTTCGAGTTTCCAGTATCAAAAACGCCAGTTTCCAACTTCAAAAAAAAAGAGCCCACCCTCTTGTGAAGGTGAGCTCTTTGCACGGAGGCTATGTTGGGTTAGCTTTGTTGTTCTTTTTTATGCACCATGAAAACGACCAGGGAGCCGATCAGGGCCGAGAGCAACAGCATGGCAATCAAAAAGGCCATCAGACTGTTGATTTGCGGTTGCATGAAACCGGTTTGGGCGGAATTGATGAAACAGCCGCCGCCGCTGCTGCTGCCGCCGGTCACGGTTGAAAGGGTGTCGCCGACGCTGCTGTAAACCGGGCCCGAGGGATCGATGATGACGCCATTGGCGATGCCGTCGGCGTCGCCTTCACCACCGTCGGTAAGTTGCAGGGTCACGGCTTTGCCGTCGGCGCTGAAGGCCGCGTTGTGGGTGTAATCATCCCAACCGTTGACTGAATCGTATTTGTACCATCTGGCTCCGGCGGGAACGGCTTCGGAGAGATAGACGGTGATATCCACGGTGGCGCCTTCATCGACTTCCAGACGAAAGCCCAACAGGCCCTTGGGCATGCTGCCCGGGCGGTTCTGGCTGTCGTCGATGTCGACCGGGTCAATGGATTCGACGTAATCGATATTGCGAACGGCGGCGGCGTCCCGGACACTGACGCCCATCTGGCCGTCGCCCACGACGGTGTTGACCACTTTGATGATATCCAGTTGGGTGTTGTCGGGCCGGTTGTCACCGTCGATATCGACGGTGTCGTCGGCTTGCTGATGGGAGGGGATACCGTCGGGGGTCCAATCGGTTACGTGTGACTCGGTGGTAAAGGTGTTGGTTTGGGACCATTGCGAGGCGGCGCCGCTGTCATCGTAATATTTCACGCGCCAGTAATAGGTGTGCCCTTCGTCCAGCACGTAGCGCGGCACCATGAGTTCGGTCAAAAAATTCGTGTGGGTGATATCGAATACGCAACTGTCTTCGGATGTTCCGGGGCACCAGATTTGCCATTGGGAGCGGGTATGTCGGCTGCGGTTATCCGGGTCGATAAAGGCGCCGGCCCGCAATCGAGGCGTTGCTGACACCCGGTCCTGACCGTGTGACGGGGTTTCGAGCGTCGGGGTGGCCGGACGGGTGTTGGCGGAGGCTACAAATGGTTCGCCGCCCGTCAGGTATTCATCCAGATTGCTGATGCCGTCATTGTCCGGATCGGCGCCGGCATCGTTGCTGTAGGGATCGAGCCCGTTTGCCTGTTCCCAGGAATCGGGCATGCCGTCGCCATCTGAATCCGTGCCGGAATAGGTGTCGGTGTCGTTGACGGCAATGGTGCAGGTGTCGGTGGCTGTAAGACCGCCGCCGTCCACGACGCGCAACCGAAACGTCAGCACGCTGCCTCCCGGTCCGACCGCAGGGGCGCTGAAAGAGGCGGACGCACTGTTGCTGTTATTGATCGTGACGCCGGGACCGCCAAGCTGGGTCCACTGATAGGAATTCATATCGTTTTCAGGATCGCTGGAGCCGGTGCCGTTCAGGATGACCGTGCTGTTCTCGTCAACCGAACGGTTGCCGCCGGCCGAGGCGGTCGGCGCTCTGTTCGGCGGTGGTGCATAAAGAGCTTCATTGGAGTCGCCGCTCTGGTTGCCAAGCGAATCTTCCGACCGGACGACAAAATAGTAAACGGTATAGTCCTGCAGACCGGTGATTGTGGCAGGAGGATTGGTACCGCTCCAGGCAGGGGAATTGTAATCGTAACTCTGATGGGCCTGGCGGTAGTATACTTTGTAGGTCAGGCCGGACCCGGCTACAGTTTGCCAGTTGAGTGTAACATCGGCCGCGTGAGCGCTGATGCTGAACAATACCAAACTGAAAAATATCAACCAGGCACTTGCTTTTTTAAATGTACGGCTTAAATCCATGCTGATCTCCCTGATTTTCCTATCTTTCGTTCTGTTTAAATCTTGTTGGTCTTGCGTGTCGAACTGGTGTGTATTTTTTTAATTGTGACTGTAATGCCACACATTTTGCTGCAAGTAAAGTGCCACGGCCCTTTGGCCCGGCCCTGTTGACCGGCACCCGCGCCGCCGTGTTTCTAAGTCGCTGTTTACTATTTGTTTTCGTCTGATTGTGATTGCTAAAAAAAGTGCCGGCATGGGTGCGCATTCCGATCGGTCAGTGCGACTGTATCTTATAGTGCAATTTAATGGCGTTTTATTTGTCCAAAAATGCACAGTAGGTGTATGCGGCTGAAGGCCGGTTGCGGTTTTGAATTTTGTCATCGCAAGAGACTATGAATTGAATCTGTTTCAGTTTATAACGCTTGCGAGTGTTCTTGGCTAGTGTGCCAAGTCTAGGCCCGGAGTGCGGCGCGCTGGCGCCGTTGACGCCGGAGTTGGGGCCCGCAGTACAGGTAAATTATACAAACGGATGGAAACCAAATTGACACCTGACCATAAACCTGAAATTTTGGCGCCGGCTGGTAATCGGCCTGCTTTTTTGGCGGCAATGGCCGCCGGCGCCGATGCGATATATTGCGGCATGAAGCGGTTTTCCGCCCGCATGGCCGCCAGGAATTTTGACCCGGCCGAGCTTGCCGCCCTGACCCGTTTGGCCCATGCGAAAGGGGTCAGGGTTTATCTTACGCTCAATTCTCTGATCAAGGATCAGGAGTTGGGCGAGTTGACGCGTAGTTTGAAAACTCTGGACCAATCAGTGCGGCCGGATGCTGTTATTTTTCAGGATTTGGCGGTGATTGAAGCGGCGCGGCGGGTCGGTTTTCGAGGGGAGTTGCACCTGTCGACCCTTGCCAATGCGAGTTTTCCCGGAACATTGAAATTGCTTGCAAGCTGGCCTGAGGTTACACGGGTGGTTGTGCCGCGGGAGCTGAATATCGATGAGATCAAAGCCATGGCCGCGGCCTGCCCGGCCGGGACCGGCCTGGAGGTGTTTGTGCACGGGGCTTTGTGTTACGGGGTTTCCGGCCGTTGTTACTGGAGCAGTTTTTTGGGCGGCAAAAGCGGGTTGCAGGGCCGTTGTGTGCAACCTTGCCGGCGGCGGTACCGTCAAGGCGACCGGCGCCAACGTATGTTTTCATGCATGGATCTGAGCCTGGATGTTCTGGTCAAGGTATTGGCGGACATCGATCAGGTGAAGACCTGGAAAATTGAAGGGCGCAAGAAGGGGCCGCATTATGTCTACTACACGGTTGCGGCTTACAAGATGTTGCGGGACGAAGGCCGTGATCCGCGTCAAAAAAAAGCGGCGCTGGCGCTTTTGGGCCGGGCTTTGGGCCGCAAGGGGACCCACTACACGTTTTTGCCCCAGCGGCCGTTCAACCCGATCGACACGGACAGCCGGACCGGGTCGGGGTTGTTTGTCGGCGCTTTGAAGGGGGCCGCAGATCAGGTCTATCTGGTGCCGAATGAAACTTTACTGCCGGGAGATGTTTTACGGCTCGGCTATGAGGATGACGCCGGGCACGGCGTGCACCGGGTTCGACGGCAAGTGCCCAAGGGCGGCCGATTGCATTTTAAACGGACCGCCGGCTTCAGTCCCCGCAAGGGGACGGCCGTGCTGCTGATCGACCGGCGTGAACCGGGCTTGCAGACCATGATTGATGCGCTTGACCGGTCTGTTGGATCCGGTGCCCCTGAAAAAAAGATTGATGTGGTGGGGCCGGTTATGCGGATAACCCCTTATCGGGGACGTTCCAGGAACATCAAACCGGTTGAAATGGGGGTGTCACGATCAATCGGTGGGTCAGTCGGCCGTTTCGACCAAGCCGGGTTTTGGCTTGATAGTGACGGACCACCGCGCGGTAAAGTAAGAAAACAGCACTGGGTCTGGCTGCCGCCGGTGCTCTGGCCGGCCGAGGAGGTTGCCTTGCGTGGTGCGCTGGACGCGGTGATCAAGCATGGGTGTCGGCATTTCGTGGTCAACATGCCGTGGCAACGCGCCCTTTTTCCTCCACAATCCAACTGTAAAATCTGGGCCGGCCCGTTTTGCAACATTGCCAACGCTGCTGCCGCGCAGACCCTGGCGCAACAGGGATTTAGCGGCGTCATTGCAAGTCCGGAGCTTGATCGCGAGGAATTTTTCCATTTTGCCCGGCAAAGCCCGCTGCCCACAGGGATTGTGCTTTCGGGCTTGTGGCCGTTTTGTGTTTCGCGTACCTTGGGGACGACCGTAGTGTCCAACACGCTATTTGCCAGTCCCAGGGGGGAGCAGGGCTGGGCGCGCCAATATGGTTCCAACTACTGGGTATTTCCCAACTGGGAGCTCGATATTCGCCGCTATCGCGCGGAATTGGCGCGCGCGGGGTATTCGCTGTTTGTCCACCTGCAGGAACCGCTGCCTCGCAAGATCACTCTGAAAAAACGCGAAGGGTTGTGGAATTGGAGGGGGGGAAAGGTGAAATTGGAAACTTGAAATTCAATGCCATTGAGTTGCCAGTTATCAGTAAAGGCACACTGACAGCTGATAACTGGCAACTGAACACTGACGACTCAATAGCTTTTTTCAATCACCAAATTTCAAGTTTCCAATTTCAAGTTTCAAAGTTCACCAAAGGAGGGGACATGAGCTGATTGCACTGACCGGCTCGCAGTGCAATTGGGCGTGGGGCCGGGTTGGGCCGCCGGCTAGACATCACGTCTTTTTTTTATTGGCGGTCTTGAGCTGTTTTTCCAGGTCCGCAAACAGGTTTTGTTTCTTTTTGTCCTGTTCGGCTTTGATCGCTTCGACTTTGCGTGTGGCCTCGTCCTTGCGTGACTGGAAATCTTTCAGGGCTTTGTCGAGCTTGCTTTCCGATTCACCTTGTTCGATGTTTTCGATGGCACCATGATCGATGATCGACAGGCGATTGCCGTAGGCGCCTTCGATCAACGTGATGATGTTCAGGTCCCTGAGTTGGCCGCAAATCCGGTAGCCTTGTTCGGATGAAAACGACAGCATTTCGCAAACCTGCTCAACCGAGGGGGGCGCGGCGTTTTGATGTTCCAGGACCCGGATGGCGGCGACCACCAGATGGGCGGTGGTGTATAAATCTTTAGTTTTCGGTGTGTTATTCGGCAGATTCATTTTTTCCTCTATGGTCTTGGGCTTCGTCTTGACATCATCGGATTTGGAGAGTAACAAGTACCATTTATTCGTCCAAGGATCAACTCACCTTCACCTGGGCGCATGGTGCCCGAATGATAAATTTACCAATTCCACCTGACATATAAGGAGATTAACCATGACTGAGATTGTTGATGTAAAGGCACGTGAAATTCTTGATTCCCGTGGGAATCCCACGGTTGAAGTAGATGTTCTGGTAACCAGCGGAGAGACCGGGCGCGCCGCCGTGCCCTCGGGTGCTTCCACCGGCACGCGTGAGGCGTTGGAACTGCGGGATCAGGACAAAAACCGTTATGGCGGCAAGGGCGTGATCAAGGCGGTTCAAAACGTGCACGACATCATTGCCCCGGAAATTATCGGGCGCGATGCCGGCGATCAGGCCGCCCTTGACCGGTTCATGATCGAACTGGACGGCACCGCGAATAAATCCAAACTGGGTGCCAATGCCATGCTGGGGGTGTCCATGGCCGCTGCCCGGGCCGCCGCCGCAACCCACTGCCTGCCACTTTATCAATATCTGGGCGGTATCAATGCGCGTTATCTGCCGGTACCGATGATGAACATCGTCAACGGCGGTGCCCACGCCGCCAACAACCTGGACATCCAGGAATTCATGATCATACCGGTGGGCGCCAAAAATATTGCCGAGGCGATTCGCATGGGCGCCCAGACCTTTCATAGTTTGAAGAAGATATTAAATGACAAGGGGATGAACACCGCCGTGGGCGACGAGGGCGGTTTTGCACCGGATCTGGAGTCCAATGAAGCGGCTCTGCAAAATATTATCCAGGCCATCGAGGCCGCCGGTTATCAGCCGGGCAAGGATATCGGTCTGGCCCTGGACGTTGCCGCCAGTGAGTTTTGCAAGGACGGTAAATATCTGCTGAAATCCGAAAACAAGGAACTATCGGCCGCGGATATGATCGATTACTATGAACGGCTTGTCGACCAGTATCCGATTTTGTCGATCGAAGACGGTCTGGGTGAACAGGACTGGGAAAACTGGACCGTGATGACCGACCGGATCGGTTCGGCGGTACAACTGGTCGGTGATGATATTTTTGTGACTAATCCACAGATTTTTGCCAAGGGGATCCGCGAGGGCGTGGGCAACTCCATTCTGATCAAGCTGAATCAGATCGGCACGGTGACCGAGACGCTCGACGCCATTGCCATGGCTCAGCAAGCCGGGTACACCAGCGTAATTTCGCATCGCAGCGGTGAAACCGCCGATACGTTTATTGCGGATTTGGCTGTGGCGGTCAACAGCGGTCAAATCAAAACCGGCTCCATGTCGCGCACCGACCGGGTTGCCAAGTACAACCAGTTGCTGCGGATTGAAGAAGATCTGGGACCGGGCGCGTTGTTTGCGGATCATGTATTCATGGCCAAATAAGGATTGAACTTCATGTATCGACGCTTACGCCAACTAATGGTGGTGTGTCTGCTGATGATTGGTGTGCCGGGCGGGCTCGGTGTAGCACGGGCTTATGTGCTGCAGGGACCGCATGTGATTGACCTGATGGTTCAAAAGCTGGGTCCGGCCGAGCGGCTGTTTGTGTCCCAGAGCCTCACGGTCTACGACTATATGCATCCCGACGGGCAGATGGAATTGACCGAGACGCTACGCTATGTTTTCCCGGAAATGTTTCGCTCCGATGCGGTTTCGCAAAACATCCAGCGGATTCACGTGGTCAATGCCGGCCGCGCGGTTACCATTGTCGATGAAAAAGTCAATGCGGAAATCGAGGGGCGCTTCGACCTGTACAAAGACCTGCTGCTGTATCATTCACGCGCTTTGTTAACGGAGCGTTTGCACATGATGGGCATCGAAACGGCCGAGGCCAGCCTGGGCCGTTTCGAAAACCGGATCGGTTTTGTAATCGGGGCGGCCTACCCGGATGAAACCCGGTCGCAGTTGTGGATCGACAAGGAGACTTTTCTTCCCTTTCGACTGCTTGTTTTTCAACCCATGGCTGCGCCCGGTAGCGGCAAGCTGGAAATTCACTACCAAAACTGGTGGCAGCAGGACAAGAACTGGTACCCGATGAAAGTGCAGGTTTTTCTGGACGATATGCTGGCGCGCAGTATCCAGGTGCATCATATTGAAGTCAATCCGGAGCTTGACGAATTGATCTTTGATATCGACCAGATCAAGACGGCTTACACACCGGTGGTGACTTCCGACGGGGATCCTGAAATGGATGAAGTCCAGAAGACCATCGAAGACTTTAAGAATATATTTGAGTAGCGACATTAACGTTGGGGGTGAATTTATGGACCCCGGAGCATTTGGCGACGAGGAGATTTATGCCGTTTGATACCAAGTTTATTTTCGTTACGGGGGGGGTGCTGTCTTCATTGGGTAAAGGGCTGGCTTCGGCGGCCATGGGCGCGCTTTTGGAGAGTCGCGGCTTGACCGTGACGATTCAAAAACTGGACCCTTACATCAACGTCGATCCGGGCACCATGAACCCGTTTCAGCACGGTGAGGTTTTTGTAACCGATGACGGCGCGGAAACCGATCTCGATCTGGGGCACTACGAGCGATTCACCCAAGCGATTGTTGGCAAGAACAACAACTTTACCACCGGCAAGATCTACGATTCGGTGATCAGCAAAGAGCGGCGGGGCGACTATCTGGGCGGCACGGTTCAGGTCATTCCCCACATCACCGATGAGATTAAGGACAGCATCAAGCTCGCCGCCGAAGACGTGGATATTGTTATCGTCGAAATCGGCGGCACCATCGGCGATATTGAAAGCCTGCCGTTTCTCGAAGCCATTCGCCAGATGAAAGCCGATGTGGGCAAGGAAAATGTCCTCTACATCCATTTGACTCTCGTGCCGTATATCGCCACGGCCGGCGAAGTCAAAACCAAGCCTACCCAACACAGTGTCAAGGAGTTGCGCAGTATCGGCATTCAACCCGACATTCTGCTCTGCCGCACCGATCGTTATCTTTCCGACGACATCAAATCCAAGATCGCCCTGTTTTGTAATGTGAGCCAGGACGCGGTTATCACGGCCAAGGATGTCGACTGTATCTACGAGGTCCCCCTGGTGTTCAACAAAGAGGGGTTGGACAGCAAGATTGTCGAACTGTTGCAGATCTGGACGCGGGCGCCGCGCCTGGAAGTGTGGGAAGACTTGAACCGGAAGTTCCAGTCGCCCAGGCATGAAGTTACCATCGCGATTGTCGGCAAGTATGTCGATCTCACCGAATCTTACAAAAGTCTGAACGAAGCGTTGTACCATGGCGGCATTGCCAACGAAACCAGGGTCAGCCTGTTGTTTATCGACTCGGAGAAAATTGACGACGGCACCTGCGGCCCCAGCCTGGCGGATGCGGACGGTATCCTGGTGCCCGGCGGGTTCGGCACCCGCGGCACCGAAGGTAAAATCTGCGCGGCCCAGTATGCGCGGGAGAACAGCATTCCCTATTTTGGTATCTGTCTGGGAATGCAGATCGCGGTGATCGAGTTTGCGCGCTACGTCGCCGAACTCAAGGATGCCAACAGTTCCGAGTTCAATGCCAAGACACCCCATCCGGTTATTTATTTGATGACGGAATGGTTTGACGAAAAGTCCGGCCGGGTCGAACAGCGTGACAGCGAATCGGACAAGGGCGCTACTATGCGGTTGGGGGCTTATCCGTGCCAGGTCAAGGAAAACACGCTGGCTTATACCGCCTATCAAAAGGGGAAGATATCCGAACGCCACCGTCACCGCTATGAATTCAACAACGATTACATCGACAGACTGGCGGAAAAGGGCATGATTTTCAGTGGGCTGTCACCCAGGGGCGACCTGGTGGAAATTGTCGAACTGCCGGATCATCCCTGGTTTCTGGGCTGTCAGTTCCATCCGGAATTCAAATCGCGCCCCATGAACGCCCACCCGCTTTTCCGGGATTTTATCAAGGCGGCGTTGGGTAACCGCAAGAAGAAAATTGAAACTTGAAAGTAACCTTATCAGGGTAATGGCTTGATTACTTCCCGGAGCCTTTGCGTCTGTGCTTAAAAGGGCTGATCCGGCGTCAAAAGACCGCAAAGTTGCGCGCAGAGGTTTTTTGTTTTGCTTCCCTCCCGGATGGGTACTTGTTAAGGTTTTTCGAACCCTTGGTTAAGGAAATCCCTGATTTACATCCATTTTGAAATTCGCTAGTGTCCATCCGGAAATAGTAGATTTTGGCTCCTGGCAAGGCCCGAGCATTTTTAAAACCGCAGGCATAGCGCGCTATGTCGAGGATTTTAAAAATGCGA
>JANQIE010000307.1 GCA_028282295.1 Desulfobacterales bacterium | reverse complement strand
GCCCGAGCATTTTTAAAACCGCAGGCATAGCGGTCTATGTCGAGGATTTTAAAAATGCGAGAACGCCGCCGGGGACCAAAAGATGCTATTTCCGGATGGGTACCAGATCGTGTCCAGCGAGCAACAACAAGTGCATCTGCAGCACCTGTAATTTGCAATCGGCCAAATTTTTCAGGACTTGAATTGATAATTAAATAGATGTGAAAAATCCGGATAATTTCCAATCGCGATTTTACCGGTGAACCGGCGTCAAAAAGTTGCCAATTGGATTCGATTCAAGTATGGTGGGCCCATGCAGGTTGGTAACTAGACATACCATTTCCATTTGCCCGTAACATTTTTGTGAAAGATTCCGTCATGCGTCTGAACCGGCTCAAACCATTTGGCGCAGCTTTATTTGCTGATAATGAATACCGGGATATCAACGTTATCCGCGACAAAGTCGCCTCCATGATCATCGGTTTTTATGTCGCGCTCGGTTTGCCGATCACTCTGCTCAGCCTTTATCGCGCCACGGTCACCGGCTGGCAACCGTTGCTGTGGTGGCACATCGGCTTTTATCTGATCGTTTTATGCGCCTTTTTTACGCGTAACATCACACCACCGGCTTTTCGAATGGTCCTGGTCACGACACTGCACCTCATGCTGGGGTTCGGTGGCCTGATCACCTGGGGCCTTATCGGCCATGGGGAGTACTGGTTCATGATCGCCATCCTGCTGGCCGCGCTGTTCTTCGGACTTAAACCCGGATTGATTCTTGCCGGGATCAATTTGGTCGGCCTGTCGGCCATCGCTTTTTTTATCTGCACCAACCGAGCCCCCTTGACATTCGACATTCGCGCTTACGCCCACGCACCGGTAAGCTGGATCACTGCCATTCTCGTCCTCAATGTCTTTACCCTCGCCGTACTGTTCGCCTGGCGCTACTTCTATGAAGCCATCATCAGTGCCAACCGCAGCCTGGCACAAAAATCGGATCAACTAAACCAAGCCAACCGGCTGCTGGAAGAAGAAATTGAAGAACGCAAGCAAACCGAACGCGCCTTGCGTGAAAGTGAAGAAAAGTACCGTTTACTGATCGAAAGCGCAAAAGAAGGTATTGTCCTGGTCCGGGACGGCCGCATTCTCTACTGTAATCCGCTGGCACGCAAACTTGTCGGCCGGACGCAAAAGGAGGTGGAAGGTAAAACCTTCCAGACCTTCATTCATCCTGAAGACCGTGAAAAGCTTACCGATCTGTACCAAAAGAAAATCAGGGGAGAACACGTCCCCACCGGTAATACTTATCGCATCACAAAAAAAGACGGTCGTTTCAAATGGGTCCGCAGCAGTTCAACACTGCTAACCGTCGACCAAAAACCGACCATATTAACCTTTCTCTCCGACATCACCGAGCTGACTGAAAAAACCGACGCCCTAAAAAAAAGTGAAGAAAAGTATCGACATATTTTCGAAAATGTATCCGATTTTCTATATGTCCACGATTTGACCGGTCGATTTGTCGAAACCAACTTTGCCTTTAAAAACACGTATGGCTACACCGACAACGAGTTGGCGGCCATGAACGTCCAGGATCTGATGCCGGACGAGTACAAGGCACAATTTGCGGATTATCTGCAGCGGGTCAAAGCCAATGGTCATGACGAAGGTCTTTTGAGCATTGAAACCAAAAACGGCGAGCATTTGGTTATTGAATACCGCAACGTGCTTGTGCGGGACCCGGAGAACCAGGGCCTGCTGGTCCAGGGATCCGGGCGCGACATAACGGACAAGCTCAAGACCCTTAAAGAAAAAGAAGCATTGGAAACCCAACTGCGCCAAGCCTATAAAATGGAAGCCGTAGGCACCATGGCCGGCGGCATTGCCCACGATTTCAACAATATCCTGGCCGCGGTCATCGGCCATACAGAGTTGGCGCTCGAAGATACCCCAGCCGAGTCGCCGGTGCACGCCAGCCTGAAAGACATCTACAAAGCCGGCGTGCGTGCCCGCGACCTGGTCAAACAGATCCTGGCCTTCAGTCACCAAAACGGCCGCGAAATGATCAGCGTGGCCTTAAAACCGATTGTGCAGGAAGCCCTCAAATTAATCCGCGCCTCTTTGCCGGCGACCATCGAAATTCGCAGCACCTTGGCCTCTGACGCCCACATTCTGGCGGATCCCACCCAGATTCACCAAATTCTGATGAACCTGTGCACCAATGCCGGCCATGCCATGGAAGAAGACGGGGGGCTGCTGGAGATTGTGCTTGAAGAAGAAGAACTGACCCCCGATTTTTTCAAAGCCTATCCGGGGCTTGCGCCGGGCCGCTATTTGCGGCTGGCGATCAGCGACACCGGTCAGGGGATCGCTCCGGAGTTGATCGACCGCATCTTCGTGCCTTATTTTACAACCAAGGCCCGTAACAAGGGTACCGGGATGGGCTTATCGGTGGTGCACGGGATCGTGCGCACCCATGGGGGTATCATTAAAGTGGACAGTCATCTGGGCGAAGGGTCCGTTTTTACCACGTACCTGCCGGTTTGTCCCATTGAAGCCGTGAAAGAACCGCAACTCGATGTCAGTTTGGTCAAGGGCACAGAACGAATCATGGTGATTGACGATGAAACGCCGATTCTCGCTTTGGCCCGTAAATTGTTGACGCGCCTGGGGTATCAGGTCGTTACCCATAGCAGCAGTGTTGACGCGGTCGAAGCATTTCGCCGGGACCCGCAACTTTGCGACCTGGTGATTACGGATATGACCATGCCGCGGGTGACCGGCGACCGGGTGACAGAAGAACTGTTGAAAATACGGCCGGATTTACCGGTCATCATCTGCACCGGCTACAGCGAACGGATTACACCACAACGCGCTGTCGCGCTAGGCGCGAAAGGCCTGTTGTACAAACCGATCATGAAGGAAGATATGGCCCGCATGGTACGGCAGGTGCTGGACAAACACCCCCCCAAAGCAGGAGGGCTCCTGAACCAAAGCACCTAAAAAAACCGCGCGCCCTGATTAAAGACTGCGGCCGATTTCTTCGGCTTCGGCGATGGCGTGCATCAGAATGCGGGGCTTTTTGGCGTCACCGATGACATGTACCGGGACAGGCGCCGTGCGCACCGATTCCAGAACCGCACGGATGGAGGTCATCTTCTCGGCCAGCACGAGGGTGTCGAATTTATCCAGTCGCTCTTTTCGTCCCGCGCTATGAAATCCAACCCCATGGTCTGTAAACGCCACAATCGCAACCTGTTTGTATAAGGTCACGTTCGCACGCTTCAGACGCTCGCGCAGGTAAAACCGGTCGTTGCTCGCCATTTCCTCAGCAAAGTGACGCCGGCGATTCAACACGACGACCGTCTTGTCACGTTCGGCAAGATAGTCGGCCAACACCAAACCGGCCTGGCCGCCACCCAGGATCAGAACCCGGTGACCGACAACTTGTTCTTCCTCCAAAACCTCCACAACGGTGCAAAGTTGCATGCGGGTCCGGAAGACCCCCTTGATTACGGGCATCTGCGGCAGGCTGCCGGTGGCAACGACGATTTCATCCGGATTCAGCCCGGCCAGAATTTCCTTGGTCAGGGCCACACCGCACTTCAGCTTCACTTGCAACCGCAATACTTCATTATGGAAATAGGTAACGATTTGCTGGATCTCCGACCTGCCCGGTGGCAGGGCCGCCAGCCGCGCCAAACCGCCCACGACCGCTTTTTCTTCCCAAACCGTCACCCGGTGACCGTGCCGGGCAGCCATGCGGGCAGCCGCCAAACCGGCCGGACCGGCGCCCAGCACCAGAATGTGTTTCGACCGCGCCGCGCGATCTTCCTGCGCCAGCAGGTATTCACGCCCCACATCCGGATTGACCACACAACCGCCCGGTTCCAGGGCCAGCACCTGGTGGATGCACCCCAGGCAGCAACCGATACAAGGGCGGATTTGATCATATTTGCCGGCAGCCGCTTTACTCACAAAATATGGATCCGCCAGGAAAGTACGGCCCATGGCCACAACATCGGCCTGACCTGTGGTGACAATCGTTTCCGCGAACTGGGGACTTTTAATTCGCCCCACAGCCACCACCGGAATTGTAACGACCTTTTTCACGGCAGCGGCCAGGGGCACAAAGCAACCTTGAGGAACGTACATGGGGGGAATGGTAAGTTGCGTCGACCCATAAACCCCTGCGGAGACATGCAGATAGGCCGCGCCCGCATGTTCCAGGAGGGGAGCCAGTTGCAGGGTGTCGGCAAGGGTCCATCCGTTGGGGATATAGTCTTGTCCGTTGATCCGAATTCCCACCGGAAAGTCGTTGCCGGTTTTCTGCTTGATGTCGGCCAGCAGCTCCAGCA
This sequence comes from Desulfobacterales bacterium, assembly GCA_028282295.1. GTDB lineage: Bacteria > Desulfobacterota > Desulfobacteria > Desulfobacterales > JANQIE01 > JANQIE01. The sequence continues at coordinate 5,293 of JANQIE010000307.1, read as the reverse complement.
AAAACCGGATGCGATTTTCAAAACTGCCGCCATAACGATCTTCACGGTGATTACTGTTGGGGGCCAAAAACTGATTAATGAGATAACCGTGGGCGCCGTGAATCTCGATGAAGTCAAAACCGGCTTCCCGGCAGCGGCGGGCGGCATCGCCAAAGGATTGCACCAGTTCATGAATCTCTTCCGGCGCAAGTTCGCGCGGCGCGCTTTTAACCACCGCCGGCGCCTTGATGGGTGAGGGCGCTACTTTCCGGTCATGGTAGGATTGACGGCCGCCGTGCATGAGCTGCATACCGAAACAGGTGCCATAGGGTTTAATCGCCGCGACCATTTTTTGCAGCGACGAAATACACCCATCGTCCCACAGGGTCGGCAGTTGAGGCAGCTCCAAACCACTGGGGTGCACCGCACCGCCGCCCACCAGCATCATTCCGGCGCCACCCGCAGCCCGAGCGCGCAAATATCCGGTCAACTGTTCGGTCACGCACCCGGCGCCATCCACACCGAAATTGATACTCATGGCCGACATCATCAACCGGTTGGGAGCGGTCATCGTTGCGATGCGAAGCGGTTCGAACAGATGCTTCGGTGCAGACATGGCGGTACTCCTGCTTATTGGGGCACGGCAGCACTTACTTTTCGGCCGGACAGATAAGCAATGATATCTTCTTTTTCCTTAGCGGTCAGAAATTTGGGATCCCCGGCAAACAGCGCCATACGGGCCACAGTTTGCTGCCATTGAGCTTTGGATTTAACCGCCTTGAAGACGCGGTCCAGGTCATGGCATCGTGAACATTTTTGACCGACCAGCGTTTTGCCGATTTCCTCGGTTTTCTTTTGACCCAACTTTTCCTGACGCTGGGTTTGCTGTTCCATGAGAAAGAAGATCACCTGTTTGACATCAAAGGCATTGATGTTGGGCGCATCGAGCACCGCCATGCGATTGACCGTTTGGGTCCAGCCTTCCTGGGTTTTGGTGGCCCTGAATACCCGCTCAAACGTATGACACTTACCACATTTTTTAAAAAGGACGGCTTGCCCGATGTCGGCCCGCAGGACCGGCTCGTCAATATCGGTGACGGTAATATAGCGCAAATCGGATTGGTGCAGCAAATAATGACCGGCGGTCAGGCCGTTAAGCACAAAGGCGATACAAAACAACGCCACGCCCAACACCGCAAGGTGACCGGTCAGTGCGTGTTGGCGCCGCACCAGCAAGATCTTCACCGCCACCAATGGCAGCAACACCAATCCCAAGGCCACATGCACCACCACCCGTACCGACAGTTCTTCCTGGTACGCACCGGCTTTTTGAATCATCACCACAACCATAAAAACAAACACCGCCACAAACCCGTATCCCATGATACGATGCAGCCCTATCAGTTTTGAATTAAGCGACCGGTCCCGCGGACTGCCCTTGAGCTCCAGCATAACGGCCACGGCGCCGGCCCCTATAAGTAAAAACAAAACCGCCAGACAGGAATTGAGCGGTGGGTTCATCGAAAGATCTCCTTCCTTGTGTCCATCCTAAAAAGAATTAAGCTAGTGCCCATCCGGAAATAGTAGATTTTGGTTCAGGCCAAGGCCGCAGCGAATTTGAAACCACAGGCGTAGCAAGGCTAGGTCGAGAATTTCAAATTCGTGAGAACGCCGGCCTGGGCCCACAAAGAGGCCATTTCCGGATAGACACTAAGCTAGCGGTACCCCGGTTATACGGCTCAACTCCGGATCGAGCGCCGCCAAGTCATCCTTGGTTAAATCATGAATATTGTCTTTCCCGCAAATACGCGCCACAGAACGGATTTCCCCGGTGGCCGCGTTGATGAAATTGGCAACCTGCTGCGCTTTTTCTTCGACGTTCAACCGGGCCCGCAGGTTGGGATCCTGAGTGGCGATGCCATAGGGACAGGTGCCCAGATGACATTCACGGATGTATTTGCATCCCAGGGCGATTTTCATGGCGCCGGCCATGTAGACCGCTTCGGCGCCCAGCGCCAGGGCTTTGGCAATATCACCGGAATGACGCAGGCCGCCGGTGGCGACCAGGGTCACTTTGCGACGTAAATCCTGCTCCGCCAGAAAATCGGCGACGCGGGGCAGGGCGTATACCAGGGGCAGGCCCACATGATCCTTGACTGTGGCCGGGGCCGCACCGGTGCCGCCCTCACCCCCATCGATCACCAGAACATCGGGAATGTGGGGTTGATCGAAAATCGCTTCCAAGTCCTTGAACAGACGACCACCGACGAACTTGAGGGCGATCGGTTTGCCGTCGGTCAATTCCCGCAGCCACGCGATTTTGGCCGACAGGTCGGCCGGGGACTGGATATCCGGGTGTCGGGCTGGCGATTCGGCCGTTTGACCGGCCGGAATCTGCCGAATTGCTGCGATTTCAGCGGTCACTTTTTCACCGGGCAACTTGCCCCCCATACCCGGTTTGGCGCCTTGGGAGATTTTGATCTCAATCATGTCGGCGGCTTTAAGACGCATCTCACCGGCGCCGAAGCGCCCGGTGGAATATTGCAGGGTGATTTTGGCGGCCAGCTCGCGTTCCTCGTCCAGCATGCCCCCCTCGCCGGTGTTGGCGATGGTGCCGGTCAGGGTCGAGGCTTTGGCCAACGCCATCTTGGCTTCCTTGCTCAGCGCGCCGAACGACATGCCGGATATCAGCACCGGCGTGTCGGCCTTGAGCGGTCGCGCCGCGGTTTTACCGAAGACCACGTCTGTGGTGACGGCCTGTTCATCCAGCAGGGGCAGCGTTGCCACCTGAGCCGGCAGAAAAATCAGATCGTCCAGGTTTAAGAACCGGCGGGTGGTCCCCTTGCCCTCCATCAGGTAGTGGCCGGTGCGAGCCATGTGAGCCACCATCATACGGGCATTTGTGTTCCAATTGGCGTGCTGTCGGTAGCCGCGATCCGGGTGAAAAATCTCGGCCGGGGCCTTACATGCCGGACAAAAATGAAAATTGATTTCGCCGGTGTGCAGGTAACCGCACACCGGACAGCGATAAACGCGCATGGAGCCATCTCCTTGAGGTTATGATCAGTGGGGCGAAAGGATGCATTCAACTCGCCGTCCCCAGGGCACCGCACCGAAACAACAATCTTAGGGCTCGCGAAAAATATGAAATCATTTTTCCGCGTGCTCTTAGCCCGTGTCCATCCGGAAATAGCAGATTTTGGTTCAGGCCAAGGCCGTAGCGAATTTGAAACCGCAGGCGTAGCCTTGCTACGTCGCAAGAGCGTAGAATGGCTAAGCCATTGTTTCAAATACATGAGAACGCCGGCCTGGGCCAAAATCTACTATTTCCGGATGGGCACTAATTTAACAAAGCTTTCCGAGTATTATTTTAGGTTGTCATCTCCCAAAAAGGCTACGCCATAATCTTGGTTTGGATGTCCCAGAACTCCAATCAATCATGACGCGTCGTCATATTTCGTCTCTACTGATTATTGCGCTAAGGTCCTTTAAAAAATCGATCAGGCCATAATTAAACAAAAACGGATCGGGCATGGCAAATTCCTGGATGTCCGTTTCTGAAATGTAGCTTCTGCGGCTCAGATTAACTAAACGATAGCCGCCGATGCCTTCTCCACCAGAACTAACGGAACGATTAATACACAACTCTTCACCCTCTATAGTTTCACAGTGGTGAAATTTGTCCACCGGCAACCCTCCTTGCGCAGGCGGCTTGAAAAACTTGATTTCTATGGTGTCAACGATCCATTGTATGGCCGGGGCGGGAATTTCTATTTGGTTGGCAATAAGCTTAGTTATTCCTGAGATTTTCCGCGTGACCCGCTTCTGACTATAAATGATAATATGCTGGTCCATTACAAAAAAATAGACTTCCTTGCCCTTGAAAGTAGGATGATCAAACCTTTGTAAAAATTTTGTGCCTGGAGCAAGGTTGTCAGGATCTATAAGGTTAAATTTTTCAATCATTGCATTGCCCCTTTCATGGTACCGGACTGGTATCGAGCAGCTTCATGCGGCCGTTGGACATCATATTGCCGATTGTTTGAGGATTTTTATCAAAGGTAAAGGTTTCTACTGTTCCGTAGGCTTTGCCGCATTCCTTACCTTTGTAGGCAGTCAACCCGTTGCCGGTAAAATATTCATTGGCTCCGAGTTCATTTTGTATTGTTGCGCGAGTCTTAAATAACTCACGGCCATTTTGGTTAGAAAAATAACTATTGGAAAATTCTGACAAATCATCGATATCCGTAATGTCTACACCATCATTTTTAGCCACCTCCATAGCCCGGGCGTACTGGTCCGAGTACCCATCGTTCATGACTTTGGGTATGTTATCTTTAGGAATGTCTTTTAATTCTGAGGCTGCAAACTCTCCGAGTTTTTCATGGGTAGGAATAATGGTATGGCTGTCGCCGTATTTGGCTGCATCGGCAGTATCGATCACCGCAAGTTTGTACTCTTTGGAAGGGTCGTAATCCAGGCCAAGGGATTCTGAAATACGTTTGGGGTCGGTGTCGGCGTTTTCTATTTGATCGAACGTGGTGGACCAGTAGCGGACCTTGCCGTCGTTCATAGGGCCGAGATAACCGTCGCTTTTGGCATACTTGGACTCCATGAACCGAACTACGAACCGGTCGTTTACTTCGCCCTTGGCCGCCATGGCTTTTAGCTGGCTGTCGGTGTACTTGGGTTTAAATCCTCCAGAAGCAAGCCGCTTGCGGGCCTCGCCCAACCTTTCTATTGCTTCGTTTAAACTTGCCGGAGGCTTCCGTAATTTCCTTTTTGTCGTCTTTGGTCCAACATTATCCGCAGACCTATTCTGTATATGCTGTTGCGTTTTTGCAAGCTCATTTTTAACTTTGCCGCGAACTTTTTCCGTTGAATTCATTACCTTTTGGGTGACCGATTGTCTCAGGCCCGCCATTTTGGGATCGACGTATTTTTTGGCGATCCATAAAGCGATGAGGATAGCCAGGACCTGTTCCGCCTCCTCCGGGCACGGCCACGGCTCTCTCGGTTCGTCTTTCCATTCCGGAATCACGGTGCCTACCAGCGCACGGTGCTCTCTTACCGGATAAACGATATTTCTTAGGGGCTTTTTGGGATCTGCCATTTTCTTGTATAAAGCGACAAGCTGTTTGACCGGCTCCACGAGCAGTTCATTTACCGGATGCTCCAAGGCTTTTTCGAGCAGATCGAGTGAAGTTTTGATTAAGATGATGATGGCGTTGGCTAAAACTTTCGGATAGGTCCAAAAATCGGTCCACCCCGCTTTGGAATGCTTGTACAACGGCCATTGAGCATCTTGTATCCT
>JANQIE010000289.1 GCA_028282295.1 Desulfobacterales bacterium | reverse complement strand
CACCCTGCTTGCGGCCGTGCCGCAACGGCAGAACAATCAACCGGCCTACTTCCTGCCGCGTCACCTGCTGCCCGCCGGCGACATCCAGGCCACCCGCGTCGACCGCGCCGGTCAAACCGACACGGTTACGCTGACCCGCAATGAAGCCCTCTTTACTTCGGTAGTAAATACCCTGCCGGACGCCGCTGTGCCGGTGGTACGCGGTGCCCTGGTCCCGGTGGTGATTCAATTCGATCCCCCGGCTCGCATCGACACGGCCACGGTCACCTGGAACGGTGTCGGACACGCCGCCGCCGGAACCGGACACGACAGGCTCTACCAGTGGCTCGACGCGCCCGACCAGGGCGACACGGCCGCCCTTGCCATGGACACGCCCACCGCGTCCCTGGCCGCTTATGACGTCGGCCTGATCGATAATGTCGCCGGTTTGGAGACCGTACGCCTGATGCAGCCGCAGTCGAATCAGGCCTTCATCGAAGGCGACACCCTGAGCGTGAACTACAGCGCCTCGCTGGATGGCGGCGAACCGTTCCGTTACGCCGAGATCATCCTGTTCGACTTTAACCGCAACCGCATCGACCGGCGACTGGTGACCCAACGCCGGGGCACGGTCGACGTACGTCTGCCGGCCATCGGCGAGCTGGAAAATCTGTACGTCCGCGTGCGGGCCTACTACGGCGCCAACTTCTACTACGCGGAAAGTGAAACCGGCATCCGTCTGTATCCTGAACTGCAGATACCACCGCTGCAATTGAGCGGCATCAGCCGGCGCGTCATGGTGGGTACCGAACTCGACATCCAAATTACGTCCGCCATCGACGAGGGCCTGACCGCCTACCTGGAGATCTTCGACCACCAGGATCAATTGCTGGCCTCGGACGAAAGCCGTCTCCACCTGACCGTGCCAGACACCACCACCGAATTGCGGGTGACGGCCACGGTATCCGACGGTCTGGGCAACACGCGCAGGGAAACCTTTGTCATGGCCGTCATCGATCCGTTTGCTTTCGATATCGATGCCGCCACACGTACCTTCCATGTTGGTCTGCCGGATATCGGCGACGCCTGGTTTGCCCAGGGTAGAATTCTGACCGACATCAACGGCGACACACGCCATATCTTCGATGCCGACATCGACGCCCTGGATCATCTGGGGGACCGGCTGGTCCTGGCCCTGGCCGACACCGGCATCGTGGTGGTCGACCCGGCCGATGACTTCCGCATCCTGAGCACCTATCCGGTCACCGGTGTTGTCAGCCGCCTGCGGGTGGCCGACAATCTGCTGGCTGCTGTCATCGACGGCGAGTTGAACTGCTTCAGCATCACCGGCAATGCCCTTGAAAACCGCTATGCCCCCAACGCTGCCGGCGCCATCCGCGATATCCAGGCGCGCGCCGGCCGCCTGGTGGTCCTGACCGATGCGCAGCTTTTCACCATCGATATGGTTAACGCCGAAGACGCCGACGGCGCGGTGGCCTACACGTTTAGAAAGACCCTTCGTCTGACCGGCAGTTTCAGCGCCCTGGCCCAGACCGGCGACCACCTGTTTGTCGCCGACAGCGCGGGCCGGATGCTCGTCATGCGCGACGACTACACCGATGCGCGACGGTTCGGCATCGATGTCGCGGCCCAGAAACTGATTGTGCTGCAAGGCGATCTGCTGGCCTTGTCCAAACATCCCACTGAAAACCGCGGCACCCTGCAAGTGGTCGATATCCGCAATCCCTTTGGACCGGAAACCCTCGGTGCTTTTGATCTGGCCCTGAACGATCCGGTCGACCGGGCCTTCCTGGCCGGCGGCAAGCTTTGGCTCGGCGGGGAAAACGGGCCGGTCATCACGCCTGCGCGCAAGAGTCACGCACCACAACTGCAATATCAAAGCAGTCGTCCGCGCGGTGACATCAGACAGGTGGTCATCGATGAGGGCCATTATCTTGCGGCTGCCGGTCAATACGGCGCCAACACCCTGACCCAGGCGGCCAACGGCACCTGGCAGGAAAAAGTGTTTCCGTCCGCCTTTACGGTGGCCACGAGCCACGTTGCGGCCGACAAGGGCCTGCGTTTTCTGCTCCAGCCGGATTACCGCCGGGTGGTGCAGTTGGACGCCGCCAATAAAATGCAAAGTATTTTCAGCGGCGCGCCGTTCACCCAATTGCTGCTCACCAAAGACAAGGTGGTGGCCGCTGCCGGTGACACCCTGTATCTGGCTTCGCGGGCGAATAACTACTTTCACAAAAATACCGTGGTCGTTTCCACCGGCAGTGATATTCTGGCCCTGGCCGCCGCCGGTGAAAGTCTGCTGGTCAGCACCAGCGACGCCGCCATCCACCGGGTGGATGTGGGCGCGTTCCCGATTCGTGACTATGAAGTCGAGCGCACCCTGATCCAGGGCAGCACCGAGCCGGTCCGGCACCTGACCTGCGACGGCGATTACGTTTACTACGCCCTGGGAACGACGCTGTTTCGCCTGCGGCTGGCCGACGGCCAGACCGATCACATCGATCTTGCCGGTAACATTCGGGCCTTGACCCTGTCGGTCGGCCGGCTGTGGGCCGCTTACGGCAGTCAGATCGATGCCTACGACACGCAAAACTGGTCCACCACGCCGGTTGTCGCCTTTGATGCCGGCAGTCCGGTGACGGCCCTGGCCGCCCGTGACGACCGCCTGTTTGTCGGCAGCGGCGCTTACGGCTTGAAAGTCTATTGGATTTCCCCGCAGGATCTGGGGGCCTCGCCGGCCCTGCGCGCACCGGTCGTCAACACGGTCTTCGTGCAGGCCCAAATGATGTCGCTGCAACTGACCAACACCACCGGCGTCAACGCCGTGCGCTACTTTATCAACGACGAGCCTGTCGCCGTCGGCAACCATGCGCCCTTCAGCGCCCGCGTGATGGTGCCGGCCCATCTGCGCAACGGCCAGCCGTTCGACATTACTACCCGGATCGAGACGGTCTGGGGCGTGACCCATCAGTCCCAGATCCGCCGGGTGATGCTGCAAGGCGAAAACCTGCCCGCCAACGCGCTCACCGTCCGCCTGGAACTGGAAGGCGACTACCTGCCCAAGCCGCTCAAGATGCAGGCTTTCGTGGAGAACTCCACCCAGCCCATCGCCCAGGTGGAATTCTACTACAGTCCCACACCGACCGGGCCGTTCATGATGATCGGCAAACACTACGGCCCCGAATATCTGCTCTACCGCACCTTCGGCACCGACGCCAACCATCACTACATCAAGGCGCGGGCCATCGACATTTACGGGCACTGGGACGATTCCGAGCCGGTTCAGTTTTTGCGCGCGGAAGACAATTTCGCCCCCCATGCCACCTTCCGCCTGGCAGGCCCGACGCTCAACGGGTCACCCGTGGGCGGGCATCCGTTCAAGGTGATTGTCAATCTGGACGACCGTCAGGGCAGCGGCGTTGAAATCGCGCTGCTGGAACGCAACGGCCTGATCGTCAAGGCGGCCTTTGAAGACGGCGACCTGGAATACGAGGAAGTCAATCCGGTTGCCGGTGATACCTACGAATACGCGGTCTCCGGGCATGACAACGCCAACCGGGCCATCACGGATCTCTTCGGCCAAAAAGCGCAATACAGCGTGACGGTGGTGGCGGACGCACCGCCGGTCATCACGTCGCTGACCACACCGGCCGGTATTCGGGAAAGGACGGCCTTTGACCTGACCGTAAACGGCACCGACGACCTGGGCATCAAACAGGTCCGGGCGGTCTGGCGCGGCGTTACCACATCGCATGATTTCGAGACCCCCGGCACGGCCGCCGGGCAGACCCTGCGCATTGCGGACCGGCGTTCCGAACGGGTGCCCGACACCCTGGCCGAGGAATTGGCCGTAACCATCGTCGACAGCCTGAATCAGGAAACGACCCGGACCAGAACCGTCAACGTGGTGCCGGATACGGCGCCGGATGCCACCCTGCTGGCCATAAACGCCGCATCGACCGGATTCTTCAACCACGCTTACCCGATTGAGATCACCGGCTTCGACAACCCCGCCATCGATGACGGTCCGGCGAGTGAGTTGCGAATTGCCCTGATCGATACCACCGGCGGCGGCAACCGCGTCATTCAGCGGCCGACCTTGCGCGCCGGTCGCATTCGCACCAGTATCCGCCTGCCGCGCACCATCGCCAACGGCACGGACTTCAGCTTCAAGGTCCGGATCGAGGATGTTTTGGGGCAGGCGAGCGAAACCCTTGCAAGAACGGTTTCCCTGACCCAGCTTCCCAACGAAGTGCGTTTTGTTGCGCTGGGTGACAGCACCGTCAACCCGGCGTTTACCGGTGTCGGCCAACCCCTGCCACTGCAAGTGCAGGTCTTTGATGCCGCCGGCCGGACAATTGTGAACCAGTCGGTCTCCTGGTACATCCAGGCCGGTCCCGGCATTACCCGCCGCACCTATCTGGGGGCTTCGGTTACGGATACCAACGGACTGGCCACGATTAACGTCACCACCGATCGCCGCACCGGCCTCTACCGTCTGTTGGCTGAAATGACGGTGTACCGTGACATTCGCGCCGTTCACAATGTGGAACTGCTGACCGGCGAGGTCACCCATATCGACTTCGACCATGTGCCGCCCGTGGCCGCCGGCGAAGAGATTGTCTTCACCCTGCGCGCCAGGGACAGCGGCGACAACCTGGTGCGCCACGCCAACGGCGAACTCGTAACATTGCGTTTTACCGATCCGGGCTTTCACTTCGGTTTTGCCGATAACGTGACCTTTGCACCGGTTGTCAACGCCGACAATACCATTGGCGAAGAAGGCCGCATCCGGCTGATCAACGGCGAAGCCTCCGTCGTGGTTTCCGCCACGGAAACCGCCGGTAATTATCCGGCCGCCATCATTCTGCCGGACGGCAGCAATTACACGGCGCGTTATGATGCCGACAACAACGGGGCCACTGCCATGAGCCCGGCCCCGGCCATCGCCGTCGAAGTACTTCCCAACGTCCCTGCACGCATGCAGTTCAGTCTGATTGACCAGACCAACCATGCCCTGGGCGACCCCGCACGCCTGGAAATCACTGAAACCGCCACCTTGAATCTGGCGGTGACGGACATCTACGGCAATATTGTCACCTATGTGCCGGACGGCCAGGGGGGCTGGCAGGACGGCAATTTCGATATCACCGTGGCCCTGACCGGCAGCGCCCAGAGCAACGGCCAAAGCGGTAGTTTGGCGCTGGCCATGCAAAACGGGCTGGTTGCCTTCGATGTGACCGACGACGTGCCGGAAGACGTCACCCTTTCGATTGCCGCCATCACGCCGGTGCCGGCGGGCTTTGACCACACCGCGACGTATACCCTGCGCTTTGTCAAGCAGGTGCCGGCCGTCAGCGCCGCGCAGTTCGGCACGACCCATGACGACCTGCGCACGCCGATTGTCTTCACCTACACCGAACCGGTGCAGAACGCGGGCGACACCGATCCGCTGGTTGTGACCCTGGACGGCGTCCCGGTTGATGGTGACCTGACGGTTGACGGCGACACGATCACGTTCACACCGGCAGCGGCTGTCACCCTTGACGGCAACTATGCCTTTGATACCGATGGGTCAAGCTGGGTCGGCGCGGCTGCCCAGGATGCCGTGCTCTACCAGCAGGGAAGTATTGCCGCGCCGCAGGCCGCCATACCGGTGCAGGCGCAACCCTACGCCCTGGAAGCACGTTCCAAAACACTGGCACTGCTGTTCGGCGCCTCGGTCACACCGGGCACGATCACCAACGGCCGGATCTTTCTGGATGACGTCGCGCACCCCTTCAGCTGGACCGACGGCACCTTTACCCTGCCGGACTTTGACGCCGCCGCCATGACCGACGGCACCATCGTAACCGCCCGTCTGGAAGGGCAGTATCAGGGGACGGCCCTGCGGATGGCGAACACCCGGTCGCTGCGCATCCTGCTGATCGGCAGCGATTTCGACGGCGACGGCCTGCCCAACGAAGTGGAAATCGACCTGGGGCTCGATCCGACCGCCACCGACTCCGACGGCAACGGCACGGCCGACGGTGATGAAGACAGCGACGGCGACGGGTTGAACAATCTGGCCGAACTGACCGCCGGCACCGATCTGCAAAACCCGGACAGCGACGGCGACGGCCTGACCGACGGCGCGGAAGTCAATCAGTACAACTCCGATCCGACGGACACCGACAGTGATGCCGACGGCGTGGCCGTCGGTGTTGAAGTCGATACCGGCACCGCCCCGGCCGACGCCGCCGGACTCGACATCGCCGCGTTTGTCACGGATATGGCGGTGTCGCCCACCACCCATCAGGTGAAGTACGCGGCCACCGAACCGCCGACCGTGCAACTGGTGGTAACCGCCGTCATCACGGTCAACGGGACCGACCATCAACTGATCGTTACCGATGAGCGCTTCGGCACCATTTACGGCGTCGGCAATGTCTTGATCGCCGAACCGGTCGGCGACGGCGGTTTCCGCACCCTGGCCGTGGGCGAGACCCAACTGACGGCCACCCTGGGCGGCCACACCGCCGCCTGCGACCTGACGGTGATCGCCGCGGCCAATGCCGCCACCACCATCGACCTCATGCCGATGACCCCGGCGCAGCAGTTGTACGCCGGGGCGGATCAGGGCGAGTTGTGGCTGGAAGTCAGGAGTAATCTGCCGGCGGTCATCACCAGCCTGCGCATCGACGGTGATACCATCCCGGTCTACGGCAACACCGATCTGTCGATTCCACCGACGGGCGCGGCCGAATTGCCGCTCGAACATGCCGTCAACCGTCAGGCGTCGATCTTCGCCGAAGTCATCGGCGGCCGGGCCATCCATATGAACAGCGGCAATCCGGGCTACGGCGGCTTCGACAATGACGATCAGCTCACGGCCCTGATCCGGATCACCTACACCGACGGCGTCCCGGCCTATTCGCAAGGCAACATCGATGTCGGCTTGGTCTACCTGGACTACCTGGCGCAAAGTGCTTCCGACAGCGCTCATCCCACGGCCGAAAACGAAATCGTCATCACCGTCAGCGTACCGGTGGTCGCCGATCCGGCCCCGGTCATCACCGTGGATGCATCCCAGCCGGATGTGATCGACCTGACGGTGGGCGAGGCCCTGGATATCCCGGTCAGCGTGATTGATCCGGCGCATAACCGGATTGAGGTCCAGTATATCCTGGACGGCGAATTGCTCACCCAGCGGATGGCGATGCCGTATCCCGAGGTGCAGTTGGGGGCGCCGCATGTTGCGAGGTATAATATCGTCGAGCGTAATGTTTTGGGGACGAATTATTGGTGGAGCGAAGAGCATCGGGCGGAGTGGGGTATGTTCTCCATCGAAATTAAAAGGGCCGGTGACTATCGGTGCACGTTAACCAACTATCCTGATGTCGATGGTTTCTGTCGAAAAAGAGTACTATTGTTTAAAATCGATGATAACGATGAAGTTGTATGGACTCCTGTGAGTGACTCTTACTCCAGCGGTTCAATTTTTAGAAATCTTACTTCCGGCCGATATGTCCTGGCTGTGGGGGTCGGTTTTAGTGACTTTGACGAACGAAGTGCAAGATCGAGTGATCAGCAGAAGTATTCCGAGCCGTACCTGTTTATGGCGGGTTGTGAAAATGAAGACTGGGATCAATTGCCTGAATATTCAATTCTATTTAGCGAATATGACACCCAAGGCCCGGAGACGGACAGCCCGCCGAGTGCAACTTTCGTCCGCTTCGATCCGCGCACAACCGTGGATCGAACCGTCGCATATCAGGAGTCGCGCCGCGCCTATGTCGCTCAGGCCGAAGATATCGGCACCCATACGCTTGAAGTGCGTGTTGTCGAACATACGACCGGAGAACAGCGCGTCTACACGGCCGGCAATTATACATTGAACGTGACCGCGGCCGATACCTGCACGCCTGCTGAAGTGGATGTTGTTTACCCGCAAGCCGGTGACACGATCCATGTGCGTGGCTACGGTGACCGCACCGGCGGTGCGTCCTCCAATTTCAGGCCCCTGGCGTTCAAAGTGAATGCCCCGTCGGGCGTGGCTTCCGTCGAATGGCTCAATGCACCCCGAATCGAAATTCCGTATGTGTCGCATCCGTTGGACTATCCGGCATTGAATTTGGATACCCGGATCCAGGCGCCGCCGGATCACTATCTGTTTACCGGCGAAGCGGCCGAAGACGGTCAGGTAAGAGCGGTGAAACCGTTCGCCCTGCATTTTGATGAACTTATGGGATGGTACCGTATCTCATCGCCGGACCACACGAACGGTTCTTTCGGCGTGATCATTTACAAGGTTCTTGATGACGGCACGGTGGCACCGACGCCGGTAGTAAATGAAGCGACCCGCTATGGCTCAAGCGTGTCTTTTATTCTGGAAGGCGGCAATTATCTGGCCTACATGGCGGTGAATTCCTATGGCTGGCGCTATAATTACGACAACATACCCAGACCCGGCGAAACCCTGGAGTACTACTGCTCCTATTGCAACGACAATGATTCCATTTCCGCCGCCCTGGAATGGTACAGTCATCTTCCCGCGTTTGAAGTCAAACGCCCGGTCGACTACCGGATTTCAACCAGCGACAAGGTCAACTTCGCTCTTGAAAACCAGGCCGCCTACATTGCCATGCTGCGCAACGGCCTGACGCAAGTGCAGTTGCAGGTGACCACCACCTGCGGCGATGTCAGCACCCACACCATTGCGGTTGATGTGCAGGCCGACCCGCGGGCGCAGGTCACTTCGGCGGATAATCTCACCGCGCTCACGCTGACCCACGGTGAATCGCGTCTGCTCAACGTTCATGTCGACGATCCGGGCCGGGATGTCTTCTCTGTCGGGGCCGTGCTTGTGCCGCAAGGCTGGGCTGCGCCGCCCGAAGATGACCTGAATATCTTCATCCCGGAAACCCGACAGGCACTTTTCAGCGCCGAAAACGTTCATCTGCTGGCGCAGTATTTGTTAGCGGAATACCTCGAAGGAATGGAACCTCCTGCGGAGCAGTTGGCTGAATTAAATAAAAACCGCCTGCTGGAAATGCTGGCCGGCCTGATCAGCCCGTCAGCGGCCCATGCCTTCACGATTCCCGGCCTGGAAGAGATTCCGCCGGAACTGAAACAATGGTGGTTGCGCATGAACACCAGCGATACCTTCATCCACCGGCTGCCGGTCTACCTGCCGCCCGCCGTTGCGATGGGGGCTTACGAACTGCGGCTGGTTACCGTGGAGATGGACGGTAAAATCGCCCTGTCCGATCCCATCGATACCCAGGTGGTCGGCAACCGGGTACCCCCCAGACTGGCGATTGCACCGATTACCGATAATTATCCCGCCACGACCGCCTTCACCGTTGACTTCCGGGCAACCAAACTGGGGCCGCTGGATCGGATCACGGTGACGGCCACCGGTCCCGTGGCGAACGGATCGCACACCTATGAAGTGTCGGCCGAAGGCGCAAGTGTATTGGAAGGGGAGACAACGATCACCATCGCCGACGACGCCCAGCCGGGCGAAATCGTTTCCGTCCAGGTTGTGGCGCTGGACACCCAGGGGATAGCCGGTTCGGAAACCATTCAGGTGACCGTCGGCACCTGGGGTGCGCAGACCATTGACGTCGCCGGTCAGCAGACCCTGGACAGCAGCATGCGGTTTAACAACGTGGTTGTCCGCAACGGCGGCCGTTTAAGGATCGACAGCACTTCGTATCCGATGAACCGATTGCATGTGGAAGCGGGCGGTGAAGTCGTTGTTTACAATAATGTCGAACTGCGCTTGCACGAGCGCTTGCAAGTCGATGCCGGCGGGGTGTTGCGCGCTTACTTCCAATACTCCGATACTAAAGGCGGCGGAGGTATTGTTGGTGGTGGTCATGGCGGAGACTCTGTCGATTTTTACAGCGCTGACGGTTTGCTCAGCGCTTATGGTGATTTTCGTCGGCCGCAGTTTCCGGGTGTTGCTTCGAATGCCGGTGTGGCTGCGGGCGGCGGCGGTGTTCTGAATATCCACGCACCGGAAATCATCAACAACGGCATCATCGCCGCTGATGGTGAATCGACCGAAGGCGGATTATACGGTTACTGCTTCCAGGATTACGACTGCGGTTGGGGCGGCGGCGCCGGTGGTTCCATTTATATTGAAACCGCCGCCATCAGCGGTGCCGGAACCATCCGGGCCAAAGGTGGCGACATTACCGAGCATGAAGTGACTGAAGACGAATATATCGATTATGGCGACACTGTTCCGCCACCCGAGGACTATGTCATGCACGGCGCCGGCGCCGGCGGCCGGGTGGCGATTTACTACACCCAATACGGCGACGGCACGATCGATATCACCGATGGTATGAATCTTGAAGCCCAGTCGGGTACCCCTATCCGTTTGGATGGCGTAAGGGGGGCCGGCACCATTTTTGTCAAACGTGTTGATCAGGCCCATGGCGAACTGCATATCGACGCGGCAGGCATCGAACATCCGGACGCCAGCACCACGCTAAGGTCCATCGGGCGTTATGAAATCAGCGAAGCCGTTCCGGATGCGGGCGGCCCGGATCGCTACCGGATCAATGTCGTCGGCACCGGCGGCAGCGTCAATTATTGGACACTGCCGGATCCTGCTGCGTGGGAACTCGGCCTGCGGGGGCTTTATGTGAGTCTGGACGCCGACAATCCGGATGCGCCGCTGTACCCGGTCGTCGATAACGGCACCGACTACCTGATCATCGAGGCCGACACCGCGCCGTCAGATGTTGCCGGCAATGATCTGGTCGGTGTTATTCGATTGGACAAATTTGCTGCCTCGCGCGGCACGCGCATCATTTCCATCGATCGCATCCATGCCGATGAGTTCCAAATTGCAGAGACCGGTTCACTGGATCAGGTCTTCGAATTGTATTCCGATCAAAATCACAATCTCGGCGACGTTGACCTGTCCGGTGAAGATCGTTTTTATGTGGGCGATGTTCGACTGGCAAACCTGACCCTGACCAATGCCGCCATCGCGACAGTCGGGAAGCTCGAAATTACGGGCAGCGCAACAATCGGCGGCACCAGCCGCATCGCGGCCGACAGTGTCGCCCTCACCGGCACGACCGGTGACGGCAACCTGACCATCGACGGCGGCACGACAACCTTTGCCGTCCCCGGTCGAATCACGGTCGGCGGCAACGTCGTGATTGGCCAGACGACCGAAACAACCCTGACCGTGCCCGACGCCGCTATCGGCAGGCAACGTATTTACCCGCTCGATTTTGACGTGACCGGTTCAATGACCCTTGGCGACGATTCACGCATCATGCTCGTTGGCAAGGGCTATCCGGCGCGCTACAGCGTCGGCTTTGAAAGTAATTCGTCCTATGCCGGCGGTTCCCACGGTGGGTTCGGCGGTGGTTCCACCAGAGCGCCCTATGGTGATTTTACCAATGCGCGGCATGCCGGCGCAGGCGGTAGAAATTACTCCGGCGGTGGTCTGGTGCGAATTAAAGCCGGTACGTTCAATTTGAATGCCGGCCGGATTCTGGCCGACGGCTGGAGTGATCCGAACCAATCTTATACCGGTGCGGGTGGCGGCGTTCACATCGATGCCGGCGTCTTCAATGCTTCCGGTGACATTCATGCCATGGGCGGTAGTGCCTACGGCATTTCCGGCGCTGGTGGCAGAATAAGTGTTGTTTACGATACTCTGAACGCGACCGGTCTGAGGTTGAATGCACGCGGCGGTCGCAGCATCAGCAGTTATTCGGGATATCAGGGGGCTGCCGGAACAATCTTTCTGCATCAACGCAGTGAACCGGCCGGCCGGCTCATTGTGGCCAATACGGTATTTGATGATCAGGCCCTGCCCACCAGCCGGCAGACCATGGTCCGTGAGATCGGTCGCCATGAAATCGCTGCCCTCGAACAGCAAGATGACGGTAGCTGGCAGGTCCGCATTAATCATTCGGCCTGGCAAACACCAACGGATTCGCCTGACGGTCTTGGTCTGATCGGCCTGGAAGTCGATTTGAACGCAGACGACGAGGACGGACCGTTCTACACGGTGGTCGACAATACCGAGGATGAATTGATTTTGGATACCGCCGGCGCGGTGCTGTCATCGGAATTGGTTGGCGGTCGCCTGATCGGTCAAATTCGGCTCGAAAGTCTGGTGGTCGAAAATGGGGCCAGATTCGAAGTCAATGACCGACTGATTGTGGCAGACGAGGTGACGCTTGTCGAGACCGTGTTCGACGTTCCGGGCGATCTGGTTTTGAACGGTAATTTGACGATCAGCGGGTCCGAAGTCGACCTGTTGGGCGATCTGACCACCACCGGCAACCTGACGGTTCAACAAAATGTTCGCATCGAAGCCGCCAATATTCAGGTCGGCGGCAACTTCACCGTCGATGACGGGTTGTTGAATCTGGCCGTGCCCGGCCGGATTTATGTCAGCGGCGATATGACCGTCGGTGCAGCGGAAGAAGCCCAAATCACGGTACCGGATGCCGATCGCAGCCTGCTGCGGATCTATCCGCTTTACCTGGATGTCGAGGGACAGTTGACCCTGGCGGCCGATTCATCGTTTGATTTGACCGGCAAAGGCTATCCGTTGCGCCGCAGCGCCGGTTTCAAGATCGTAAACCATTGGGCCGGCGGCAGCCACGGTGGCATCGGCGCAGTGAATACCGGCGATAATTCCGGTTTGGTCTATGGTGATTTCATCGAAGCGCAATTCGCGGGCGCAGGGGGATACAGTTATCCCGGTGGCGGGTTGGTTCACGTCACGGCCGGATCGATCGTTGTGGACGGCGACATCATCTGTAACGGCGGCGGCAGCACGAGCATAAGCAGGCGGTACTCCGGTGCCGGCGGCAGTATCCATCTGTCGACCACAGAAGCCATTTCCGGCACGGGACGATTGCTCGCCGACGGCGGACCGGCCGGTTACTACTCGGGTGCCGGCGGCCGGATCAGCCTGCACTACACAACGGATAATTCGTCCTACGTCACCCGCGCTTCCGGTGGTGCACTCGGTGACAGTGTGACGGACAGCAACTACCAAGGGGGCGCCGGTACGATTTATATGGCACCCCATAATGCGCCCGGCTATTTAGTCGTCAACAACGCCTCGGACACCGGTGTTTCACGGCCCACCGAACAGTGGACGCCCATCCGCAGCATCGGCCGCCGCGAGATCGTGGCCGTGGAAGAGCAGGGCGACGGACGCTGGCTCATCCGGGTGCCGCCGGAATCCTGGTCGCTAACCGATACACCGCTGTACGGGGTGGGCTACAACGGCCTGCAGGTCGATCTCGATGCCGCCGGCGATATCTATCCGCTGTATCCGGTTGTGGAAACCTTGGATGATGCCCTGGTCATCGACACCCAAAACGACGTGCTCACGCCGGAGGCCCTTGTGGGCGGCGCGTTGATCGGCGTTCAACAACTACAGACCCTGGATATTTTGAACGGCGCCCGGTTGCATACCACCGACCGGCTGGACATTCCCCTGCGGGCAAGTGATCAGGACAGCACCATCGACTTCGGCGTGCTGCATGTGGAGCACGACACGTCGCTTCTGTTCGGCCAGATGGATGATTGGGAACTCTATCCCTGGCCGAGGGGTGTGGGATACACCTTGCACATTGTCGGTGACCAGACCGTCGGTGCGCATCCCGAAATGAACAACGGCGACTGGCATTTTGTCATCGATGACTGGATTTTGAGATTGCAGGGTGAACTGACCATCGCAGCCGATTTCAACGTCATCGACGCCGAGGTCTGGGCCGACCGCATCGACGTGGGCACCACGGCAACCCTGGACAACTGCACCATCTACACCCCGGATTTTTACATGCGCAGCGGCGGGCAGCCGACGTTGATACGGGGCGCGCAGATTATCGATCCGAATGCCCCTTGAGTGAAACGGTGAGAATTAAGAATTCTGAATTAAGAATTATGAATTGTGGATGGAGATCATTTGTAAAATGATAGTATGTCTTCATTCTTAATTCCAAACCAGTGAGGAGTAAATACATGCGTCTTCAATATTTAATGACTTTGGTTTTGATCATCGGCTTAACGGCTTGCGGTAACACCGGCGACCATCTGGCAAAGATCGGCGATCTGGCGATTACCCAAAAACAGTTCGACACCTTTTTGAAATTCAAACGGATGAATGTGCAGGACGAGACCAGGCGGGGCCGGGTTCTGGACCAGTACCTGGAACGTGAGGCCCTGGCCGAGGTGGTGTCCAGGCAAAGCCTGCTCGATGCCGACCTGGTGCAGGCGGAATTGAATGAATTTCGCAAGGAGATGTTGATCAGCCGCTATTTTGAGAAGTTTTTACGGGACAAGGTCACGGATGCGGCGGTCCAGAACTACTACACCACCCATGCGGCCGACTACCAGGAACGCAAGGTGCAGGTGGCGCACATCCTGATTCGCACCAACCCCAAAATGAGCGCAACCGAGCGCGAGGCCAAACTGACCGTTGCCCGGGAAGCGTATTCCAGAATCAACGCCGGCAAGGACTTCGCGAAAATTGCCAGAGAATACTCCGAAGATAAAATCTCGGCCAAAAAAGGCGGCGACCTGGGCTGGATCAAGGAAGGGAGTATCGATCCGCGTTTTTCCAAACGGGTTTTCGAATTGGCGCAAGGCGAGGTATCCGAGCCGTTCGAGACGCCCTTTGGCTTTCACGTGGTGAAGGTAATCAGCAGTCCGAAAACCGTCAAGCGTCCTTTGACCGCCGTATCCGGCGATATTCGCTACCAGTTGCGGGCCTTGGCAAAAAAAGCCGAGTTGGAGCGGTTGTTGGGGCAGGTGGAAATCGAGAAGAAATAAAACACCTCGTCACCCCGGCGAAGGCCGGGGTCCAGAATCTAAACGATAAAATACCTTATGTCATTGCCGCGCCGGCGGGAATCGATGCAACCTGTGCTTTAATGGAGTAGAATGAATATAAAAATCATTAAACAAATACGGATCGGGTTGATTTTGTCACTTCTTGCAATCAGCGTATCAGGCTGTCAGGACGGGGCTGCCGTGGCAAAATCGAATGATGACGTTGTCTTGCAAAATGACAACATTATCCTGGCCAAAGTAAACGGCAGTGCGATTTCGCAATTTGATCTGGAGCAGAATATCCGCACCGCATTAGGTGAACGCGCGTTATTGCAGATCGATGCCGACGGCCGCAGAAAAATGCTGGAAAGCCTGGTCGCCGGCCGCGCCGTAGCGTTGCAGCAGGAACAAAACCTGACGGCTGAAGATAAAGCCGTGCTGGATAAAAAAGTTCAAGCCTATCGCGAACAACTGCTGGTCAAACGCTATATGGCGCAAAAGGTGCCGCCCCAACCGGTGACGCCGGAAATGATTGCCGCTTACTACCAAAAACACCCCGAACGCTTTGGCGCCCGCACCGTCCGGCACTATGAATTGATCCAAAGCAGCCAACCCCTGAATGCCGGTGAACGTGATAAATTGATGGCGCTTTTAAAAGATCCGGGCAGCCAAAAAGACTGGCGCGGGTGGGTTGCCAAATTGAGCCGCAAGGGGTACCCGTTGACCTACCGTGCCGGACAGACCAGCGCTGAGTTACTTCACCCGCAACTCTACCAGATCGTGCAGGCGATGAAAAAAAGTGACCCCCCGCAATTTGGTTTTATCAAAGATGTCGCGTACGTGATTCGCATCAACAAGGAAACCCGGCTCCCGCCGCGGCCGTTGGATGAAGTCAGCGTTCAAATTCGCAAAGCACTGGCACCCGTGCAATTGCGCGCGGCAATCAAACAGGCATCGGCGCAAGTGTTGAAGGCGGCCAAGGTGGAGTATATTGAGAAATAGAACAATTTCAGGCATTTTTAATTTACAGGCACAAAAAAACAGCAGGCCCCTATGGATTCACACACGAATACACGAGCGGTTAATATGAAAACAGCTATCTTGCTGATCGGTCTTATTCTCTTTGCAGGTGTGTACGCCCACGCGACGGACTTGCCCTACGTGGAAGACTTTGAGAGCGCCACGCCCGGCTTTGACTTTCCGGCCGGTTCCGACTGGGGCGTGACGGATGCGCATGGCGCCTGGGACAACTTTACCGGCAACGGCCACCTGGATAACAACAACGACGGCACCGACCAGACGCCGGGCGCCGATCAACCCGGCGAATACCGCGCCATCATGAGTCAGCCGGTCCTGATTCCCAATGATGCCGGGTCTCCCACCGTATCCTTCTGGTATAAAGCCAACCTCGGCTTGCGTTACAATGTCGATGACGACGATGAAGAATTTGAATGGCGCCGGAAGAAAGATTCGCGCAACACCTACTGGAATAAATTCTACCGCTGGTGCCGGGGTAAAATCCGGCGGCATGACCAAATTTATGTCGATGTCCATTACACCAGGCTTAACAGCCAGAACCAGCCAGTTGAAGTGATCAAAACCATCAAAACATTCAACCCGACCGATAATACCGGCGATTTTTTCCGTTGGACCAGAATTTCGCTGGCGGCCTACAAAAACAAAGCGATCCGGATCGCGTTTCGCCAGAAAATCAGTCACGCGGGTGCCGGTCGCGTTTTTGTCGTCGATAACCTTCGCATCGATCAACTGCCCAAGGACGATGCGGACAAAGACGCGATTCCCGATGTCTGCGATCCAACCCCCAACAGCGAGAACCTGCCGGCAGTCACCGAATTCCAATCCACCATGGGCGACGCCTTGAACGTAAACCTCCAATGGTCACCACTGCAAAACGAAGAACTACTTGCCGGCTACCGGATCTACCGCAAATCCGCCACCAGTAAACGCCCGGTTTTACTGAACGCCGACCAACTGATCGGCCGCGACGAAAGTTCGTTTCTGGATGAAACCGTGCAAAACGTCACCGATTACGTGTACACCATCATGGCGGTCTCCAAAGAGGGCAGGGAAGGCGAGGCGGCCGACTCCGGGTCGATTTCGGTCGCTTACAATCTGACCCCCTTTCCGTATGAAGAGAGTTTTGACAGCATCGCGCCGTTATTCGATTTCCCGGAAGCGTCCGAATGGGGCGTGGCCGAAGATCACCACCACTGGACCGCCTTCAGCGGCCTGTTTCATCTGGAAAGCAATCTGAATTGGAGCGCGGACCCGGACCCGGAGGCAACCCAGTGGGATAAATTCTGGAAATGGTGTTGGGGAGACCGCAACAAAAACCGCTTCGGCCCCGAGGCCATCATGCGTAAACGGGTCCACATTCCCGCAGATGCCGACAAGCCGATTTTGTCCTTCTGGTATAAAATGGACTTGCCCGGCTGGCGTGATAAAATCGCCGTGGATGTCCACTATGTCAAGCACCGGAACTACAGTTCGGAAAGAGAATACGTTGCACGGGACGTTTTGCGTTTCCACTACCGTGACAACACCGACGCCTACGAATGGATCTCGGTTCCCCTGAAGCGTTTCAAGGGCACGGAAGTCTGGGTATCCTTCCGCCATCGCTCCTGGGGCTGGCAGGACAATTCGGCCGGGATGTTCATTGTGGATGACTTGCGCATCAGCGAAAAACCGGCGGCGGACGACAACCGGAACCGCATCCCGGACGAATACGAGATTGCACTAAACGGCGCTATGCTGCCGTACGCCAAAAACTTCGACGCCACCCCATCAGTAACCCAAGGGCAGGTCGAACTATCCTGGACCCCCATCGAAACCCGGCCCACGCTGCCGGAGCTGGCCGGTCACCACCTTTACCGCTACGCCCACGACAGCGATGCCCCACCGGTCAAAGTAAATGACGGCCTGATTCCACCGGACGCCATCCATTACACCGACACAACCGTTGCCAACGATCACGGCTACTACTACTACCTGGTCGGCGTCTCCAGCGACAGCGTGGAAGGCTACCCCGGCCTCACCGTGCCGGCCTATGTCGCGTTTAACCCAACGACGGTGGATAACGTCACCGCGGCCTGGGAGGACGGCAAGGCCCGCCTCGAATGGACGCCCATCGACACCATGACCTATCAAATTCACCGGCAGACCGGCGGCCAACCCATGGCGCTGTTGAGCGCATCCGACACCATGCCCTTTATCGACGACACGGCCGAGTATGTCTTCACCTACGATTTCAGCCTGGCGTCGGTGCAACAATACACCGACCCATTTTTGCAACAAAGCGTAACCCGTATCGGGCCCCTGTCTCCCGCAATCACCCTTGACGCCCTGCCGGCGGCCACCGTAACCGTGGACGACGCCATCAGCGCGTCCGACGGCAGATACATCATCCGCAGCGGCCCCAACGGCACCTATCTGCTGCAAGGTACCTACAACCAATTGGAAGGCAATGTGATCGTGACCGCCCGCCTGGGCGATCTCGTCGTCACCGGCACCGGCGCGAACGGGCAGTTCACCGTTGAACTGCCCATGCCGGGCGCCTGGGAAATCACCCTGCAGGAAGAAGACGGATGGCGCGAAGCCACGGCCGAATACGAATGGATCGTGGACGACACACCGCCGCTACTCAATCTGGACGGCGCGCCGGTGCGCATCACCAGCAGCCAGCGGATATTACTCTCCGGCACGGCCAGCGATCTCGATTCACCCATGGGCAGTGTCATCGTGACATCCAGCCGGTACAGCGGCCAAAGCTTCAAAGCCGTTTTAACCCCCACCGGCGCCTTTAACTGCGACGTCCCCTTAAAACCGGGCGACAATCAACTTACCGTCATTGCCAGAGACAGCGTGGCCAACAGCACCACGGCAACCGTGACCGCGACCCAACTTATCGCGGCCCTGCCGGCCCTGACCATCGACAGCCCCGCGTCCGGCACCACCGTGCCCGACAGCACCGTCAATGTGGGCGGGACCGTCCGTTCCAGCTTGTCACCGGACAAAATCCGGTTGGTTCTCGGTGACCGGATCGTCTTTCCCTCCGGCAGCGACACCCCGTACACCTATACATTTACCAAGATCCCCTTGACCCCGGGACCCAACACCCTGCAAGTGCGCGCCGAAACCACCCACGGCAACGTAACCGCGCAAACCTTTGTCACCCATGCCGCCGACAGCGAGCCGCAAGCCCACCTGCTGCCGACCATTGAAATCTTCGCACCGCAACCCGACACCTACCTGACACAAAATCCGGTCGTGCAAGGGCTCGCCCGCAGCGACCTGGGGATTGCAGCCGTAACCATCAACGGCCAGAACGCGGCGCTCACCGGTGCCGGCAACACCGCCGTCTCCTTTGAACACCGCCTGACCCAACCCGCCGGGCAAACGACCCTGCCGATTGCGGTCACCGCCACCGACACCAAAGGCACCAGTCATTCCCTGACATATCAAGTGCATTTTGATACCGCCGCACCGGTCATCACCCTGTCCGGCACGCCCCCGGCCGCGCCCCCCGCAGTAAATGCCATCAACACCGTGCCCTACGTCATCCGCGGGACAATGACCGAAGAACATCCGGCCGGCCTGACCGTCAACAACCAAAACGTTCCCCTGCTGCCCGGCAACAGCACCGGCACCTGGACCTTTGACGCCACCCTGACCCTGGTGCAGAATCAAGAACAGCCCATCAGCTTGCAGGCCTGGGATCATGCCGGCAACCAGACCGGCACCGAGTGGATCGTGCGGCTCGACACCGGCATCGAATTCGAAGTCGTCAACCCGCGCAACGGCAGTGACGTCACCAGTGATGCCGATACCCTGAATCTGGATGTAACCGTGCGCATCACCGGCGCCACGGCCCAGGATACCGCAACCGTCAGTCTCGACGGCGGTGCCCCCATCCCCCTGACCCTCAACGGCACCACCGCCACCACCACCATGGCCGTGGACGCCACCACCGCACCGCACCGCTTGCTGGTGACCGTGGCCAATCCGGCCGGACACCCCCTGGCCCGTCACAGCTCAACCTTTACAGTCGTCAACACCGCCACCATCCCCCTGAAAGTTGAGCGCCAGGAGCCGGTCAACGCGGCCGTAGACGTTGAACCCAACGACACTATCGCCTTTTACTTCAACAAACCGATCGACCCGGCCCGGCTCACCGTGACCGTGCATGAAACCGCTCACGGCCCCGGCTATGCGTCCACTGCCAAAGGGACGCAGGTCATCGCGCTGAACAAAATCGAAACCGTGGCCATCCACCGCGATCATGAACCGGTGCCCGGCCACGTGTCCCAATTTCCGGGCAACACCATGGCCGCCTTTTACGCCGAGCGCGACTATGCCTACGGCGCCCGGGTATTTGCCACCGTCACCTACGACGGCGTCGAGATCGCGCGCACCCGCTTTACCATCCGGCCATTGCCCACGTTGATCCAAGGCTTTGTGGCAGATCAGTTCAAACAATCCCTGGCCGGAATCGAGGTCGCCTTGCCCGACCTGAACCGCACCAGCATCACCAACAGCGACGGCGGCTACGGATTTGGCTTTGGTGACAAAGCCGCCGCCACCATCCCGTCCGGACGCCACCGCGCCGTGATCAACCCGAACCTGAAAAACAGGACCTTCGGCACCCTTGAAAAATGGATCACCGTAGAAAAAGGGCGCCTTAACAACGCCGACGTCGAATACCTGCCGATCTTAAATCCGCAGGAGCCCTTCCGGCGCCTCGAATCGTACGCCGCGCAACCCGCCCTTTTGGCTGACGGTGACCTGACCCTGCAATTGGCCAACGCCGAGCTGATCTTCCCCGACGGCCAAAGCCAGGGCGATGTCCATGTCCAGTTCCTGCCGACGGACCAACTCGGTTACCCCTCGCTGCCGTCGGTCATCCCGCACTGGGCCTTCAGCATCCAGCCCATGGGCGTGCAGGTCAACGGCCCGGTCGGCATCACCATGACCATGCCGCCGCTGTACGGCGGTCATGACTACCTGACCGACCTCGGCGACTACGTCGTGCTGCTCGGCTTCGACCCCAACGCCATGCAGCTCGTACCGGTCGGCGTAGGGCAGGTGGATGAAGCCGCCAGGAAAGTCAGCAGCGTTGGTGACGTTGCGCTGCAACGGCTCGATTACTTCGGATACGCCCTGGTCAATCCGGATCAGCAGACCATTTTGAAGCAATTTATTGATGGTGAAATCGGACTTGCGCAGATGATCGGAGTGTTGGCGGCAGGGCAATGAACCAACAGACCTACAGACACCAAACGCCTTTGAAAGCGTTCACGGCCGGTCCGGGAATCCGGCCATAAAAACGACACAAAACAGTCG
>JANQIE010000234.1 GCA_028282295.1 Desulfobacterales bacterium | reverse complement strand
GCCCGAGCATTTTTAAAACCGCAGGCATAGCAGGCTATGTCGAGGATTTTAAAAATGCGAGAACGCCGCCGGGGGCCAAAAGATGCCATTTCCGGATGGACACTAGCTTGTGTCCATCCGGAAACTTGGAGATAAAAAAAAGGTTAATGTCGTTTTTACTCTGGACCCCGGCTTTCGCCGGGGTGACGCGAATAAGGTACTGCTTTACCCGACAGTCCCGGATCGCGTGCACGGCAGATCCGGGAGTCCGGGATAGGGATAAAAACAAAAAAAACCTTTGTCAGGTGTGGGTTATGTCCACCGGATTGAGCTGTTCTGATCAGACGTGCGCTCCAAATTTCCAGAGGCAGTTACCCTGTTTCCGGATGGGCACACGCTTGAAATGCGCCGGACTCTTTGTTACTTAGTGTCCATTCGGAAATAGCAGATTTTGGTTCAGGCCAAGGCCGTAGCGAATTTGAAACCGCAGGCGTAGCAAGGCTACGTCGAGGATTTCAAATTCGTGCGAACGCCGGCCTGGGCCAAAAGATGCCATTTCCGGATGGACACTACTTAGGGTTTGCGGAAAAATAATCTCGTGTCCATCCGGAAATAGTAGATTGTGGTCCAGGTCAAATTCGTGCGAACGCCGACCTGAGTCAAAAGATGCTATTTCCGGATGGACGCAATCTCACAAACAAAACAGATGACATCTTAAATGGTAATCCAATCCAAAGCCCTTGAGGTCAACATCGCCGACTATCACGTCGAGGTTGAGATCGACCCGAAATACGCGGTCATTCAACAAGTGTTGTCGAAATATTACGGCATCATGGATGGTCTCAACACATTTCTTGAAGAGCTGGCCCATCCGTATAAAAACTGGCACTTCATCGTCGAGGAAGCCCGCAACTACTCGCTCGACTATTTCCACCTTTTAAAACAACATCCCGAGGGGCCGGCCGCGGCCGGTTTGTTTGTCGACATTTTTACCCAGGCGATTGCCGCCGCGCCCAACGACGACGTGCGCACCGATGCGGTGGACAACCTGCTGTTGTTTCTCCAAAAAATAATCAAAGATGCCGGCGGCGAATTTACACGGTTCTTCCCGGCGGTCAACGAGGCGCTCGCACACGTCGAGCAACTGACCGATGAGGTCTTTTTTCTCTTTGTCAAAAGCTACTATCAGATCAATAAAATGGCCGAACTGGTCATTGAGGCCGCAGACGCCGGCGCCTCCTGCGACCCGTCGGTGCTAAACCGCACCCTGGCCCGCTATTTCCGGCATACCTATCGTTACTGGCTCGACCAGCAGGACCCGCACCAGTGGTTTTGCCGGCAAGCGGAAATCGGCGAGGTTCCCGGCCTGGAAGCGATTTTCGAAGCAGTGTCGGTCAAGCGTCTGAAACAGTTGCGCCGGCGTTTGCAGACGGTTGTCAAGCAAAACGCCGACGCGCCGCTGGACCTGACCAAGGCGCTGGTGACCCTGGAAGGCTTCAAGGACATTGCCGCCGTTTACCGGCAAATACCGCCCAAGCTGTTGGCCTTGAGCAAGCGCAAGGGACAGGGGTATCACTGGAAAGTTCTGTTTTTGTTTCATATCTCCAACTTGTCGGGTCTGGCGATGATCCATGAGGAGGCCCTGCGGGAGATAAACCGCACCTCGGGCTGGCTGATCAAGAATCAAAGCCACCGTCTGATTCATGAACTGATTCGCAAAACCTTCACGATCCTCAACAAACGAATCCACCGGTTTCCCACCACCGCCCTGAACTGCGTCTTGAACATGGGCCGGGCGGTTTACAAAACCGATGACAGCGACTTGATCAATTTTTTCATCACCTCGATGGTCGATCTCGGCTTCCAGGCGCCCATGGTCGGCGGCGTCGGCAACGACTGGCAGGTCAAAGTCAACCTGGCGCATATTCAGAACATCCGCACCTGGCTGTCTCTGGTCGAACTCAATCCCAAATGGTCCACGCGCCTGTTGTCCGACCTGATCGTCCATCTGGCCCTGAGCGGCGTGTATGTCAAGGATACGGACCTGTTCCCCCGCGATGTGACCAGACTGCTCAACAGCGACATCACACCGGTTTACAATCTGGTCAAACAACTCACACGCATGCTGCCGGTGTTTTTCAACGACATCGGCGCCGAAGGCAAGCTGCGGGAGATTTCCACCGAGTTTGATGAAATCACCCGGCGCAAGGATGTGCTGATCCATTTTCTGCGCAAACAGAGCCATGTGGAGAGCAGTAACCGGATCGTCGGCTTCATGGAAGCCACCCTGGAGTTCTGGCGCTCCGGAGACAAAGACGGCCTGGAGCCCTATGTCCCGCCGAACATCTTCCAGGACATCGCACTCGAGGGGCCGTTTATCGACGGCGTCAAAAGGGTCATGCGTCACCTGCAGCAAAAAGGGGTCAACTTGCCGGGGGATCTGTTGTGCCTTGCCGATGAAACCCTGGACGAGTTGCTGGACCAGGCCCAAAACGTCAGTGACACGGATCGCCGACGGGTAATCCTGGCCGTGACCCTGTACAAATTGCTGACCCAGAAATACCAGTTTGACTTCATCGAGATCGATCAATACCTGGCCCAGTTGCGCACCGATGACCTGCCCGACCTGAAGCTGCTGCGCCATTGCCTGACCCATCCGGTTGCAAAACGCAAACTGACCGGCTTGTTGGAGTACCTGACCCAGCTCAGGGCGATAATCCTGTCGCCCCAACAGTACGAAATCCGGGAAGACATTTACAAAAAGCGCCATTTTGCCGTCGATATCCCCTCCATGTACGGCAGCTACAACGAAACCAAGTTCAACGCCCTGGGACTGACCTATCGCATCGAGTCGCTGGTCAACGTGCTTTTCGAACAACAGGTGGAAAACATCGATCTGAACCTGGTGACCAAGGCGACCTTCTTTCAGATATTCGACCTGCTGGTGCTTTTCGATCAAGCCTTGAAAGTGGACGGCATCGCTTCGGTGGCCTTTGAGCGGCAGCTTGACCTTTTGGCCCATTCGCTGGAAGTAAAAGAATTCTCCTTTACCCAGTACCTGGATATCTTCAAAGGGTTTGCCCGGGCCGTTAAAAATATCATCAGCGATCACTTCAACAACATGCACGAACAGACCCTGGCGCGCATTCTTCCCGCGCTGCCGGCGGCAAACCTGCTGCCGCGGTTTCTGCCCCAGAACGGCCCGCTCGATTCCGACAGCCTGAATCACCGCGTGTCGGAGATTTTCTTCCGCGACCGCATCGCCCTGTCGTTGGGCTTGCAGCAACTGGACCGCTTTTTGAGCCGCATTTTGAACATCCTGTTCGACCAGTCGTACAAGCTGCCCAAGAATCAATTGCAACTGCTGCTCAACTACGATCCCAAGCGGGCCATGACGGCGATTTTCAAGGATGATCCGCGCATCTCAAGCATCATCTACCTGGGCAACAAAGGCTCCAACCTGGTCCGGCTGAAAAAACTCGGTCTGCCGGTGCCGCCCGGTTTTATCATCTCCACCGAAGTCTTTCGCTGCCAGAAGATCATCGACGTCTACGAACCGGCCAAGGAGAACCTCAAGGAGCAAGTCTACCGCCAGATTGCCCGAACCGAAAACGATACCGGTAAACGGTTCGGCGATCCCGCAAACCCCCTGTTGCTTTCGGTACGCAGCGGCTCGTCGATTTCCCAGCCCGGCATGATGGATACCTTTTTAAATGTGGGCAACAACGAAAAAATCGCGGCCGGCATTGCCCGCAAAACCGGCAACGAGTGGTTTGCGTGGGACAACTACCGGCGCTTTCTGCAATGCTACGGCATGGCGTTCGGCCTGAACCGGGATGACTTTGACTCG
Organism: Desulfobacterales bacterium; assembly: GCA_028282295.1. Classification (GTDB taxonomy): domain Bacteria; phylum Desulfobacterota; class Desulfobacteria; order Desulfobacterales; family JANQIE01; genus JANQIE01. The sequence goes on along the minus strand of JANQIE010000234.1, from coordinate 3,987 downwards.
ATCATCAGCGAACACAAGATTCGCCGGGGCATACCGCTCAAGCGCGGCTTTCGGGGCGAGCAGATGAAAGAGGTCGCCCTGGCCTATAAAACCATGATCCGCGACAACGGTATCGAAGTCCTTGAAGACCCGTTGGAGCAATTGTTCCTGACCATCAAAAAAGTTCTCGCCTCCTGGGAGTCGGCCAAGGCCCGCACCTATCGGCGCATCATGGGGATTTCCGATGACTGGGGCACCGCCGTGACCGTCCAGGCCATGGTTTACGGCAACGTATCGCGCCAATCCGGTTCCGGTGTCTTTTTTACCCACAACCCGCGCTGGTCGGGCGACAGCCTGCGGCTGTGGGGCGATTTTACCATCGGCAACCAGGGCGAGGACGTGGTGGCCGGCCTGGTGCAGACCCTGCCGATCTCGATCATCCAGCAGGACAGCGAAATGCGTGACACCGATATCACCCTTGAATCGCATTTTCCCGAAGTTTACGACGACCTGAAAAAATGGGCCAGTCACCTGATTTTCGATAAAGGCTGGAGTCCCCAGGAGATGGAGTTCACCTTTGAGGGGCCTTCGGTCAAAGACCTGTACATCCTGCAAACCCGCGACATGTCAATGCGGGCGCGCAAAAAAGCCATGATTTTCGACCCCGCGGGGATTGAAACCGAACGGCCGCTGGGCCACGGCATCGGGGTCAGCGGCGGCGCCATGAGCGGCCGGGCGATTTTCAGTCTCGATGAAATCGACTATTGGCGCAAAAAAGAACCGGACACCTCGCTGATCCTGGTGCGTGGCGATACCGTCCCTGATGACATCCAGGAGATCCACGCCGCCGACGGCCTGGTGACCGCCCGTGGCGGTCTCACTTCCCATGCGGCCGTGGTGGCCCACCGATTGGGTAAAACCTGCGTGGTGGGCTGCGGCAACCTGGTTTGCCGTGAAAAGCAAAAGACCTTTTCCTTCAACGGCCAAGCGCTCAAAACCGGTGATTTTATCAGTATCGACGGCCAGGAAGGGTCGGTTTTTCACGGCCGCAAGGATATCCTGATGGCCTGACCAACACTCCCTTTGCAAATTGCCGCCTCATCGTCTTTAGGTTGTATTTACAATTTTTTTTGCATAAACAGATTACTTGGTTCTATAAGAAGGTATACTGTCGCCGTATAAATAATCGCCATCCACAATTTAAAATTATTAATTCACAACTCTTAATTCACACAGGAGTCATGCATGAATGATGATATGATTTTAGGCATCAACGGCCTGGGGCGCATCGGCAAGTTGACCCTCTGGCACCAGATCGCACGCAAGCAATTTCGCAAAATCGTCGTCAACATCGGGCGGGAAGTCGGTACCAGCCTGGCCGACTTGGCGCACTACATCGAGCGCGACTCCACCTACGGCGCCTTGCGCACCTATCTTTACGGGCACCGGGGTGAGCCGGTAATTCACAAGATCGATGAAAACAGCGCCACCATTGTGATCGACGGCCTACCGGTCCAATTCTTACGCACGGCGCGCAACCCCCGCGAAATCGAATGGTACGACAATGGGGTCCGGCTGGTGGTCGACACCACGGGCCAGTTCCTGGACCCCACCATTCCGGCCGACCACCCCAAAGGTTCCGTGCGCGGACATATCGATGCCGGCGCCGACAAAGTAATCGTTTCCGCCCCCTTTAAAATCAAGGACAAAGGTAAACCGATCCCGGAAGACGCCGTGACCAATGTCATGGGGATCAACGACAACACCTACGATCCGCGCCGTCACACAATTATCTCCAATGCATCGTGCACCACCACCTGCCTGGCACACATGATAAAGCCGTTGATCAATAATTTCGGCGCCAAAAAAATACTCTCGGCCTCCATGGCCACCGTGCATGCCGCCACCGGCTCGCAACAGGTTCTGGACCGTCTGCCCCAAACCGGCAAAACCGACCTGCGCAAAAACCGTAGCGTCATGAACAACATCATCCTCACCACCACCGGTGCGGCCAAGGCCCTGTCACTCGTCATCCCCGAAATGGCCAACATCGGCTTCATTGCCGAGTCGGTGCGTATCCCCGCCACTTCCGGGTCCCTTATCATCCTGGTGGTCAACCTGCAGGAAAGCATGGACGGCGAGCCGATCCGCCGCGAAGCGATCAACACGGTCTATCGCCGGACCGCCGAGGAAGACCCCAACCAATATTTGCATTATACCGAAAAACAGAACGCCTCGTGCGATATCGTGGGCGGTCCCAAAGCCGCGGCCATCATCGAAGGCCATGAAACCCATACCCGCACGGCGGAAGTGACCATCGACCTGGAAACAATTTCAGGAATCGATTCAAAGCTATTGAATTCTTTTCAAGAGCATGTTATCCGTGTTCCTGTCACGCAAGCGGTTATTTACGGCTGGTACGACAACGAAATGGGCAGTTACGTGCAGATGTTGGGCGACCGCACGGCCACCATCGCCGAACAGAGCTGACACCGGCGGCTTGATTTTGTGTCGATATGAATTAAATAAAATTTAACTTTTTTTCCCAAAACGCGGTAGAACATTGTCAAAAAAACAACCGGTTCCTGATACATATTGAACAGTGATGCTGTAAATTACACATGCGTACCATAATTAGGAAACCGCCAACAAACGCGCAAGAGGTGAGATATGGAATTTCATTGCACAGACGAAAAATGCCTTCGGGCCCAACAAGTACCGTACCGTCTTAGCATTCCAATTGAAGCAATTATGGATGAGGTGAATATCGCCGCGCCATTTTGCCCGCACTGCAATTCACCTTTGACTAAAAGCAAACAAAACGAGGATACCGACCAGGATATCAAGTCGACCAAAAAATAAACCCAACCATTATTCTCTTAAAAACAGCCTGGGTCGGTGCCTTGCATCGAATCAGGCTGTTTTGGTTTGGGCGGCACCGATCACATTGCTCAGACGAACAAACTCGGCGACCGTGAGCGTCTCGGCCCGGCGGCGCGGATCGATGCCTGCGTCATTCAGATAACGTTCAGTCTGGCTCGTATTCAGGTTGAGGATGTTGCCCGACAAAGAATTGCGCAGGGTTTTGCGCCGGCGGCTGAACGCCGCCTTGACGACCTTGACCAGACACTGCTCGTCATCGGCAAGGAGCACCGGCGGCTTGAATTGAATTGCAACCACTTCCGAATCGATTTTGGGTTGCGGATAAAACCGGTGGGCCTTGAGCACCATGACCGATTTTACCGTGGCGCAATACCCCAGCAACACCGATAAACGGCCGTACGACTTGCCGCCCGGCGGCGCCATGATGCGCCGGGCAAACTCCTGCTGAAACATGAGCACCGCCCGATCGATCCGCGCGCGGTTTTGGACCAGCCGCACCAGCACCGGTGAGGAGATATTGTAGGGCAGATTGCCCATGACCACCAATCCCTTGCTGGTCTCGTCAACCACGGCCCGCCAATCAACTTTCAGAATATCATCCTCGATCACGGTCACATTGTTGACGCGGTTTGCCAGCAATTCGGTTTTGAGCAGCGGCGCAATCTGCCGGTCTTTTTCAATAGCGAGCACCCGGCCGGCGACACGCGCCAGCGGGATTGTAAGCGCGCCCAGCCCCGCGCCGATCTCGACCACCACCTCATCGGATTCAATCGCCGCTTGTCGCACGATGGCCTCGGCCGTGGCCGGATCATTGAGAAAATTCTGGCCGAACTGTTTTTTCGGCTTCAATTGCCATGCGGCTAATAATGTGCGGGGTGCAGTCATAAAAAGCAATTAAGAATTATGAATTAAGAAATAAGAATTTGTGGTTTGTTGTCGATTTTATCCGCGTGTTTGATGATAGTGATCAAATTCGCCGGCGCAGGCTACCATGATCCGGACCGGTTTTCAATAATCAGCCAATTCGGTGGGCATGGCCCACCCTTCTATGGGGCGAACCGTCAAGTCTCAATTTCCAATTTGGACGATATTTTTATAAACGATTAGAAGTATCTAATAATTTTA
>JANQIE010000187.1 GCA_028282295.1 Desulfobacterales bacterium | reverse complement strand
CGCATTTTTAAAATCCTCGACATAGCCTGCTATGCCTGCGGTTTTAAAAATGCTCGGGCCTTGCCAGGAACCAAAATCTACTATTTCCGGATGGACACTAGCGCGCTCTGTGGCCGTTCGCCGACGATGTAGGCATCGAGTTTTTTTACATGTACAGCTAGAGTACGTTACCATTTGTTCACCACCGAGGCAATTGTTTTTGAGGTTTGCCGCGCGGCCTGTATTCTATATCGGCGACCAGGTCTCGCCGGCCTCATCCGGCGGCAGCGGCTTCGGCCGATGACGATTGCCCAGGCCGATGATGTAGATCTCTTTGCTTGCCTTGCGTGTGCTCTCCGGTTTGAATATTTTACAGGTTTTAAACCGTGCTTTGACCGCGTCGGTAAATTGTTTGAAGTCTTCGCCCTGAAATATCTTGCAGACAAAACTGCCGCTGGGCGTTAGAAAATACTCGGCTGTATCCAGGGCTGCCTGACACAAATTGAATGACCGGGCGGCATCGACATCCTTGCGCCCGGTGGTGGCCGGCGCCATGTCGCTTAACACCACGTGAAACGGTTGGGCCAGAGCGGCCGGCGGTTGTTTGGCCAGATCGAATACGTCGCCCACAATCATTTGGGCGTGCGACGGCAACCTGATTCCTATCGCCTTCAGATCCACCCCAACCACGCGCCCGCCCGGGCCTGTCGTTTCGGCGGCATACAGCAGCCATGAGCCGGGGGCGCAGCCCAAGTCAAGCACGCGCTGGTTCTTTTTAAGCACATGAAAGCGTTTTTGAATCTGCTGGAGTTTATACACCGACCGCGCCGGGTAGTTTTCTTTGCGGGCCTTGCGGGTGTAGTGATCGGCCCATCGGTTTTTTTTTCTTGCTTTAGCGTCCATGGTATTTAACATCCGGCCTTAAAACAGTGTTTCCATGGCTTGGGATAAGTTGTCGGCGCCGACCAACTCGATATCGTCGATTTGTTTCATTCGCTTTAAATTACTCCTGGGTACCAGACAGCGGGTGAAGCCCATTTTGGCGATTTCGGCGGCACGTAGATCCGCATGGCTGATGGCCCGGATTTCGCCGGTCAAGCCGACTTCGCCCAGAACCACCCAGCCGTCCGGAAGAGGTCGGTCCAGAAAACTGGATGCCACCGCGGTCACAATCCCCATGTCCGCCGCCGGCTCGTCGATCTTGACGCCGCCGGCCACGTTCATGAAAATGTCGTGCCCCATCAGGTGCATGCCCAGCTTTTTCTCCATGACCGCCGTTAACAGCGCCACCCGGTTTTGATCCAACCCCAGGATCGTGCGGCGCGGATTGCCGAAACTGGTGCTGCTGGCCAGCCCCTGCAATTCTACCAGGATCGGCCGGGTGCCCTCCATGCAGGCGGTGACAACCGAGCCGGGCGCACTGGCCGGTCGTTCCGCCAGGAAAACCGCCGACGGATTGCCCACCTGCTGCAGCCCGTTTTCCTTCATTTCGAAGACACCGATTTCATTGGTCGAGCCGAACCGATTTTTCACCGCCCTTAAAATGCGGAACACATGGTTGCGGTCGCCTTCAAAGTAGAGCACTGTGTCGACCATATGCTCCAGCAGGCGAGGGCCGGCAATGGCGCCGTCCTTGGTCACGTGTCCCACCAAAAAGACCGGTACCCCGGTCTGTTTGGCCATGAGCATCAGGCGCATGGCCGATTCGCGCACTTGGCTGATGCTGCCCGGCGCCGAGGTGACATCCGTGCTGTACATGGTCTGGATCGAATCGATCACCAGCACCGCCGGTTGCGTGTCTTTGACCATGGCCAGGATCGCCTCCACGTCGATTTCCGCGACCACCAGGATATTTTCAGTGACCGCCTGCAGGCGTTTGCTGCGCAAGCGGATTTGGCGGATCGACTCCTCACCGGACACATACAGCACCGTGTGCCCCTTGCTGCCGATTTGATACAGGGCCTGAAGCATCAGGGTCGACTTGCCGATGCCCGGATCGCCGCCGATCAACACCAATGTGCCGGCCACCAAACCACCGCCCAGCACCCGGTCAAACTCGGCCAGTCCCGTGCTGAGGCGGTTTTCGTTTTCCAGCGTCACCGTATCGATGGGCACCGGTTTGGCTGACGGGCCAGGTTGGCCGGTGTTGCCCGGCCGGGACGCGGTGACGGTCTCTTCAATAAAGGTATGCCATTTTTCACAATCCGGGCAGCGGCCCAGCCACTTGGGGGTTTGATAGCCGCAGTGTTGACAGGCGAAAATGGTTTTGGAAGGTTTGCGGGGCATCGTTTATTGGGCAATTAAGAATTTTGAATTAAAAATTTAGGAATTGAGGTTATCAAGTCGTTTGAAATCGTTTTTTGAACTTTATCTCGCTGTTTAGTACGTTGACAGCGCCCTTCATAGCATGCCATTAAACGCCTATCAAGTTGGGTGCGCCGATACCCGGCGCAATCATGTCGGGAAAATATCCATTTAATGGCGGTTAGCTCCGGCCGTTTACCTGTTTACTCGCCCTGAACTGTTTTTATGTTGTCGCTATGATCGACTACCATGTCCACACGTTGTTGTGTAATCACGCCCGCGGTGCCATGGAGGCGTATGTCCAGGCCGCCTTGGACCGGGGGCTGGCTGAGATCTGTTTTTTGGATCACCTGACCATCGGACGGCAGGGGCGCCCACTGTCGATGACTGTTGCGGAGGTGCCGCTCTATTTCCAGGCGGTGAAACGTCTGGCCCACCGCTACCGGGACGCAATTCAAATAAAAGTCGGCCTGGAAGTCGATTATTCACCCGATCATCTGGATCTGGTCAAGAAGGTCTGCGCCACGTTTGCCTTTGATGTGATCGCCTGCTCGCTGCACTATCTTGGCGACACCGATATCGTAAGCCGCCGGTCGGCGCTAAAACAGGGCGTTGCAGACCCTTTGCCGATCTATCAGCGCTACCTTGAGGGCTTGGCGCAAATGTTGGTGGCACCGTTTTTCGATATGATTTGTCACCTCGATTTATTCAAAAAATTTGCCCTGGGCAAGGTGGACGCAATCAACGGGCGCTTTGAGGTCCTGTTTGCGCAAATGGCCGCCCATGGCGTGGCCATTGAAATCAATACTAGCGGTCTTGATCATCCGGCCCATCAAATGTATCCGTCCCCGGAGTTGCTCGGACTTGCCCAAAGACAAGGTGTGGCCCTGACCCTGGGGTCGGACGCCCACCGGCCTGAAACAATCGGCCGGCACTATCCCCGGGCAATGGAACTGGTCCGGGCCGCCGGCTATAAAAATTTAACGATTTTTTCCTTGCGGCGGCAATCTCAAGTTGCGTTGCCGGATGATTCATAGTATTTTGAGTACCTTGTCCGGTTTTTGCGTGTCTACCGGACCCATAGCGGAAGCGCTCCAAGACAAATCACATGAAGTTGGAATAATTCAGAAGAAAGGCGAAAACGTGCAAAAAATGCCGTTGTTTAGTTTTTTTATTCAATGCCTGGTTCTTCACATTGTATTGCTCGGCTGTATTGTGACCAGTGCATGCGCCACGGATATGCCAGCCGAGTCGAATGCCCACTTGTTTGACTCCCTGCGAATCCGGTTGGCCGCTGATGGTTTCGACGTCCAGCAAATCAAAGCGCTCTACAGCGACAAACAGACCCGCTTTGACACCAAGGGGGTGTCGCTGTTTCTCGTGCATAGCGAAGCCTCCTTGAACTATGATCAGTTTGCCACGCGCAAATCGATTCACAAGGCCCGTAAGTACATGCGCACTCATCGCTCCGCCCTGAGGCGTGCGGAAAAGGACTTCGGGGTGGAAGGCGCGGTGATCACGTCGATTATCCTGGTGGAAACCCGCCTGGGCAGCTATACCGGTTCACGCTCCATCTTGAATACCCTCTCGACCATGGCCGCGCTGTCCGATGCGAAAGTCCGCAAGTATTTATGGCGCCATGTCGGCAAGAAATCCAAACTTAAACACTTGGAGTATCAGAAATGGTGTGACCGCAAATCCGGCTGGGCCTACAAGGAACTTAAAGCATTTTTAACCTATACCGCACGAGAGAAATTCGATCCGCTGGATATTCGCGGTTCCTATGCCGGCGCTTTGGGTATCGCCCAATTCATGCCGACCAACGTCATCGCCTACGCCAAGGACGGCAACGCCGACGGTCGCGTGGACCTGTTTGATCACGCGGATGCCATCGCCAGCATCGCCAATTATCTGAAACGTTACGGCTGGAAACCGGGTCTGACGGGTAAAAAGGCATACAAGGTTATTCATCGTTACAATCACAGTAACTACTACGTGGATATCATTTTAAAAATAGCAAAAAAATTAAAAGGTTGAACGTGAATACGGCACTATTGATTTTGGGCCTGGGAGGGCTGTTCCTGATTATCACCTGGTGGGCCATCTTCGACATTGCCCGCAAAGAGTTTGATACCCTTGTGAAAAAAGTCTTGTGGGGTTTTCTTGTCGTGGGGGTGCCATTTATCGGATGTGCCGTTTACTGGCTCATCGGCGCCCGCCAGGGCCGCAAGCCGACGGCGTCCACAACCGCCGATCCCTAACGTGCAGGCCCTGTCCAAAAATATAATTGACAATTGCGGCACGATTCAGTAAGCAAGCCCCAAAGCAACGATCGAATTGGGGTGTTTTTTTCAAAGACAGAACACCATAACTCTAAATCCCCAATTCTTAATTCACAATTGCTGCCATCGGTCCCATCGTCTAGCGGTTAGGACGCCGGCCTCTCACGCCGGAAACCGGGGTTCAATTCCCCGTGGGATCACCAAAAAAAATGGGGCTGTCCAGTCACGTAAAATGCCCCTTCAGATCATATCGGAAGAATAAACAAAATGCGCCCAGGGGTTGTCTCCTCGGCGCATTTTCTATTGTTATCGTTTGAATGTTCCCTGAATTCCAGCACTCATGGTTGTATTTAGGGTTCGCGCAAAAATGTGAAATTATTTTTGCGCGAGCCCTTATCGTGTCTTGTATGGTTCGGGTTTTTCTAACGAGTGCCCATCCGGAAATAGTAGATTTTGGTTCCCGGCAAGGCCCGAACATTTTTAAAACCGCAGGCACAGCGCGCTACTGCTGCAAGAACGTGAATGGTTCCGCCATTATTTTAAAAATGTGAGAACGCCGCCAGGGACCAAAAAATGCTATTTCCGGATGGGCACTAACGAGAATTTGGTTGGGGGATAGAAGTAAGGCTGCGTCAATGCAACACTCGCCGGGCGATATCTTCGACTTCATCGACGTCAAGCGGTTTGGACAGGTAGCGATAGACGCCGAACTTTTCGGCCAACTGCTGGTATTGAGGTTGAGGCAGCGCCGTAACCACGACCACAGGCACCGCGTCGCCTTTTTCACGAATACGGCGTAAAACTTCCAGACCGTTGCTGCCCGGCATTTTAATATCCAGGAACAGTAATTGTGGGCTTTGCTGCCGCAGCCATTCCAGCGCATCCGCGCCATTGTCCACCATCACCAGGTTGTAGTCGTCACCCAGCATCGCTTCAAAAGAGTCCAAAATGCCTTGGTCGTCATCGATTATCAAGATATGTTGCTCATGTGACATTTGCATGGGTATTCTCCCCGTCGTCTGAAGAAAATCTGGTTAATAAATGAGATAATTGGGTTGAAACATCAAATAATTATGATGTTATTCATCCGGTGCGCAGCCACCGAATATTGAAAGTCGTCCGGTTAATGAAGATAAGATTGCGAAATGAGTTGCCGGACAAATATCGAATTGCTTTGATCTCCAAGTAATTAGATTAGCAAAAAAAATGCCATTTAGGCCGCATGGCGTACGTACGGATACGGTCGGCTTTTGCGTGATTCGATGGGTTCACATTTATATACTTAATCGGTGCGGCCGACTTGGTTTTGGTGCGGCTTTTGTTTTAAGTTGTTGTTATTATTGTTAAATATATGTTTTGTGCCTGAAACAATAAAACGGCCGCCCAAAACTCGCCGTGAAAAAAAATCTACTTTGTGTATGGTTTAATTTACTGCCGTTTCAAATCAAACGTGTTTGTAGTTCTGGAAATGGGTAGTGCTCGAAGTGCGAAGAAAAAATTGCACCGTTTTGATGGCAGGCCATACAGTAAAATAGGCTAACACCCATCCGGAAATAGCATCTTTCACGCGATATCGGCGTTGGCCGTCAAGTCTTGTCCTCGAAATATTCCGTGGTTTTTTATTGGCACACAGCTTGCGCACAGTGAAGCGGTCGCGCAGGCTTTTATTACCTGTTTATGCCTCCCCGTCAAGCGGTTTGACCGGCAGGTAAATGAAAAATTGGGCGCCTTGTCCGAGTTTGCTTTGCACTTCAATGTGCCCGCCATGCTCCACTACTACTTTGTGGGTGATGGCCAGTCCCAGGCCGGTGCCGTGATCCTTGGTAGTGTAAAACGGGTTGAAAATGTTATCAACGTCATCAGGGTTGATGCCGGGACCGGTATCGGAAAAAATCAGGGTGAGCCATTCATCGACATCCGCGGTTTGGTCGCAACTGCCGTTGATATCGGTGCCGAGCCGGGCGCCGATGGAAAGCCGGCCGCCGTCGGGCATGGCCTGGGCGGCATTGAGAATCAGGTTCTGAAACGCCTTGGCGAGCTGATTGGCGTCGATTTGGATCAGCGGTATGTTTTCCGGAAAAAAGGTTTCACTTTGAATCCCGCGTGTGCGCAATTCTTCACCTAGCAGATCAAAGGTTTGGCCGATCAATTCGCGGACGCATTCTTTTTTGAATTCATATTTGGGCGCGCGGGCAAGTTCCAGAAGATCATCGACAAGCATGTTGATCCGTCTAAGCTCGCGCGGCACGGTGCGGTTGAACTTGTCCAGAAAACCGGGTTTGTTCAGTTTGCGCGGTAAAAGCTGCACAAATGTTTTGATGGCGGATAACGGGTTGCGGATTTCATGCGCCATGCCGGCGGCCAGGGTACCCAGGGCGGCCAGGCGTTCGTTTTGTCGCATCATGGCTTCGAGGTGTTTTAATTCGGTAATGTCGTGCAAATTCAAGATGATTTCCTGGGCGTGCCCATGATTGTCCTTTAAAATTCCGCTACCGATCAGATAAAACGCTTGATGCGCCTCGTGGTTCATGGCGATTTCGCGCGGGTTCTGATCCTTGGGGTGCTCCAACAGGACCTGGACATAGTTTTCTAAATCCGGCAGTTGTTTAAACGCTTCATGGATCGACATGCCGGTGTCGATCGGGTGATTCAGGTCGGCCAAAAGGCGGTGCGCGGCCGGATTGACCGTCGACAGGGTGCCCTGCATGGCAATGGTGATCAACCCGTCATTCATTGTTGTCAGTACCCGCTCGGTGTAGCGTTGCAGGCGTTGGATCTCTTCCAGGCGATTTTCAAGTTGTTGGCGGTGGGAGATGATTTCGCGGATCATGATCGTGAAATCATTGGCCAGGACCTGGACTTCATCTCCGGTGCGCACCGGCAGGGATTGATCCCATTGACCGGCAACCGCTTTTTGGGTGCCGCTGACCAGATCCTTCAACGGTTGGGTGATTCGTTTGGCGTTCCACAACGAGATCACGATGCCGCAAATCAACGCCACGAGGCCAACGGCCAGAATGGTAAGCTGCATTTGCCTGATTTGCCGGTGCAAGGAGGCCAGGGACAACCCTACCCGCACTGTGCCCCAGCGCTCCTCGATTTTCGGCGGATAGATGGCTACGGCAATATCAAGGCCGTCCTCAAGGGCGGCCGAGGTCTCGACTTCCTGGATCAATACTTTCGTTGCGCCGGTGGCTTTACGGCTGATCGGATCGGCCAGGGATTTGTTTTGCAGGTCGCTCCGCCCGCTGAAACCGGCCACGCGATTTTCCTTGTCATGGAAGATGACATAGATGATGTCCGGATCCTGGGCCGCCTGATTGGCGGATCGTTCCAGGGCGATATAGTTGTAGGTCAGAATATCGGCCAGTGATGTGGCGGCCAGGCTTTGGGCAATAGCCACACCGCGCGCTTCAAGTTGCCGGCGGATGGTCATGCTTTGCTGGAAACCGATGGCCAGGGCCAGCGTTGCCAGGATAAGAGCCAACATACTGGTCGTTAAGAAGATAAAACGATATCGAAGCGGGATGAAACGTGGCTTTTTAAAAAATTGAGGCGATAGGGAATGGTCGGTCATTTTGGCGTTTGTTTTTTAGTGTTGATTCCTTTGTGTTGAAGTTTTCAGCCAAACCCGGTGAAGCGGCATGTAGTGGGGGCCTAGTGCGTTCACGGCAATACCTTGGACGTTGGGTTGATAAACTCTGTCGATGCTCAGATAAAATAAGGGTATGATTGGAGCGGAATCCAAAATGAGCGTCTCAATGCGCTGATACATTTCGGCTCTTTTAATCGGATCGATAATACTGCGGGCGCGTCCGAGCAATCGATCTACCTCCCCAGCGTGAAACTTGGTGAAATTGTTGGCTGAATCGGAAGCGAATAGTGGATATAAAAAACTGTCCGGATCCGGCATGTCGGCAGACCAAACATATCGATATATCTGAACAGCGTCGGATTGAAGATACTTCTCATATTCAGACCAATCCGTAATAAATTTTACTTTAACCGATATGCCTAATTTCGCCCACGCTTTGCGCACAATATCTAGTTCAGCCAGAGAATGTGAACTCTTAATTGCCGTAACGATTTCTACCGTGTCCGGGTGATTATCGGCAGATTTGGAAGGATTTTGTTTGGATGCGGTGAGGTCGGTGTCATGTAAATCATTTTTTGGCGGACTATAACCGGGCAGCCCTGGCGGCAGTATTGTGTTGGCGACCACAAACTGCCCTTTGTATACGTTCTTCACGAGGTCTGAACGATTGATAGCTTTTGAAAGTTTTTTCCTGAAAGCAGGCGATTGTAAATTTGGATGCTTACAATTGATGCCATAAAACAAAAGGCTTAAAGCAGGACGATGCCGCCATTGATAATCTTTTTGCGAGGCCAGTTGTTGACGCACATCACCGAAAACAGGCATTTCTTCAAGATTGCGGGTTTGGAAATCGGTCAATATGCGATCAGTTTGGCCTCCCGGATAAATTTTATAGCGAATGCCTTCCAGGAAAGCTGCACCGGCAAAATAGTCGGGAAAACGTTTAAGTTCTATCGATTCGTCTTCCTTCCACGAAGTAAATTCGTAAGGTCCGCTTCCGATGGGATTGCGACCAAATTGCAATTTTTTGTTTTGCACCGCGTGTTCAGGGATGATCGAAACTTGATACATGCCAAGCGCCGTTAAAAAAGGCACGTGAGGTTCGGTCAAACGGATTTCCAGTATGTTAGGACTAATAATATCAAGACCGGCTATCTTATCCGAACGCCGCTGACGAAAAGCCTCAGCCCCATCGATTTTTAACAAATGCGGCAATACAGCCGCAGGCGGTTCTATGCGTAACAATCGCCGGATGGAGAAAATCACATCTTTTATCGAAACCTTCGTACCATCATGGAAACGAGCGTCCGATCGAAGAGAAAAACGGTATAATTTACCGTCTTCCAAAACTTGCCAGTTTTCGGCTAACTGCGGCAAAACATTAAGATAGGGACCAAATTGCACTAAACGGTCAAAAAGCTGATGGACGACCGTAATGCCATATAAGTCTTGTACATAGGCTGGATCAAGTGTCGGTGGATTGTTGCGTAATGGAAAACGGTAAGTGTTTCCATACTTGATGGGGCTGGGGATCTCTATTTTTTTTTCGATCTCGGGTTTTTGATCAGCTTCCTGTGGTGCGCACGCCAATACCAGTATACAAATTATACAAGAAATTATTATCAAATGATAACGGTGTGATTGTGTGAAGTTTGATTGCAACATTTTGTTCAGTGTTTTCTTTTTCAGATTGGCGCGCCTTATTTTTTCGCGAGCCCTTAGAGCTCAAACGGTATTTGCATCGTGTTGCCATCTTCGGCGCAGCTTCTGGCTAAGCCTGTGGTGGCGAGGCGGCTGTGGCCTTGTCCCGAAACAAAATTTGTTATTTCCAAGTAGACACCGGGTTAGGATTCAGAAGAATTTTTATCTATAGTCGCTAATAGTATTAAAATCAAGGATCCTTTTCGCATTGGGCAAGGCTCTGCGTAGCAGGGAGTGCTCTGCACATCAAATGCCGGAATGCGTTAAGTCCATAATTGTGGCACAGTTTCTTTCGCGGGTGTGACGTACAGGGGCGCCCCCCCCCCAATTGCGTAAATACATAAAAAAAGCACAGGTATGTCCCTGTGCTTTTTTCACGGAAGTATGCCTACGATATCGTATTGAGATTGCGACGTATCACGTTTTTGGATTGATCTGCGTCAATCTAAAATACTTGGCAAGCTTTATCTTTATAGTCGTTGCTCAATGCCGCGAGAAAGTGGCGCAAGCAATCTTGGTCGGCATTTCAAACCGTCACATCGTTGGCTATTAAGGCCCACCACCGCCGCCTGCCAGAACCGGCATTGCATAAGAAGCGACCAGGACACCGATAACGAACAATTGCACGACAAGTTTTTTCATTTGAAACCTCCCTTTTT
>JANQIE010000137.1 GCA_028282295.1 Desulfobacterales bacterium | reverse complement strand
CCACAATTCTTATTTCTTAATTCCCAATTCTTAATTGCTTGCTGTTGTTACTGTGGAATTAACCACCGCCAGTCTTTTTTGCCTTTGCGCCTGCCGCCGTTAGTCTCTCTGGCCGGGTGTTTGCGGTCGTAGCACCGTTGCTGTGCTTCGATCAGGTTCCACATGGTCATTTTGACCGAGGTTCCTTTTTTCTCCTCCTGGTCCAGCACGTTGTGCTGCAGCACCAGACTGATCCGATTGCCCTTGGCGTCGGTAAAGGCCCATTTCCAGGCTAAAAAAACATGAAACGGATCACCGCGCCATTCCGGATCTTCCCCGAACTTGCGCTTGTAACGTTTGAGCAACTGCTTGTAGAACGACCTACTGCCATCGGCATATTTCAGCTTCAACCGCACAATCGGTTTGTCCGGCGAACAATCGCCATAAGTAATCAGACCGGTTTTAAAGCCCCGGATCGATTTGGTTGCCACTTCTTTCAAAGCGGGTTGGTAACGGATCGGTAACACCGACTCCGGGCGGATTTTACTAGTGTACGCGTCTATCGGTTCACCCAGGACAAATCCGGCCACCCCGTGGGGAGCTTCGCCGGCGTGGCTCCAAACAGGCGCCAACGTGATGGTCAGGGCGAATAGCAGCCCAAAAGCGTTGCGCATCTTCTTACGCGCCTCCTTTTCAGTTTTATGTTTTTTTTAATGCCCCGTTCTATTCAAAGCAAGCTTACACTGCCAGAGTGCACCGCATCAAGTGCAAACAACGCGCGAATCAGGACAACCGCATCTGGCAATCATCCCGCAATAATGTTGGTGCCATGCCCACCAGATTGAATTAAACACGCGTTAATACGCCAGCCGCCCCAGGGACTTCAATATCAACGCAAACCCCATGGCAAACATGCCGGTCAGCCCCATGCCGCAGGAAAAGCCGGCCAACAGCACCGGGGCGTATTGACGCCACATGGCGCCGTAGCGCTTTAAAAAGAAAAAACGACCCAAAAAGGCGCCCACAACCTCCAGGATAAACCCGTGGGGGGTGCTTTGCCCCAGGCCGCGCACCACGCCGTAAATCAACAGAACCGGCAGACCGAACAGGCTGAGCAACAGGTAGGCGATCACCCCCAGCCCCAGACCGCCCAGCACATAAGTGCCGTTGAGCGCCTGGTAAAAAAGCGCATTGCCCTCCAGCGTGGAGGTCTGCATCAGCAGGGTGTTCAGGGCCTGCAAGTGCCACAGTTCCTGGGCATAGGGGTAGCTGCTGGAAGGAATCGGCGCCAGCCGCCAGATGAATTGCGAAAACAAAAGACTTGCGATCATAACCACCGGAAAGACCACGATCTCGGCCTTGATGATGCCGCGGATGCTGGTGCCGGTCAGCTCGATTTGACGAAAATGCACCGTGGCTTCGCCGTAGTTGTGGATCGGAATCGGCGCATACCAGATTTCGATCCCCTGGTAGCCGAAAAACCGCGCCCCGGCGATGAAGCTGGCCTCACGCACCAGGGGCAGGCTGACAAATTGGCCGGCAATCCCCTCCATGCGCGCCGTGATGTAGGAGACGATTGGTGTGTAGATAAACCCGTAGCCCAGGAAAAAAATCCAGGGAAACGACGGCACCAGCCACACGCACAGCCCCACATAGGCCAGGGTGGAGAAAAAATAGATGCCGATGGAAATCCAGAAATTAAAATCGCCGCGCCCCGGCGGCGGATGGAACAGCTCCTTGAAACTGCCCCGTTCACCGGGGCTGTTCTTGCCAAAGGAGCGCGCCACATGCCAGATCCCCACGCAGGCAATGGCCAGCCCCAGGCCGATGCCGAAACTCATGTAAAAATCGAAGTTATTGGCAAAGACCGTATCAACCGTGCCCATGCCCGGATGCCAGCGTTTGAGAATGCCGAATTTGTATAAAAACGGATTCGCCGCAAACGTAATGATGATGCCGATCAACCCGCCGATAACCGCCCAGAACGGCAACACCATGCCGATGAAGATCAGGCCCAGATCGAGCTGGATGCCGGTGGCCACTGCCGGCAACACCTCTTCGGTGTGCCGGGTCAGTTCGATCCAGGGGATCGGAATCAGCCGGATCGGTTCCATGAGCAGCAGACCGGATACCGTCGGCAGCAGCACATAAATACTGCCAAAGGCCAGACCGATAACGCCGCCGATGGAAAATACGCGCCATTTCCAGCTTTTCTGTTTTTCCTCGGTCGATTCGGCCAAGGCCATGGTGCCCAACGCCCCCACCGGCGCCATGGGAAAGGGCAGTTTTTCCACATCCGACGTGATCCGGTACAAGGCATACCCCAACCCAAAATGATCGACCCGCTGGATAATCTGCGACCCGACCAGCAGTAGAATCGGAATCAACCAGTCCCGGTGCAAAAACGTCCGTTCCACCAGCGATTCGGATGCCACCCCCGGCGCGACCCAGCGCGGAATATACTCCGTCAGGCCCAGCATGCGCGCCGCATCGGACTGCACCAGATACTGGTTCCACAACAGTCCCTGGAACGGCGACGCCAGCGCGGCCCCGGCCATATAGTACAGCAGGAAAATCTCCTGTTGCTTAAGGTCGGTGTAGCTGCGCTTGGCGATCTCGGCAAACAGGATAATCGTCACCCACCGGGCCGCCGGACCGATCCCGGTCCCAATGACAAGCTGCAGGTACATACTGCCCGGCATCATCAAAAAACCAATAAAGACCGCCCCGATAATCGTTTTCCAATCAAACCCTTCCTCAAAACGATCCGGCGTCTTCAGTAAATCGCGGTATTCCTGGAGTTCTTTGTCTTCATACATGGGTGTACAGGTTGTTTGTGCTGGTTGTAGGATAAACCTTTTTTAAAACGAACATCTACCTATCGCATGAGGTGGAAACTTGAAATTTGAAAAAAGCATTCAATTTAGGACCCAATTCATCGATAATCGCGGTATATTGGTGTATGCTTTTGGTAATAACTTTTCTACGTATCAACTTGCGCAGCCATGCTTTAGTTTCCTCAAACGATCCCCGTGCATATCGATAGAACTGAACCCGTTCAGCCTGAGAGTAGCGACCATACCCTTCTGCCAAATTCACCGCAATAGAATCAACGGCCCGAATTATCTGGTAACCTATCGTTCGTTGCACTTTTTGAGGCCACAAGTCATAATCACCCCATACCAAATCCGATAACTTCTCCGCCAAGCGATATACATCCAGTGTCGTTATATCTTTCATCAACCATTCACGTGATTAGGACCAAAGTACAATCGTCAGTTCCCCCAAATTTCAAATTTCCAGTTTCAAATTTCAAATATCAAACCGGCAATACCTGATAACTCGCATCACTAAACAACCCCACCACGGCCCAAGCGCCGCCCATTAGAAAATCGCCGATGATCAGGCCGACGAAGAAAAAGCGCAGTTTCTTGAACAGGTTAACGCCGCCGTAGCGCATGCACAGGGTGTTGCACAGCCAGCCGACAAAGAAGCTGAACCACAGGATGCGC
Source organism: Desulfobacterales bacterium (assembly GCA_028282295.1). Lineage (GTDB taxonomy): Bacteria > Desulfobacterota > Desulfobacteria > Desulfobacterales > JANQIE01 > JANQIE01. Next base: position 1,301 of record JANQIE010000137.1, on the reverse strand, counting down.
ATGGCCGAGCTGTAGGTGGTCAAATAGCCGATGGGATGGATGGGCCACCAGTACAGGCGGTGGTAGCAAACCACCAGCGCCAGCATCACCAGGGCGCCGGCGATGGCGAAGACAATCACCCAGTGGCCCGCCTGCACCGGTGCGTCGACCAGGGTGTAGATGTTTTCATAAACCGCCACGGTGGTGCGCGTGGCCCAGTCCAGGCCGAGTTCGCGCACACCGTATTTGTAGCACAACACCAGCATGGCGATGAACGAGACGACGACACCGCCGGCCAGGGCCAGCAGGATAAAGCCGACGATCAGCGGCCGGTTGGCAACTTTATGCGTGATTTTGCGCGTGTGAAACAGCGACGGCATGAGCGATTCGCGCAAATCGACAAAAAGCACCTTCTGGGCCACGGCGGCAATCAATATGCCGGCATGGGTAAACCCCTTGGGACCGAAAAAGGCCAACAGACCGTCGATGGGTGCGGCGGTGAGGGTGAAATAAGCGATGCCCCCTTGACAGATCACCCGGGTGGCCACCAGCGTCACCATAAAAAAAGCACCCAGAACGAGAACGGCAAATCCAAAGGGCAGACCAAAATAGTTCAGCCAGATCATCAACACCAGACTGCCGATCACCACCCCCCAGAACGAAAAGCGAATCGACAGCCACTCGGCTTCCAGGTCGCTTGAGGTGGACAGGCCGACACTGCGGCGCAAGACATCCGCAAAATGGTGCCGGGCGAGCCAGAACAGAAAAAGGAAGAAGACCCCGTAGGCCCCGATCATCTGGGTCTCTTCGGGGCGCGCCAGGGTGGGGCCGAAGGTCACGCCCAGGGCCGCGGCCGGAATGTCGTAGCCAAGCACGCTGAGCAAGCCGAACAAAAGCGAGCCGAGGATGAAGAAAAACCAGAAAGAAAAGGATATCTGCTTGGAGGCCAAAAAGGCAAAGCCGATAAAGGCCGGGTAGATATACAGTTTCAGTTTGATAAAGCCGCTGAACAGCCCGTGGCGGGGGAAATAGGGCGCCGCCAGGATCAGCGTTTCGATGCTGGGAACCTGGGGGTAGTAAAAATGCAACCCGTTCAGCAGGTGCAGGGCCACCGGCAGCGACAGGCCCGCCAGCAGGTAGCGATTGCCCAGAAAGCTTCCCAACGCGCCCTGGTCCAGGGCGTCGGACAGCATCTGTGGCACCTGCAGTAAGGGAAAACTCATGCGTTCGTTGTGAATCGCCTGCCGACTCAACAGGTTGACAATGCACATCATCACAAAGTAGCACAGCAGTACAAACCCGCCCCAGACCAGCAGCGGTGT
>JANQIE010000109.1 GCA_028282295.1 Desulfobacterales bacterium | reverse complement strand
GTCGATATCTTCCTTTGTTGTCCGGGATGACGGGGATGTGGACCGGGATGATGAAGACGGCGTCTCTTTTGACTTTTCCTTGTCGTTGGTGCGCTTGGAGGGGGTTCCGGTTGTGCCGCCATCGCCGGCTTTATCGACTTTTGCCATTTTTCCCGCCTTTCGTAATTTCCGGTGTTACATCAGTTCAAGGGATAAAAATGAATAATACGAATCAGTCATCAGCATGTAACCAGGGCAGCTGATTCATGACTGCCGTCGACGTTAATTGTGCGTCCAGCTCAGAGTAGTGCAGCGCATACGCCCGAGCCCCCAGGACTTTTTTCAAATATTCTATGGCTTGTGGATTATTTGCGTCGGGTCGATTACCAATCATTTCGCTAATAATGTCGTGTATTTCATTGCTTGCATCTCTGCTGGTACCGTAGGTTTCAGGATTACGGCTGAGCAAGCGACTTTGGCCATAAAATTCTTCAAAAAATTCACTGTTGCGGACATCGGATAAAATTCGATTCATTTCCGGGGTATCGCTTATGAGAGTCTTTCCTTTTTTCTTCGGACCATCCATTTTTCGGACAGCCTCTGCGACACTATCTACGTAATCTCTCACAGCCTGTTGCACCGCATGGCCGAACCCTTCGTGCATAATGGTATTAATCAGACTTTTTACGTTGTTTTTCAGGTCGTTTCTAAGAGTTAAAACCTTGGTCTGATGATTAAACAGCCCGGCTTGGGCTTGTCTCATCTGTTGAAATTCAACTTTAGTTATAATCGGGGTATCCATGCCGAATGTGCCCGGTTCGGGAAGGCCATGGTTTCGAATGGTGTTTTTCAAAATATCATCGATATGACCCGCTATACTATCTACATATTCCTGCGCCGCTTGATCCAGTTCCTGCGGACTATTATTGCGTTGAGCCTGTTTTAACTTATTGAGAGCGGAAGTTGTTGCCGGATCGTTGGATAGTGCATCGGTCATTGCATCGGTCATTGAATCTTTCATTCGCTTGTAGCTGGGAAAATAGAGTGCGTCACTTTTGACAACATCCATGAAATTGCGAACATCGTCGGCAGTAAAGTTATCCGAATTCAATTTATTCCAAATAACCGAAAATTCTTCATGACTGAGTACACGTTTCCCATCCGCAGATACCGGCTGATAAGATAGAAAAAAGTTTAATTTTGCTCTCTGAAACTTATCGAGCCAAACGCGCGACAGGAGCGGCGAGCTTCGTTCAAGCAAATCGATCACTTTACTTTTGTAGGCCCAATCGAAAAAATCTTCAGGAAAATGGTTTTCAACGGCGTCCATGGCGTTAAACAATCGCGTTGTTTCCGCTCCTTGGGCGCGCGTAAGTTTTTTGAAGCGAAAATCGCCCAATCCATCAATGTAGGCCATCAAATCCCGGGCAGCCTGCGAAGCATGTCTAATGCCGGAGTGGATTTCAGCACCGTGGTCCATAACTGCCGCCATATGACGCTCCAAAAGCTCGTTGAATTTTCTTCGATTTGCATCGATACCGGCAGAACTCGAAAACCCGGCGCCCTCGCCGGTCGCGCGCGAGACGGTGACATAGAGATACTCGCCTTCGCCTTCTTTCTTGATCGGTTTGACTTCCCAGCGCGGCGACACCGGTTTGCCATCGGCGCCGACTACCAGCAGGTGATCGTCGACCACCGCCACGCGATAATCGCCGCTGCCCTTAGTAAGCAGCCCGCTGGCGTGCACCGCGTGGGTGCCGTCGGAAAGAGTTTGCACCGGCAGGTCTTCTTCGAGCAGGGGCAGGATGCCCGGCTTGGCGTTGGCCATGTCATCGGCGGTCACTTCACCTGATTTCAGGGCGGCATCGCGCCGGGCCGCAAAGTCTTTGCTCTTTTTCTGATTCG
>JANQIE010000097.1 GCA_028282295.1 Desulfobacterales bacterium | reverse complement strand
AGATCGACGGCGTTTTTCAGTTTGGTTTGATACGCGTGCAAGCCACCGGCTTCCGCAGCCAGGGCCTTGCCCAGTTTTTCCATCCAGCCGACATGTTCGTTCAAGCGCCTGGACAAATTCAAAGCCAAACCGGCATGCGGCTGTCTGAACACCCGATCGATTTCAAGCGCCGATTCGTGCAGTTCGCGATGCGGCTGCTCAAGGTCTTTCAACAACGGGGCCAATTCCGGCATCAGACGTTCGGCATGTGCACGCTCTTTGCCGTATAACCACTTGCCCAAGGCACATTTGTGGTCGTCGGTCTCCACGGTCAGGGTGGTGATGGACGCGTCGGTCAACAATGCATTGACCTGATTGACCCAATTGAGGTGATCGACTTCCTTCTGGGCCAGACTGCCGTCGAGTTTATTGCCGCCGATCACGGCCTCGGCATCGGCAACAATTTTGTCGACCCCCACATAACTCAATACACCGACCACCATCAGCAGCGTTAAAACTAGCCCAAACCCCAAGGCAATTTTTTTACCGAATGTCAAATTTTGCCAATTCATTTTTTTCTCCTTTTACAAATTGTCCGAAAAGTATGAAGATCCGGTTTGCTGTGCGCTGCACGGCTGCGTTATGGATGCGAGGTGCCTTGGAGGACCGCTTTTCACTGCCCAGGCGTAGACGAGATGTTCACGGGTATGCTGTTGGTGATGATCGGAAAGGGTGAGGAAAGGTTAACAGGAAATAAATGACTATGGAACCGCCATGCCTTATAGAGGGTCAGCTGTTCAGATAAGCGAATTCAGGAAGGTTTGCAGGTTCACTTTTTGTCTTACAATGTTGAGCTTGTGGCGAATTTTATTGCGATGCTTCTCGACCGTGCTGACCGAGGCATTGAGGATACCGGCAATCGCCTTGGTGGACTGGCCCTGCCGGATGAGATCGGCGACTTTGACCTCGGTCGGGGTTAACGCCATGTATACGCCGCTCAGTTTTTTTGAAACCGGTGAGACAAGCTGTTCGATATTCGTCCGCAAAATGCCCACACATGCCCGGGCCGCCTTGCCGAGCTGCTGTTGTTCCAGAACGTCGAGGTAGGGAAAGACATAACGTTTCAGGTTGGCGACCATGGCCACTTCGATCGATTTTTTTTCGATTTCCCGTTGATCGAGAATCGCCTTGAGGGCCGCGTTGACCTTTTCCTGGTTGATGGTCTTTTCGACGAGAATTTGCCGTTGGTTGATCAAGTCGGTTTCGATTTGCTTCTGGTAATGCCGGTTCTGCTGCACCAGGCGGTTTCGCTCCAATGCTTTTTCAACGGCCGCCTGCAGCAGGACCGCGTCTTCGATCGGTTTGTACAGGTAATCCCAGGCCCCTAAGCGCAGGGCCTTGACCGCATCGTTTAACCGGCCCTGGCCGGACATGACCAGCACCGGAACGTCCGGATCGTTCTCGCGGATACGCCGCAGCAGGCTCAGACCGTCGCCATCGGCCATGTATAAATCGGTCAGCACCAGTTCCGGCCGGGCGTGTTGGAAACAGGCCAGCGCCTCGACACCGCCGGTCGCCGTGAACACGCAATAGCGCCAGGCGGTCAACCGTTTCTGCAGATAGTCAAGCACGGCCGGATCGTCATCAACCACCAACAGGGTATTGTTATTCGAGGCTTTCATCCGGCATCACTCCTTCTATCTGGACAGCATTGGCGGCCGTTGGGTCATGCGCCCCATCGAGCACCTGGCGGACCATCCGGGCCAGGGCGGATTTCACCACCGGTTTCGACAAAAACCCCTTGATGCCGACGGCATGGGCCTTTTCCAGATTCATGCGCTCACTGAAACCGGTACAAATGGCAATCGGGATATCCGGCCGGATGGCGATCAATGCCCGTGCAAGCTGTTCGCCGGTCATATTCGGCATGGTCATGTCGGTGATCACCAGATCGAATTTGTACGGATTGGCGCGAAAGGCGGCCAACGCCTCGACACTGCTCGTACGGGCGGTCACCGCATACCCCAGCCTTTCAAGGAGCAACGATTCCAGGCGCACCACCGGCGCCTCATCATCCACCAGTAAAATGTGTTCGCTGCCGGTGGGATATTCGGTCGTGTCTTCATACGCAACGGCCTCGGCGGCTTTTTGCTTGACCGGAAAATAAATACGGAAGCTGGTTCCCTGGCCGACCTCGGTAGTCACTTTGATATCGCCGCCGTACTCTTTCACGATGCCGTAAACCACGGCAAGCCCCAGGCCGGTGCCCTTGCCTTGCGGTTTGGTGGTGAAATACGGCTCAAAAACCTTGTCGATGATATCAGGGGCAATGCCACAACCGGTGTCGGATACCGTCAGCACGGCATAGCAGCCATGTTTGAGGGTGCCGTCGACCACCGCGCCGTTGCCGATCTCGGTTTCGGCCAGGTGCACCTCGATCCGCCCGCCGTTTTCATCCATGGCATGGTAGGCATTGGTGATCAAATTCATGACGACCTGGTGGATGTGGGTGGGGTCCGCCATCACCAGACCGCAGTCCGCCTGGATATCGGTGACAATCTTGATATTGGCCGGCAGCGTCGCCTGGCTCAACTTGAGCACCTCCTTCAGGATCGACTGGATCCGCAAGGGGATCATACTGTGCTTGGTTTGACGGCTGAAGGCCAGAATCTGCTTGACCAGATCGCTGCCGCGGCGACCGGCCTTTAAAATTTCCGCGGTGTTTTCATACTCCGGACTTTGCGGGTCGAAATCTTCCAGCAACATTTCCGACATCCCGACAATGGGGCACAGGATATTGTTGAAATCGTGGGCGATGCCCCCGGCCAGGGTGCCGATTGCCTCCAGTTTCTGCATCTGACGCAAGCGCCCTTCCATATCGGCTTTCTCCAATTCATATTGGTTGCGGTGCAAAGCCAGCGCAAAGATATCGGCCAATTCTTCGATCGCCTCGATCTGCCTGTCCGAGTAGCCGGTATCGGCATTGGCCAGGGCGATCAAGCCGGCCGGCCTGGTGCCGATCAGTACCGGCACCGCCATGAAGTTGCGCAGTGCCAGATGCCCTTTGGGGAGCCCCTTGAAACTGGGGTGCCGTTGGGGCTGGTTTGTGAAAAAGGATTTTCTGGTATTGAGCGCGTGCCCCCACAACGTGGGGTAGGGGCCGTGTGGACCGGCGGGCAGGGCCATGCGCCGACCTTCATTCCGGCCCTGCCGGCCGAACATGGCGGTCAGGGTATGCGCAACGCTCTCCCCGGTATCCTGGTCAATGGAAGAGACAAACCCGTGACGACTGCGGGTCAATTTGCGGGCATGCTTTAAAATCAGGTCGGTCACCTTGTTGATGTCATATTCCTGCGAGAGCAGCACGCGGGAAATGGCGGCGCGGGCCTGGCTGACCGTCAGTTCGCGCCTCAGCTTTTCTTCGGCCCGTTTGCGTTTGGTCATATCGATGATCGAAACGAGCAGTTTTGCAGCGACCGGCTCATGTCCCGGCGCCACAGTCCACCGGACAACCACATGGTTTTTCACGCCATTGTATGTGCGGGTAATTGCTTCGCGCTCGAATTTGGTTTCGCCGGCGGCAAAAGCGACCAGCCCTTCCTTGAAAACACCATACGATTCCTTGCAGAATGTGCGGCCCAGTCCGCTGTGAAATTCAGACAGACTTTCAGCCTTATAAAGCGCCAGCGTGGCCTTGTTCACCCCCACCACCTTCACCAACCCCGCGCAATGGACGACCGCATGCGGATGTTCGTCGAAGTACTTGCCAAAATCGTTGACACCGGCATCCCGCAGGCCGTCGAGATAGATCTTCACATCGGCCAGATCTTCCTCCCACAACGAAATCGGAGATTCTTCGAAAAGACGGCGATACCGTTCCTCGCTTGCGCGCAACGCCTTTTCGGTTTGCCTGCGCGCGGAAACATCCCTGGCGGTTGACAGCACATATTGGCGGCCGGCGCTCTCAAACAGGCGGCTTGAAATCTCCACCGGAATCGCGGCGCCGGATTTGGCGCGGTGAACCATGTCGAAAACACAATGGCCGCTTTGGATCAACTGCGCCAAGGCCCGGCGTCCGCTTGCCGTTGTGCCGTCGGCATCGATATCCTGGGGAGTCATCTGCAGTAATTCTTCCCGGCTGTAGCCCAGCCGCGCACACGCCACATCATTGACTTCGGAAAACCTGCCGGGCTTGCCGTCGACCAGGGGGTGGACGAAAATCGCGTCGTTGCCGCAGTTGAACAGCAGTTTGTACCGTTCCTCACGCCACGCCAGCGCCGCTTCGGTTTGGGCCAGGCGCTGCTCGGTTTCCAGTTCCCGGAACACATGCTCGAATATTTTGGGAAGATGATCGGTCAGATCGCCCCCCTTGACAAGATAGTCACGGGCGCCGAGTTTCATCATTTCAACCGCGACCTGCTCGTCACCGTGGCCGGTCATGGCAACAAAGGGGATGGGGCGTTCTTGCGCAATCAACGCCCGCACAAGTTCCGTGCCGTCCATATCGGGCAACTGCTGATCCAGCAGTAAAACCAAGTCCGACTCGGCCGCCACCTGGGCGATGGCCGCCGTGCCGGTCAACACGCCCCGGGCATCGAAACCGGCCCGGCAAAGCGCCTTCTGGGCCAGATTGTTCAGCCCCTCGTCATCCTCGACAACCAACACCCGCTTGGCAGTGCGTGCGCCGGTGGCGGCACTTGCGCGACATTCGCTGTTCTTGTTCATTACGCTATCTTGGCTCCTCTGATTTTCGGGACTTGCACCACCGATAGAAAAAGACCCAACTGGCGAACGGCATTGACGAATTTATCATAGTTGACCGGTTTGGTGATGTAGGTATTACAGCCCAATTCATGACAACGGGCCACATCACGCGGGTCGTCGGTGGTGGTAACCATAATGACCGGCAGTTTGCACAACTCCGGATCGGCCTTGATCTGCTGTAATACCTGCAGCCCGTCGACATGCGGCATGCGAATATCGAGCAACAGGACGAACGCGGTGTCGGTCTGGTAGTGCGGGCTATCGGCTTGCCGGAACAAAAAATCGAGAATCGCCCGTCCGTCGGTAAACAGCATAATCTTATTTACAACTCCCGCCCGCGCCAGATTCTTCTTGATCAACCGTGCGTGACCGTCGTCGTCTTCGGCCACGAGAATGATGACATCCCGATGCATGCAAACTCCTTGTGCTTCCCCGTATTGTCTAACGGCCTGAAGGCAAGGCCACATAAAAGCGACTGCCGCCGCCATCCTCCGATTCCACCCAGACTGCCCCTTGCAGACGACTCACGATCCGCCGGACAATGGTCAGCCCCAACCCTTCGCCGGAACCGCGGGCGGGATCGAGACGTTGGAAGAGTTCAAAAATCTTTTCCCGCTGATCCGGCGCAATTCCGATTCCGTTGTCGGCGACACAGTAGACCGAACGGTGCCCATCGAACCGGCCGCTCACGCGGATCGTGCATGGCCGATCCGGATCAAGATACTTCATGGCATTGTCCAGCAGATTCGAAAATATACGATTGATCTGCACCGCATCGCCCCGGCACGGCGGTAAATCCCCGACCTGCAGAGCCACACCGGCGGCCTTGATTTGATACTCAATCGAATCGGTCACTTTGGCGAGCAGTCGGTTCATGTCCAACGATTCGATGACCAAGGACGCCCGGCCCGTGCGCGAAAGATGCAGCAACCCTGACAGCAGCGTGTCCATCTTGGTGGCGCTGGTGCGGATAAAACGCAATGCTTCGGGAATGTCCCGCGCCAACACAGGGGCGACAATCGCCGGTTGTTTTTCCGCCGGTGCACCGGCCAGGGCCTCCTGCAAGGTCTGCGTGGCAATGGCAAGTTCTTTGCTGTATCCGTCGATATTGACCAACGGTGAGCGTAAATCATGGGAAGCGACATAAACCATCTGTTCAAGCTCGGCGTTCTTGGCCTCTAAAAACGTATTCAAACGGATGCGTTCCCGTTCGTTGTGTTTGAGCTTCACGATATTCACCAACAAGGTAACGACCAGCACCGCCAGCAGGATAACGACAACAACCGAGGCAATGATGATGTGCTGGTATTTGCGCACCACCGATTCGGGCTGAAACAGGACAAGCGCTTCAGACGGAATATTCCGCCTGGCGATACCGAACCGCCTGAGCAGACGATCGTCGAGCAGCATCGGATTCGGGCTTGCCACGAGCACCGGCAGTGATGCAACAGCCGCCCCGTCCAGAATGCGCCGGGCGTATTCGGCACAGCGCCGGCCCTGTTCCCTGCCGTAAATCATGGCACCGCCCAATACCCCATGACCAATATAGTTGTGCCAAAAGGAGAACACCGGCACGCTGCTGCTGGCGCCGATAAGCGTCAAATATTCCGCAATCGAAAACCATTGCCCCGCACGGTCCCGGTGAAACGTAAACAAACAAACGGCTGTATCGGGCGTCAACCCGCGCAGGCGCTGTTGGAGTTCCGCGATGGTCAAATCGTCCCACAACTCGAACCCGAACGCCCGATTGACCGGATCGGACCGCGCCTGCTTGAATTTCTCCTGATTCGCCCGGCCGGTGGGGGTCCGGTCGTTGATAAACACAAACTTTCGAATTTTCGGACGAAGCTGCCTGGCCAAGGCCAGCGTACCATTGATGTCGATTTCTTCGGTTACGCCGGTGATGCCGGCCCGGCCCGCCAACAGATCGGGGGTATAATTATTGATGCCACAAAAGACCACCGGCACGCCGGGAAAAAGATCGGCACCCCGCTTTACGACAAAAGCCAGGGCATTGTTGTCCGAAAGCAGAATAACATCGAAGCGGATCCCGTGGTACTTTCGACGGTAAAGGGATTGCAGGTAGGCGAACAGCGCCGGCGGCGGGTGGCGTTTGCTATCCATGTACTCGACATGGATTTCCAGCTTCACGTCGGATTGCTTCAGCACCGCGAGCATCCCCTGCATGACGCTATCCGTCCAGGTCAGTCCTTGATGATAGGAGTGAAGAAGCAGGACCCTTTTTTTGTCCATGGTTGTGTTGCCCGGCGACGCAAAAACTACCGCGCACGCCATCATGGCGCAGAAGACGATCAATCGGCAGGAGCCTGGATTTGGCAGCATTGACCGGCACTCCCTGATTTAAAGAACCTACAGCCCCGCGGCGGCGGCTTGGCCATTTGGCAAAATAAAAAAGTAGTGCCATGCCCCTTTGTGGCGACAGACAGCAACGGTGATACTTGGTGCGCGTTGGATAACCGGCGAGAGGATGATGTCCGGGCAAGAAAAATTAATTCGATTTTTTTGAGATAAGCTATAGACTGAATGAAGACATCCGAAACAACAGGAAAACAAAGTTTATCAATAGTACATAACTTTATATCGAAATAGCAAGTTTCTTCTTAAAAAAACAATGTCATTAACTTAAACAATCCGATGAGTCGAAGAGATGTAGCGCGGGGCTTTAAGTCCATAGCCGTCAAGCTAGTGCCCATCCGGAAATAGCATCTTTTGGCCCCCGGCGGCGTTCTCGCATTTTTAAAATCCTCGACATAGCC
>JANQIE010000096.1 GCA_028282295.1 Desulfobacterales bacterium | reverse complement strand
GGCTATGTCGAGGATTTTAAAAATGCGAGAACGCCGCCGGGGGCCAAAAGATGCTATTTCCGGATGGGCACTAGCTTGACGGCTATGGACTTAAAGCCCTGCACTACATTTCTTCGACTCATCGGATTGTTTAAGTTAATCACATTGATTAAGAATTAGGAATTACGAATTGTGGATGGAGATCATTCTTTTTGGGGGGTACTCTCTCAACTTTCCACAATCAATGTCACCGGCCCGTCGTTAACGAGAGATACCTTCATGTGCGCTCCGAACTCACCGCATTCGACCACCACGCCTTTTTTTCGCACGCTATCGATAAACTGTTCATACAAGGGGATCGCCTGCTCCGGACGTGCGGCCGCCACAAAGGATGGGCGCCGGCCTTTGCGGCAGTCGCCGTAAAGCGTAAACTGGGAAATGATCAGCATGGCCCCGCCCGTTTCGATCAGCGAGCGGTTCATTTTGCCGGCGGTATCTTCGAAGATTCGCAGGTTCACGATCTTTTCGGCCAGGTAATCCGCCTCGGCACCGGTGTCGGCGTAGGTGATGCCCAGCAGCACCACCAGGCCGTTTTCGATTCGACCGACGATGGTGCCCTCAACCTCGACCGAACCGCTGGAAACCCGCTGTACTACGGCGCGCATGATTTGTCCTTTCGTTGAGGTACCGTAACAATCGCGACGGATCCCCCGGACGCAGGGTTACCGGGAACGGCGGTTGGTCAGCCCCTGTTTGTCGAACAGCTCCGCAAAGGGATTGTTGAATGGTTTCGGCGCGGAAGATCCGCCCCGGCTTTTCGGCCGCTGAGACCGGTTGTTTTGGGGGCGCGTTTTTTTGCGGGCTTTGGACGGCGCGGCCTTCTTTTTGTCGGTGTTTTGGCCGCTACGCATCGACAGCCCGATCCGGTTGCGCGGGATATCCACTTCCAGCACCCTGACCTTGACTTTCTGGTGCACCTTGACCACCTCGGCCGGATTTTTCACAAACCGGTCCGCCAGTTCGCTGACATGGATCAGGCCGTCCTGGTGCACCCCCACATCGACAAAGGCGCCAAAGGCGGTGATGTTGGTGACCACGCCGGGCAACTCCATACCGGGCTCCAGATCACTGATTTTGTCGACTCCCTGGGCAAAGGCGAATTCCTCGAACTCCCGGCGCGGGTCCCGGCCCGGTTTGGCCAGTTCGTCGAGGATGTCGTTCAGGGTCGGCAAGCCCACGGTGTCGGTGACATACGTGTTGATATCGATTTTATCCCGCAATTTGACGTCGCCGATCAGTTGATGAACCTCGCATCCCAGATCCTTGGCCATCCGCGCCACAACCGGGTAGCTCTCCGGGTGCACGGCGCTGGCGTCCAGGGGGTCCTGCCCATCCTGAATGCGCAGGAATCCGGCGGCCTGCTCAAACGCTTTGGGACCCAGGCGCTTGACCTTGCTCAATTCCTTGCGGGTGGCAAAGGGGCCGTTGGTGTCCCGGTGGGCCACAATGTTCTTGGCCAGTTGCGGCCCCAGACCCGAAACATAGGTCAGCAGTTGAGCGCTGGCCCGGTTCACATCGACCCCGACCCGGTTCACGCAACTGACCACCACGTCGTCCAGCGATTGTTTGAGTTGGGTCTGATCGACATCATGCTGGTACTGACCCACCCCGATCGATTTGGGATCGATCTTGACCAGTTCGGCCAGCGGATCCATCATACGGCGCCCGATGGAAACCGAGCCGCGCACCGTCAAATCCAGATCCGGGAACTCATCGCGGGCGATGTCCGACGCGGAATAGATGGACGCGCCGCTTTCATTGACCAGGGTGATCAGAATTTGGGACACCAGGCCGAGGCCCCTTAAAAACGCTTCGGTCTCCCGTCCGGCCGTGCCGTTGCCGATGGCGATGGCTTCGATGCGGTATTCGGCGCACAGCTTGCGCACCAGATCGCCGGCACGCTCGTGGGCCTTGGAGGTGTGTGGGTAGATTGTGTCGTGGTGCAGCAGTTTGCCCTGGCGATCGAGACACACGACCTTGCATCCCGTACGAAAACCCGGATCGATGCCCAACACCCGTTTGGCGCCCAGCGGGGAAGCCAGGAGCAACTGACGCAAATTTTCGGCAAAAATGCGAATCGCCTCGGTATCGGCGCGTTCCTTGCTCGCCAGGCGGATCTCGGTTTCCATGGCGCGTGACAGCAGCCGTTTGTAACTGTCCTGCACCGCCAGCAACACCTGCTGCGAATCAGGCCCCTCACCGGTGACGAACAGGGATTTCAGAATTTCGAGGGCTTGGTCCTCGGGCGGATAAATCGACAGGTTCAGCATCTCTTCGCGTTCACCCCGGCGCATGGCCAGGATGCGGTGGGAGGGGGCTTCGGTGATCGGTTCCGACCATTCAAAATAGTCCCGGTATTTGGCCCCTTCGGTTTCCTTGTCGGCGGCCACCGTGCTCTTGATGACGCTTTTGTTGGCATACAGGGTCCGCAGACGGGCGCGGGCCTCTTCGCTTTCGTTAACGATCTCGGCGATGATATCACGGGCGCCGGCCAGGGCCGCCTCCACGGTCTCGACCTCTTTTTCAGGATCGACAAAGTCGGCCCCAGCGGCTTGCGGATCCATGCCGGTTTGGGCCAGGATGGCTTCGGCCAGCGGCTCAAGCCCCTTTTCCCTGGCAATGGTGGCCCGGGTGCGGCGTTTGGGACGGTAGGGCAGATAAATATCTTCCAGCACAGCCATGTTCGGGGCTGTCGTCACTTTTTCCTGAAGCTCGTCGTTCAGATGGCCGTTTTGTTCCAACGATTTGAGAATGGCGGCCTTGCGGGCATCGAGCTCCGCCAGTTGGGCCGCCCGGTCGCGGATGGCGGTGATGGCGACCTCATCCAGACTGTCGGTGGCCTCCTTGCGGTAGCGGGCGATAAACGGCACCGTGGCGCCCTCGGCCAGCAACGCGGCCACGGCTTCGGTTTGGTTGTGGGTCAGGTTCAGTTCCTGGGCGATCGTCTCAATGTGTTCCTGGTTCATGGGTCCCTCGGTTGCAGGTTTGGTCAAATGGGGATTGTTGCCAATTGATCTTACGCTGATTCCAAAGAAAATGTTCAGACCCTATAGGCCACTGTTAAAATGAAAGTCAAGGGAAAGAAAAAAAAGGCGGTCCGGCAGGGGGGCACTAGCGAAACAGGGAAATAAAGTCGCCGGCCTGGTCACGCAGCCATTTTTTAAGATACAGACGCGACCACCGGTCGGGGAAGGCAATCGGACAAAAACGAATATCCGCTTCAACCCGGTAGGTCCGGGCGTCGGCCATGAAGCCGTGTTGTCTTACCGTAATCGGTGTTTGGACAACGCCCTCATACACCATGGTGATCTCGTCATGGAGCCGGCGGCCCGAGCGCCCCTGAACCGACGCCACACGCTTCAAGCCCCGGTGCCGCAGCACTTCGGCCACGGCATTGTGTTTGGCCGCGGTCAACAGGGCCGCACCGGCTCGGCCGACCGCCCGGCCGGTGACCCGCACGGTAAATAGCCGGTCGAACCGAAACTCTCCCCCCGCCGGTGTCATTTGGAGATCCGTGGCAATGATTTTGCCGTTGAGGGAGGTGACCACAAACCGGGCGTACATCAAACCGCCGTCGGCAGCCGGCAGGGCCGGGGGTGACAGCAAGCCGATGAAAAAAGCGATGATCGTTATTTTTAATACGGACGACATGGTTCCCGTTGTTTGAGTATAAAAAACCAAAGATGATTGTAGGGGCGGCGTCCCGCCGCGATTAAAAGCGGTCATCGCGTAAGCAAATCGCAGCGGGACGACGATTCTGTTGAAATCCTGAATTCGTGCCCCTCCGGAAATAGCATCTTTTGGTCCAGGCCGGCGTTCTCACGAATTTGAAACAATGGCGTAACCATTCATGTTCTTGCGACGTAGCCTTGCTACGCCTGCGGTTTCAAATTCGCTGCGACCTTGACCTGAACCAAAAGCTACTATTTCCGGATGGGCACGAATTAAAAAATAGCAACCTTTGTGCCACAGGAAACAGGAAAAACAATGCACTGTCCGGTATCAGGAAATGCGATTTTACAAAGTTCCTGAAACCCGGACAAGGAGGCAAATCGTGCCGCCCCGGTATATGTTGCCTGCCGTTCGGGCAAGCCGGCCACCTATGCAGCATAGTGCCTCAAGGCAATATTACCAGGCCGGTAAAGCATTCTTATCCGGCTATGGGAAGAAAAAAGTAATTTGGTCTAAAGTTTGCAGACTTAGAGCGCGATCTTAAGGGAAACCTGCGGCGGACGGCGCGTTGAAACCATCCGGTCGTTGTACCGCCCAAACACACAAGGGAGCATTACCATGCAGCATGGGAATTTGAATCGTAATCCGTTATTGTGGGGCCTTGTCGCTATCGGAATTTGTCTGCTGACGGTATCCGGTTGCACCAGCGGTCACCAGGTCATCGAGTATGCCGGCAGTATCAGCAAACATGAAAACATCGTCCCCGGAATCGAACCGGAAGAGTCCGACCAGAAAATAATGGTTTCAGTCCGGGGCATGGGCTTTGAACCGGAAACCGGCACCGAAGTTCACAAACGTTTTCTGGCTGAACGGGCCGCGATCATCGACGGCTACCGCAAGCTGTCCGAACGTTTGGCGGGCATTATCGTCAAATCCCAATCCGACATGGGTAAAAACACCCTGACCCGTGATGAAGTCGTCATCGCAACCAGTTCCTTTTTGCGCGGCGCGCGCATCAGCTCGATCCTGCACCAGGAAGGCTATGCCACGGCGGACCTCAGAGTGTATCTGGCGCCGCGTCAGTTGCGCTTTTACAACGGTCCTTTCGGCAATAAAAAGATGCTCGATGCCCTGGGCAGCGCCGCCATCGGTGCTGCGGTCGGCGCCGGGGTCGCTTCTTTTTTTGACGGCGGCGCAACCCTCGGCGGTGCGGCGGTCGGCGGCGGACTTGGACCGATGATTTTTGATTAGTGTCCATCCGCAAATAGCATCTTCTGGCCCAGGCCGGCGTTCTCACGAATTTGAAATAATGGCGTAGCCATTCATGTTCTTGCGACGTAGCAAGGCTACGCCTGCGGTTTTAAATTAGCTGGTGCCCATCCGGAAATAGCATCTTTTGGCCCCTGGCGGCGTTCTCGCATTTTTAAAATCCTCGACATAGCCCACTATGCCTGCGGTTTTAAAA
>JANQIE010000085.1 GCA_028282295.1 Desulfobacterales bacterium | reverse complement strand
CATCCGGAAATAGTAGATTTTGGTTCAGGCCAAGGCCGCAGCGAATTTGAAACCGCAGGCGTAGCAAGGCTACGTCGAGGATTGCAAATTCGTGAAAACGCGGGCCTGGACCAAAAGATGCTATTTCCGGATGGACACTAACTAAAATCTTCGCGGGATCTTTTGATTGTAATGAAAGCCGAACTAAAATATTTTTCCAAGGGACACTGGTGGTGGTGGTTCGTCATTATGGGCGTGCCAACGGATAACCGGTGACCGCAAGACACCGATAAGCACTATAAACCGTGGGCAGGCGCAAGCACCCCACGGTTTTTTGATTTAAAGGGTCGTGGGTGGCAACAACTCACGGCCCTTTTGAATTTACGGATAGGCTCGAACGCCTCAAACACGCAACCAACAAGACCGATTTTACCAAGCAACCGAAAGAGGATCACGCCATGTTGTTAGATCAATTTCCCGACCGCGACCGTTTTAAGAAGCTGGCCCGCAGCCACAATGTGATTCCGGTGTGTGCTGAAATTCTGGCCGATACCGACACGCCGGTTCTGGTGTTGAAAAAAATCTATCAGGGTCAGGGACCGGCCTTTTTGCTGGAAAGTGTTGAAGGGGGCGAACGCTGGGGCCGGTACAGCTTTTTGAGCACATCGGCCATTACCAACGTGCGCGTCTTGCGCGACAAGGTGGTCATCGCCCACAACGGCAACCGGATCGAAAAACCGCACAATGGCGCGCCGATGCCGATTCTAAGAGAGTTCATGGCGCAATTCAACGCCGTGCAACTGCCCGAATTGCCCCGCTTCTGGGGGGGGCTGGTCGGCTATCTGACTTACGAGATGGTCGCGTTCATCGAGGCGATCCCGAACAATTTGCCGCCGGACACCCCTCTGGCCCATTTCATGCTCCCGGACGAACTGATCATTTTCGACAACATCCGCCACAGCCTCATGGCCGTGGTGCTGTGTTTCACCGAGCCGGGCGATGACCCGGACCAGGTGTACGATGCGGCTCAAAAGCGCGTTACGGCGCTCCTGGCAAAGATCAATCAACCGGTGGCGGCCGAAGATGCCGACGCCGACAACTGCCCTGCCCTGGAACTGCACCCGGTAACCGCCGAAAAGGCGTTCAGGGCCAAGGTCGAACAAGCCAAGACCTACATCAAGGCCGGCGACATCATCCAGGCCGTCATCTCCCAGCCCTTTCAATGCAACGGCCTGCCGGATATCTGGACCCTGTACCGCGCCCAGCGCTACATCAATCCGTCCCCTTACATGTACTTCATGCACCTGGACGATACCATGCTGGTGGGCTCGTCGCCGGAAACCATGGTGCGGCTTGAAAACGGTGTGGCCAATCTGCGCCCCATTGCCGGCACCCGGCGGCGGGGCGGCAATGAGCAGGAGGACCGCGCCCTGGCCGACGAGCTGTTGAAGGACGAAAAGGAGCGGGCCGAGCATTTGATGCTGGTCGATCTGGGCCGCAACGACCTGGGCCGGGTGGCGGAGACCGGCAGTGTGCAAGTGACCGATTTAATGGTGGTCGAGCGCTACTCGCACGTGATGCATCTGGTATCGAACATTATCTGTGACCTGAAAGCCGAATACGACGCCTGGGATCTTTTTGCCGCCACCTTCCCGGCCGGCACCCTGAGCGGCGCGCCCAAGGTACGGGCCATGCAGATTATCGAGGAACTGGAAGACCAACCGCGCGGACCCTACGGCGGAGCCGTCGGCTACGTCTCGTTCAACGGCAACATGGATCTGGCCATCACCATTCGCACGGCGTGCGTGGAGAACGGCACTCTGACCGTAAGGGCCGGCGCCGGTATCGTGGCCGACTCCGATCCCGAGAGTGAACGGATGGAAACCGTCAACAAGGCCATGGCTATTCAAAAAGCATTGCAGCTCTGCCAAAAGAGTTTCAAAGGGAGGCCAGCATGATATTGATGATCGACAATTTTGACTCGTTTACCTATAACCTGGTACAGTACCTGCGCCAGCTCGGCGCCGAAGTAAATGTGATTCGCAACAACGAGGCCACGGTGGCCGACATTGAGGCCATGGCGCCGGACGGCATCGTGATTTCACCGGGGCCGGGCCGACCGGAAAGTGCCGGGGTCTCCCTGGACGTGGTCCGCAAGTTTTCCGGCAAACGGCCCCTGCTCGGCGTCTGCCTGGGGCATCAAACCATCGCCCGGGCCTTTGGCGGCAACATCGTGGGGGCCGCCAAACTGATGCACGGCAAAACCTCGCTGATCACCGCCGATGGGCAAGGGGTGTACAAGGGGATCGCCAAACCGTTTCAGGCCATGCGGTATCACTCCCTGGTCGTGGCGCAGGAGAGTATTCCCGATTGTTTCATTGTGACTTCGCACGCCGATGACGGCGAAATCATGGGGCTGCGCCATCGTACGCATCCGACCGAAGGGATTCAGTTTCATCCCGAATCGATCATGACACCAATGGGCAAACGACTGCTGCGCAATTTCATCAAGACGACAACAAGTTGAAAATTTATTGATTGACGACCAACATCGCGGAGGCAAGCATGTTCAAGGAAAATTTACAGAAAGTCATCCAGGGACAAGATTTGAGTGAGGAAGAAACCGGTGCCATGATCAGCGACATCTTCGCCGGCGACATCACCGACGCCCAGATCGGGGCGTTCATGGCCGCCCTGGCCACCAAGGGTGAAACATTTGAAGAACTGGCCGGCGCCGCGCGGGCCATGCGCCGCAAGGCGGTGCGCCTGCAAGCCAACGCGTCCACCGTGGTCGACACCTGCGGCACCGGCGGCGACGGCGCGCACACCTTCAATATCTCCACCACCACCGCCTTTGTGGTGGCCGGTTGCGATGTCACCGTGGCCAAGCACGGCAACCGCAGTATTTCCAGCCAATGCGGCAGCGCCGATCTGCTGGAAACCCTGGGCGTCAATCTGGATGTGGACCCGGAGGTCGTCGAAATGGCGGTCAACGAAATCGGCATCGGGTTTATGTTCGCGCCCAAATATCATGGCGCCATGAAGTATGCCGCCAAGGCGCGCAAGCAGGTGGGGATTCGCAGCATCTTCAACATGCTCGGCCCGTTGACCAATCCGGCGGCGGCCAACTGCCAGTTACTGGGGGTCTATGCGCCGGCGCTCACCGAAATGTTCGCCAATGCCCTGAAGCTGCTCGGCGCTAAGCGGGCCCTGGTGGTGCACGGCCATGACGGCCTGGATGAAATCTCGGTGTGCGCGCCGACCCGGATTTCGGAATTAAACGACGGCATGATTCGTACCTACGATATCACGCCGGAACAATTCTTTGAGGACGAAGCCGAACCGGAGGCTCTCAAAGGGGGCGATGCAGCCGAAAACGCCCGGATCACCCAAAAAATCTTGAACGGCGACCAGGGGCCGCATCGTGATGTGGTGGTTTTGAATGCCGCGGCCGCCCTGCTGGCGGCCGACAAGGTAGCCGACCTGACCCAGGGGGTGCAAATGGCGCAAACCTGCATCGATCAAAAAAAGGCCGCCGCCAAGCTCGACGCGCTGATCACCTTCACGCAGGAAAACGGCTGATGGCAACCGATATTTTAAGCCGCATCGTTGCCACCAAAAAAGAAGAAGTGGCCCAGGCCCGTCGCGATCTGCCGGAATCCGAAATACGGCGGCAAGCCGAAGCCCGGCCGGCCGGGCGCGGCTTTGCCGGCTGCATGGCCCGGCCGGGGGAAGACCGGATTGCGGTTATAGCCGAAATCAAACGGGCCTCGCCCTCCAAGGGCGACATCCGCGTCGATCTCGACCCGGCGGTTTACGCCGCGGCCTACACCCGGGGCGGCGCCGCGGCCCTGTCGGTGCTGACCGACAGGCAGTACTTCAAGGGCAGCGCCGAAGACTTGATCCGGGCGCGCGGGGCAACAACGCTGCCCATCCTGCGCAAGGATTTCACGATTTCGCCATACCAGATCTACGAAGCCAAGGTGCTGGGCGCTGATGCGATTCTGCTTATCGTGCGCATTCTTGAGTTGGAAGAACTTCGCCATCTACTGGCGGTCAGCCGCGCCGTCGGTTTGGATGCGCTGGTCGAAGTGCATACGTCCGAAGATCTGGAAGACGCCCAAGCGGTCGACGCCACCCTGATCGGCATCAACAACCGTAATTTAAAATCGTTTGACACCGATATCCGCACCGCTCAGACCATGGCCGCAGCCTTGACGCCCGGTCGAATTCCGGTGGCGGCCAGCGGCATCGCCACCCGCGAAGATATCGACGCCACCCTTGCTGCCGGGATCAACAGTTTTTTGATCGGGGAAAGTCTGGTGCGCGCAGCCGATCCGATCACTTTTTTGAAAGGAATGATCAAACCACATGCCGCCTGAGTCGCCCATCCAAATCAAAATCTGTGGTCTGACCGATGTGGATCAGGCCGTGGCCTGTGCCGAATTGGGGGCGCATGCCATCGGTCTGATTTTCTACCCCAAAAGTCCTCGGCACCTGGAATTGAACCAGGCCCGGCAGATAGCGCGCCATCTGCCGCCCAATGTGCCTGCAGTGGGGGTTTTCGTCAATGAATCCTTCGAAGACATCATGCGCACGGTCGCGTTCTGCGGTCTGGGCGCGGTGCAACTGCACGGACAGGAAGCACCCGAGTTGGTGCGCCGCTTGCGCGCTGAGAATCGCCATGTGATCAAGGCGTTGTTTTCCGGACGGGCGCCGGCCTTGAACGCTGCGCCGGATTATCATGCATCTGCATTTCTTGTGGAATGCGGCAAGGGTGAACTGCCGGGGGGCAATGCCCTGACCTGGAACTGGGAAGAAGCCCTGACGGTAGATCGCACCCAACCGCTCATCCTGGCCGGTGGCCTGGATCCGGCCAATATCGCCCAGGCCATTCAAAAAGCCCAACCGGACGCGGTCGATGTCAGCTCCGGGGTTGAAGCAAAGCCGGGAAGAAAAGATTTAAAACAGGTTGCCCGGCTCATTGATGCGGTGCGCGCCACAACGCCACCCCATCAAAACATCCGCGACGCTTTTCATCGTGCTTGACCCTGGGTTGATCCTGGTTTGATACCGGGCCGCGCGAAAAATAGATTTTGACCGCCCTGCAATTATTGGCCGGTGATTTCATCAAATTTGGGCAGCAGGACGCAATCTTCCTTGATGATTCTTTCTTTGAGCGCCCCGATGAACTCGCCCAGATCCTTGGAAAAGCTCATGCCCGCCCCGCCGCAATCATACTTTTTAAAAAACTCACGGGCGATGTTTGTCAAGGCTGTCATCTCGCAAGCATAACTGTTGGCCAGCAACCCGCCCTGTTCGTACTTGCGTAGTTCCGGATAAAGATATTTATCTTCTTTTTTCAAGTGATCAAAAAGCATTACTTTGGTCAGTAACAGCAATTCACCACCTTCCGGCGATCTGAGATCGATCCGTTGAAGTTCTCCCAGCAACTTAAGCAACCCTGCATGTTCGTCTTTGAGAATGCTACTTAACAGAGACATCTTAGACCTTTCTTATTCAGTTTTTCAAATTTCAGCGGCTTTTAAATATCGGGCATTGCCCGGTTCTGATCGTTGATCAACTTACGCAGATAGCTCGGCAGCGTATCGCTATGTTTGGCAAGAACCGGCAAAACTTTTTTAAACGTGATGGTGTGCCAATCCAACTGATCCCAGTGCAGAACATGACAATAGTCGTTAAAATACATCGAAGGCGGATCCTTGGGTTTTGCACCTTTGAGCTGCATCAGGCAAAGGTGGGCCAGATGTAAAATGGCAACCTTTTCCCGGACAGCGTCAGGGACCTTTTCCGGAGGCGCGAAATCGGGGTAGGTTTTGTGGGCAATGGTTGCGTGGATCGATTCGGGCAGGTTCCAGTGCTTGAGCAGCAGAGCGCCGAGTTGATCGGAATTGATAAAATCAAGAAAGATGGACAATTTGGCATTCTGCTTGTGCAGAAAGTACATGACCGTCTCGCCCACGGCATGCAGTAAGCCGGCAGTGGCCATGTGGGTCGGCCGCTCGATTTGGGCGACTTGCGACACGACAAAGGCCAGATGCGAAATAGCCGAACAATGAATGTACAGTTTCTGGAAAGTGCTGACATTCGGCAATGTCCGGCGAATTCCCTCACCTACGATCAACTGGTACAACTCGTTAAAACCGAGGATGACCACGGCATGGTTGATATCGACGATCTTTTCCTGAAAACTGTAATAGGCAGAATTGATGGTTTTCAAAACCAATGCAAGCAACGAGGGATCTTCCTTGACCAGCCGGGCAACCTCGGATGCGGATATCCGGTCCTCCAGTAATTTGAATGCCAGCGAACTGGCGAAAACCGGCAGCCGCGGCACTTTCTCGACAATGCGCTGGATCATCTCGACCTGGCCGTAGTCTTTGCGTGTTTTCAATCCCTCCGTCAGGATTTGCTCCTTCAAAGCGACATTTTGCTCGGCATACAGTTTTTCGCGTGCGACGCAGGCTTGTGCCTGTTGGGCCAGCACACGGTTCAGGCACTGATAAAAAACCAGACGCGTCTTTTCATTGAGCGCGTCGATGGAAGACTGCTTGACTTCCATCATACGGGTTGGTGCGTTGGCCACAAACGCGTCATCGTTGCCGTTCACACCTGTCAGAACAGCTTCGTTGAGCCACTGGCCGGCCCGATGGGTCGTCAGGCGGCGCGTCCTGCCGCCAAGATACCGGAAGACATCCACCTCACCGTCCAAAATGACATAAGCATGCGCGGTCTCGTCAAGCAAATCGCCCGGTCGCAGCGATCGCACCTCCGACAATTCGGATAAGGTGCGTATCTGCTCCGGCTGCATACCGTTTAACGCCGTTTGCAAAGATGTTATTTTTCGTTCATCCAAATCTTGCACACCACCCTCCTGAATTTGGGTCGACCCAATCACCCGGTGTTAGAATTTGCATCGGCGCCGGGGTCGAAGAATATCCGGCGAACGCGGCCGCCGGCGGTCCGAATCCAAACCGTAAACTGAATTGAAACAATGGTTGGTTTCGATGTTTGGAGAATTATAAAAAACGCCCAACATCTAACATGTGTAAACGAAACCGCTCGTGGATGGGCACTCAGGGCTCGCGCAACAATAAGGTTACATTTTTGGCGCGAGCCCTAAGTAAGATTTCGGCTTTTACGCAGGAAAGTTTAGTGAAAGTATTATTTTTGAATTATCAATATTGCGTGGATCTAACGCAACTGCGCGATGAACGGTTTAACGGCTGCAATGCCCTGCTGCTCGATGATGCGAATGGTCTGGGTGCCGACAACGGCAATATCCGCCTTGCCCTTCAAAAAATCGACGTCCTGCTTCGATTTCACACCGAAGCCCACCGCCAGCGGCAAGTTGGTGGCCTCGCGGCATCTGGAAAGGTAGGTGGACAGGTCATCGGAAAACGCCGTTTTTTTGCCGGTTACACCTTTGCGGGCCACACAATAAATAAACCCCCGGCCACATTGAGCTATCTGCGCCATTCGCTCTTCGGGGGTGGTTGGGGCGTAGATAAAAATCGGCGCCAGATCGTGTGTCTGCATCGCATCGAGATAAGCGGCCCCTTCTTCGGGAGGCAAATCCGGCACGATGGCCCCTTTTAAGCCGGCGGCCTTCATATCCGCGGCAAACCCCGACACCCCGTATTTGAACAGAATGTTGTAGTAGGTCATAAACAAAAACGGTATCTCGAATCTCGAAGCAACTTTCCGCGCAAATTCAAAACTTCGTTGCACCTTGGCGCCGCTTGCCAGTGCTTGCTGGTTGGCGTGCAGGATCACCGGGCCGTCGGCGATCGGCTCGGAAAACGGGATCTGCAATTCCATTAAATCGACACCGGCCTCGACCATGGCGTGAACGATTTCCAAAGATGCGTCAAATGACGGATAGCCCAGCACAATATGGGTCATCAGCAGTATGTCTTTTTTTTCGCGTTGCTCGCGAATATAGGCTTCAAGCATGATACGCCTCCGCTTTGGCTTTGATGAACGCCTGCCATTTAGGATCGTTAAAGGCATCGGCAACCGTGAATATGTCTTTGTCCCCTCTTCCGGACTGATTGATGATGATAGCGTTTTCGGCGGACATCTGGGGCGCTTCCTTGAAAGCCTGCACAAAACCGTGGGCCGATTCCAGGGCCGGAATGAGCCCCTCTTTTTGAATGGTCAATTGCAGCGCCTCAACCACCTCGGTATCCGTGGCCGCCTCAAAACGGACCCGCCCGGATTGCTTCAGGCTGGCCAAAATCGGTGAAACCCCCACATAGTCCAGGCCGGCGGCCACACTATGGGTTTCCATCATCTGGCCGTCTTCATCCTGCAAGAAAAAAGTCTTGTATCCCTGGGCAACCCCGACACTCCCATCCTCGGAAGCCAGCCGGGCGGCGTGTTGTCCGGTAGTGACGCCCTTGCCGCCGGCCTCGACACCGACCAGTTCAACCTCGTCCTTTAAAAAGGCGTTAAAAATGCCCATGGCATTGGAACCGCCGCCGACACAGGCGTAAATGCGGTGCGGCAAGCGTCCTGTTTCCGCCAATACCTGTTCACGGGCTTCTTGACCGATAAGCGACTGAAAATAGGTCACCATCTCCGGAAACGGATGCGGACCGCAGGCTGTGCCCAAAACATAGTGGGTGGTATCCATGTTCGTCACCCAATCGCGAAAGGCTTCATTGATGGCGTCTTTCAAAATGCGGGTCCCTTCGGTCACCGGCACCACCTCGGCGCCCAGCCGTTCCATCCAGAACACATTGGGACGTTGCCGTTGCACGTCGACTTCACCCATGTAAATCGTACATTTGAATCCAAAGCGGGCAGCCATGGTGGCCGTAGCCACACCGTGCTGCCCGGCACCGGTTTCCGCAATCACCCGGCTTTTGCCCATCCGTTTGACCAACAGCCCCTGTCCCATGACATTGTTGGCTTTGTGGGCGCCGGTATGATTCAGATCCTCACGCTTGATGTAGATACGCGCACCACCGAAATGCCGCGTCAGGTTTTCGGCAAAAGTCAACGGTGTCGGGCGGCATGAGTAAGTCGACATGACCCGCACATATTCCTGCCAGAAGCCCTCATCGGCCTTGGCGGCCCGAAAGGTTTGTTCAAGTTCGTCAAAGGTGGCGACCAACACTTCAGGTAAAAACGCCCCTCCGAAACCGTCGTAATAGCCCCTTTCAATCATCGGGAAATCCTCCTATGCGCTGTGAAAAAACAAATTGATCGGTCCGGCAATACATCCTGGCAAACAAGGCGTTGTCGGCATCGGGAAAATTCAACCAACGCTCAACCAGCAAAATCGGTTCATTTGCGCCGACCCGCAGTTGCGCCGCCGGAAGGTCCGTGACGGGCGTGACACGAAAGCTTTGGCGCCCGCTGACCGGCCGTAAATAAAAATGGGTATCGACCACCTGTGACAAAGAGCGCCCACTCAGGTCGATATGCTCTATGCCCGCGAACAGGTCCGGATGCAGGCAAATATCTTCAAACAACACCGGTTGCCCCTGAGCCAGGTTCAAACGGCTGAAGCGATAGGCGGCCTGCCCGCCAAACGGATTGGTGGCGTCGGCGGCAATGGGCTGCAAACGGACCGGTGTGACGACTTTCGAAACAATGTCAATGCCCTTTTTTTGAAATGCCGAAAGCGTGCCGGCCAGGGAAAACAGGTCCACCTCTTCGGGCGCGTCTTTGACAAATGTGCCCGCCCCCCGGCGACGCTGCAAATAGCCTCGCCGAATTAACAAATCGGTTGCTTGCCGAACCGTGGGCCGTCCAATGGAAAACCGCGCCGCCAGTTCATTTTCCGACAGAATTCTGGTGCCGGCGGGGAATTGGCCGGACCGAATCTGGTCGAGCAACCATTCCGCCAATTGACGGTATAGGGGAATTGGAGAGCGTGAGTTCAACATATAAAAAAATGGTCCCCCAACAACTTGGGTCCATCCGGAAATAGTAGATTTTGATTCAGGCCAAGGCCGCAGCGAATTTTAAACCGCAGGCGTAGCAAGGCTACGTCGCAAGAACATGAATGGCTGCGCCATTATTTCAGATTCGTGAGAACGCCGGCCTGGACCAAAAGATGCTATTTCCGGATGGACACCAGCTAAAGATTATTGCTTTTAATCCGATATACAAACCGATAGCTTTGTAACTGCGGCTATAAGACTCACTACACCCGATTTGTAAAGTTGTCAATACATATTTAGTGCGGAAAAATCCACGGCCAAATGCCGGGCATAGCCACGATTTGCAAGAATAGAACAAACTAACAACTATGCACAGACAGACGGCGGGATCGAATTGACAACCAAAATCTTGACAATAAGGAATCCACTTGCATGAATGGAATGCCTCCTATCCAAATAGACCCCAAAACTTTTCTGAAGCGGCATCAGGTTCTACCTGCGCTCCCCTCGATGGTCTTTCAAATCGAGGACCAAATCAAATCTCAAACCGGTGAAATAAATTCCATCGCGGAGCTGATCAGTAGTGATCCCGCCTTGGTCGCCCAGGTGTTGAAAGTGGTGAATTCGGCCTATTACGGCCTGCCCCGCGAAGTTGCCAGCGTCAAATACGCCGTTGCCTATCTGGGGCTTAGCGAGATCCACAAAATGGTGTTGACGCTTTATATTGTCAAAACCCTCGACATCAAAGATCAGGCGAGCCTGGACGCCTACTGGGAACATTCATTGCTGACTGCGCTTTGTGCCAAGCATCTGGCCAAGCAGCATGAGCCGTTGCTTCCGTATGAGGATATCGGATCGGCGGCCATCCTGCATGATATCGGCAAACTTGTCTACATCAAATTTTTTCCGGACCATTATAAAGCGCTGGTTCAATACTGCCGGGATAATGGGACATTGTTTTCGGAAGCTGAAAAAGCGCTCGCTTTTCCGAAAAGCAACTATCTCGGCGTTCTTTTGTGCGACCATTGGAATCTGCCGGAGCGCATGCGCATGGCATGCGAATTTCATAGCCGGAGCGATTTACAGCGATCCGACCAAGATATACCGGACAAGGATTTTTGCAGGGTCATTTGCTTAGCCAACCTGTTGGCCACATTGGCGGCGGATCCTTTGAACGATAGCGAGAAAGACAATATCACCACAACCATCATGACGACCATGGAATATGATGAATCCGAATTCTTAAACCTGATGGGCAAAGTTTACGAATTGCGAGAGGAAGTAAATTGCATGAAGTAAAAATGTGAAGCTATTTTTTCGCGGGCTTTAAACAAAAAAAGATTTACAGCAGTTGCTGTAAATCCTTAAGAAAGTGGAGGCGGCAACCAGATTCGAACTGGTGAATAGCGGTTTTGCAGACCGCTGCCTTACCACTTGGCTATGCCGCCATAAAAAAAATGGAGCGGGAAACGGGATTTGAACCCGCGACTTCGACCTTGGCAAGGTCGCACTCTACCGCTGAGTTATTCCCGCTCAACGAAATATTGTGACTACAGATTTTAGTGCCTTTTGTCAACAGAAAATATCGACATATCTGATAAAAACCGAAAATTCAGCCCCACCCCGCAAGCAGCTTCAAACAAAACCTAACTTAGCAGTAAACGGCGAAACCGGACAAAATAATCGATCCCGGACCATAAAGTAAATATCAAGGCACCCCACATGAAAAACCGGCCGATCAGGTTAAAATCGATGCCGATATGACTGTAGTGGATCATCAAGGGAATGATGGCGGCGATCTGAAAACCGGTTTTGTACTTGCCCAGCCAGGAGGCGCCGATCTCCTGTCCTTTATCGCTGATAATAACGCGCAGGCCGGTGACGGCCAACTCCCGGCCGATGATGATACAAACCACCCAGGCCGGCACCCAGCCCAATGAGGTCATCATGATAAACGCCGATGAAACCAGCAGTTTGTCGGCCAGAGGGTCCAGGATTTTACCCAAGGTCGACACCAGACCGTGTCGGCGGGCGAAGAAGCCATCCAGGTAGTCGGTAATCGCCGCGGCACTGAAAAACATGGCCGCCAAAAACGAACACAGCGGGTTGGGATAAAGCAGCAGTATGACGATGATCGGACAGGCGATAATCCGGTACAGGGTCAAACTATTGGGGTGACTTAACAGCTTGGTGATGGAGTTACGAAATTGCATGGATTTGAAGCCTGTTGATTTAAAACGGTTTGCTACCGGTTCGTACGTGCAGCCAAGTATTTATCCCGACATTCTTCACTGCAAAAAATCAATTGTCGACCGTCCAGTTTTATCGACACGCCATCACGTTTGGGGAAATATACTTCGCAGTAGGGATCTTTTACCATCACATCATCCACCTGTAACCGGGGGGCCGCTGAAGACTGTCGGTCATGGGATAAAATCTTCTGCTCCCAGTATTTCCACCCACGGTATATCAGGTAAATAATGATTAAGAAAACAATCAGTTTCATAAAATTGGTTCGAGTCCCTGCCCCTCGGTGTTCAAGGCGGCCAACAAGGATTTGAGCGGCTGATTTAATACCGGGTGCAAAATATCCGGATCTATATCACAAATGGGCTTTAACACAAAGCGCCTTTTATGCAGACGGCGGTGGGGGATCGTCAGGGTGGGCGATTCAAGAACCAGACGCCCGAACAGCACAATGTCCATGTCCAGAACCCGCGGCCCATAACGGATGGCGGAGACTGTCCGGCCGATCGCAGCTTCAATCCGTTTCAGGCGGGTCAACAGTTCGTGTGGTGTCTCGTCGGTCTCGATTTTCACCACCGCATTGATAAACCAGTCCTGATCCAAATAATCGACCGGTTCGGTGCGGTAAAATTTGGACGTGGCGACAACGTCACAGCCGGCGCAGTCGCCCAACGTGGCGATGCCACGGTCCAGATTCCGCCGTTTGTCGCCGATATTGGAACCGCACGAAATAAAGATATCCCTTGTTCTCATGTTCCGGTTGCCTGCCTACACGGTTGCGGCGGGGTTGCAACAATACCCACCGGGCCTAATACTCCCAGGCGTCTTCACAGAGCCGGCCGTGATAAATCACCCGTGCATCCCCTTCAAGCCGGATATCGGTGAAGTCATTGCCCCGGTGCACAAAAAAAACATTCAACTGCGCGCCGCTGCGTGTGCAGACCCGCACCGGGCTTGCGGCGGCATGTTGCCGGGCGTAAACCAGGGCCGCTGCAACCGCGCCGGTGCCGCACGCCAATGTCTCGTCCTCAACCCCACGCTCATACGTCCGCACCGCCAATTCCCCTTTCATGGTTGCCGCGATGAAGTTGACATTGGTGCCGGCGGGGAGAAATTGTGCATGGTGCCGTATCCGTCTTCCCAGCGCGACTACGTTGGTATTCTCCAAGTCATCCACGGTAATCACGACATGCGGCACACCGGTGTTGATACTTTCAAAGCGTAGCGTCTGATTGTCCAAATCGAGATCACGGGCGTCGCTGAAACCGGTGGGTGCCGGCATGTTGATTTTGACCTGCGCGCCGTCCACCCGGGCCTCCACCAAACCGGCGTCCGTTTTGAACACCATGATCGCCCCGGCAATCTTATTTAAAAAGGCGTATCGCGCCGCGCAGCGGGCACCGTTTCCGCACATCTCAGCCGGGAAGCCGTCCGAGTTAAAAAACCGCCATTTAAAATCGTGTTCCTCCGATGATTCGATCAATATCAACCCGTCGGCGCCCACCGCCATTTTGCGGCGGCACAAATTGCGGATAAACGTGTCCGACGCTTTATCCGTGACCCCCCCCTGCCGGTTATCGATAATAATAAAATCGTTGCCGGCCCCACTCATTTTTGTAAAAGGAATATCCATCGCTACTTACCCTATATCAAATAGTGTCCATCCGCCCCAATTTCAAGTTTCCAATTTCAAACCTCAAGCGTCCATCCACGCCGGCACCCGTTCGTTTTGCACCAGCGTCTCATAATCCTGGCGACGGCTGACAACCTCGAAACGTTCCCCGTGTACCATAACTTCCGCCGGCTTGAGCCGGGAACAGTAGTTTGAGGCCATAGTAAATCCATAGGCCCCGGCACTCATCAGGGCCATGAGGTCGCCCGGCTCAAATGGCGGCATTTTGCGATCCTGGGCCAGAAAATCACCCGATTCACAGATCGGCCCCACCACGTCGGCAACAAATGCCTCGTCCTTACCCGCGGTCTTGCGGATGATCGGTTGGACGTGGTGATAGGCGTGATAGAGCGTCGGACGCATCAAATCGTTCATCCCGGCGTCGACGATCACAAAGTTTTTCACCGGTCCCGGCTTGATGAAGAGCACCCGCGTGACCAACACGCCGGCGTTACCGACAATGACCCGTCCCGGTTCCAGAATCAATTTCACCGGCATTTTTTTTAGCGTTGCTGAAATTGTCGCGGCGTAAGTATTCAACGCGGGTGGCGCTTCGTCTTGATAGGTAATTCCCAAACCGCCCCCCATGTCGATGTACTTGATCACAATCCCGTCATCCTTAAGAGCCGTCACCAGCGCTTTCAGACTCTGCAGGGCATCGGCAAACGGCTGGGTGTCGGTGATCTGCGAACCGATGTGGCAATCGATCCCCACAACATCGACATGGTCAAGGGCCTGGGCCGCCCGATAGGCATCGCGTGCCGTGCGGATATCGATACCGAATTTATTTTGCTTCAATCCGGTGGAGATGTAGGGGTGGGTTTTCGGATCGACATCCGGATTCACACGGATGGCAACCGGCGCCGTTGTATTCAATTGGCCGGCCCGGGCGTTGATGAGTTCCAATTCCTGCTGCGATTCAATATTGAACATCAAGATGCCGCGCGCCAAAGCCGCATCGATCTCATCGATGCGCTTGCCGACACCGGAATAGACAATTTTTTCCGGCGCAAAGCCCGCCCGCAGGCCACGATAAAGTTCGCCGCCGGAGACAATGTCCAGGCCGCTGCCCATCCGGTTGAACAATGTTAAAATCGCCTGGTTGGTATTGGCTTTGGCGGAATAACAGACTAAATGGTCAATGCCGTCAAACGCGCGGTCGAACTGCGTGAAGTGCCGTTCCAACGTCGCTTGACTGTAGAGATAAAACGGTGTGCCGACCGTTTCGGCGATCGCTGCCACCGAAACAGCCTCACAAAACAGGGTGTCATTGCGGTATTCGAAGTGATGCATGAGCCCTCCTTGCAAGCCCCAACCACGGGTCCGGCCGTCAGGCTAGAGCACATAATGAAATGTGGTGGCGAGCCGGTTCACGGTACGATGATTTCGGCAAGATTGGAATCATCGCTTTGCATGCCCTTGTTGGTGTACACGATCACTTTATACGTGTAGGCGTAGCCGGACGCAACCGGTTCGCGAAATGCCGGGTCGTCGGTGCGCAGATCGATATCCCCTACTTTTTCAAAGGTACGGGGGCAATCCGCGCAATAGGACGCGATTTCAAAACGGGAGCGATAGACACGGCAACCTTGAAATTGGCTTTCAGTTTTCGTATCCGCGGCCGGCACCGTCCAGGAGAGGAGCACCTCGCCCTCTTCAAGCCGAACGGCAAGATCCGTTACCGCAGAGGGTTTGATTTGTTCGGGCGGCACCGGCGGTCCCTTGACGCCACACCCCCAAAGCATCCCCACCACCATCAGGGCCACCAGCCAACTGACGCCATACGTTATTCGTCGGTTTGATTCAATCATTTCATGACGCCGGTTTTTGACGCGCGGCCTTAATGGCTGCGCGCACATTGTCCTGGGACGTTCCGCCGTAAGAGGAGCGGCGGGCAATCATCTGCTCGGTGGTCAATTGGTCGAAAATATCCGGCTCGATCAGGTCGGAGAACTGTTGCAGCTCGATGAGGCTCAATTCGTGAATTTCCTTTTGATTGGCCAGGGCAAACCCGACAATTTGGCCGGCGCAGCCGTGCGCCTGCCGAAACGGCATCCCCTTGGTGACCAGATAGTCGGCCAGATCAGTGGCATTCAGAAACCCCTGATTGGCGGCCTTGGCCATCGTGTGCCGCTGGAATTTCAAACGCGGCAGCATTTCGGCATAGATATCCAGGCAGCCGTGCAACGTATCGACACTACTGAACAACAAGGGTTTGTCTTCCTGCATATCGCGGTTGTACGACAGCGGCAACGACTTCATCAGCGTCAACATGGCCATCAAATCACCGAACACACGCCCGGTCTTGCCCCGCACCAGTTCCGGAACATCCGGATTTTTCTTCTGAGGCATGATGCTGCTGCCGGTGGCAAACGCGTCGGGCAGCTCGACAAAACCGAATTCAGCAGAGGCCCACAACACCAACTCCTCGGACAGGCGGCTCAAATGGACCATGCAAATACTGGCCGCTGCGAGATATTCGAGTATAAAATCCCGGTCCGCCACCGTATCCATACTGTTGGTGGAAACCCGTGGGAAGTCGAGTTGTTTGGCCGTAAAGTGGCGATCGATGGGATAAGTAGTGCCGGCCAGGGCGGCCGCGCCGAGGGGCATTACGTCAATGCGCTCACGGACCTCGCCAAACCGCTGCCGGTCGCGGGTGAGCATTTCGTAGTAAGCCAGCAGGTGATGGGCCAGTAAAACCGGTTGAGCCCGCTGCAAATGCGTATAGCCGGGCAGCACGACATCCTGGTGCTGTTCCGCCAGATCGACCAGGACCGCGCGTAACGTGTCGAGCAGCGCGATCGTCTCTTGGGTGGTACGCCGCAAAAAAAGCCGGACATCCAGGGCCACCTGGTCATTGCGGCTGCGCGCGGTATGCAGCTTTTTGGCCACATCGCCGACAATTTCGCCCAACCGGGCTTCAATATGCATATGGATGTCTTCCAACCGGTCCTCGAAAGTGAATTGTCCGCTTTCGATCTCGGTTTTGATCTGCCCCAGTCCTTTTGCCAGGGTAGCGGCTTCGTCGCCGGTAATAATGCCGGACTTGGCCAGCATGCGACAATGGGCGATGCTGCCTTCGATATCGTCGGCGTATAACCGCCGGTCAAACTGATGCGAAGCCGTGAACGCTTCGACACGCCGGTCGGTCTTTTCGTCAAACCGGCCGTCCCAGGGTTTTTCCGTCATTGTTAGCCTCGTGAATGGCTTTTGTGAATCGTGCCCAAAAGAACCTGCCGCTGCCGGCCGTTGACCGGCAGCGGCAGGTTTTCTACGCTTTTTTCATCAATTGTTGTATGCGCAACCGCAGGGCGTTCAACCGGATAAACCCTTCCGCATCCTTCTGGCTGTATACCTCATCATCTTCAAACGTTGCAAACGCCTCGCTGTACAGTGAAAAATCCGACCGCCGGCCGATGACCCGGCACGCCCCCTTGAAAAGACCCATCCGAACCTCACCGGTTACATCCTGCTGGGTATCGTCGATCATCCGCTGCATCAAACGCATTTCCGGCGCGAACCAGAATCCGTTGTAGATCAACTGGGCATATTTGGGAATCAGCGAGTCCCGCAGGTGCATGACTTCCCGGTCCATGGTGATCGACTCCATAGCCATGTGGGCATTGCGCAGGATGGTGCCGCCGGGGGTCTCGTAGACACCGCGCGACTTCATGCCGACAAAACGGTTTTCAACAATATCCACCCGCCCGATGCCATGGCGACCGCCCAGTTCATTCAATGCCCGCAGCATCTTGGCCGGTGACAGCGATTTTCCGTTCAGCGCCACCGGGTTGCCCTGTTCGAACGTGATATCGACCACTTCCTCTTCATCAGGGGCCGCCTGGGGGGCCGTCGTCAAGGTATAGATATCGTCCGGCGCCGCGGCCCAGGGGTCTTCGAGGATGCCGCCCTCATAAGAGATGTGCAACAGGTTCCAGTCGGTGCTGTACGGTTTACTCCGGGTCGTGGGCACCTCGATGCCGTGTTTTTGGGCAAATGCCATCAGGGCCGTGCGGGAATCCAAGTCCCATTCACGCCACGGCGCGATGATTTTGATGCTCGGATTGTGCGCCAGATACCCCAGTTCGAAACGCACCTGATCGTTGCCCTTGCCGGTGGCGCCGTGGCTGACCGCATCGGCGCCCTCGGCCTCGGCGATCTCCACCTGACGCTTGGCGATCAGCGGCCGGGCCAGCGACGTGCCCAGTAGATATTGCCCTTCGTAAACGGCGTTGGCGCGAAAGGCCGGGAAGACATAATCCTTGACAAACACTTCGGTCAGATCTTCGATAAAAATCTTGGAAGCCCCGGTCTTGCGGGCATTGGTTTCAATCTGCCCCATGTCCTCGTCCTGACCAAGATTGGCGGAAAACGTGACCACCTCGCAGTCATAGGTTTCGACCAGCCATTTCAGGATCACGGAGGTATCCAAGCCACCGGAATACGCCAGTACGACCTTGTTTACTTTTTCTTTCACGTGCAACTCCTTTCAGGCACAGCAGTTATAAAACGTCGTCCAAACAAGCGATCAACTCGTCGATCTGTTCTTTTTTAATCGTCAGCGGCGGCACAAACCGCAAAATCTTTTCCTGGACGGCATTGACCAGAAACCCCTGTTCCAGGCACCGGTTGACAATCGGTAGTGCCGGTACATTCAAACGCGCCCCCAGCAAAAGCCCGAGGCCCCGGATATCTTCGATGGCGGCCTGCCGCTGCTTGAGCGCCAGCAATTGCGATTTGAAATACGCGCCTGTTTCGCGGCCTTGTTCAACTATCTTTTCTTCGGTCAGCATGGTAATCACCTGCAAGGCGGCCGCGGTCACCAAAGGGGTGCCGCCAAAGGTGGAGGCATGTGCGCCGGGGCTGAACGCCGCCGCAACCCTATCGGTGGCCAGCATGGCGCCGATGGGCAGCCCGTTGCCCAACGCCTTGGCCAATGTCATGATGTCCGGCACAGCACCGAAATGTTCGTGAGCAAACAGCTTGCCGGTGCGTCCCAGGCCGGTTTGAATTTCATCGAAGATCAACAGCACCCCGGCATTGTCGCACACGGTCCGAACTTGGGCCAGATAACTGCTGTCCGGGCAGTTGATCCCCCCTTCACCCTGCACCGGTTCCAACATGACGGCGCAGGTTTGCGGCCCGATGGCGGCTTGCAGCCGTTCGATGTCGTTAAACGGGGCAAAATCAAAGCCGTCGAGAATCGGATCAAACCCTTTTTTGATTTTATCCTGACCGGTGGCGGACAACGTTGCCATGGTCCGGCCATGAAAAGACTTCTCCATGCTGACAATGCGATGCCGCTGCGTTTGTCCCTGCTGCTGAAAAAAGCGGCGGGCCAGCTTGATAGCGGCCTCATTGGCCTCGGCGCCGCTGTTGCAAAAAAAGACCCGGTCGGCAAAGCAGTGCGTCACCAGCTTTTGCGCCAATGCGATTTGAGGTTGGCTGTAGTAAAGGTTGGAAACATGCACCAGCGTGGCGGCCTGCTTCTGAAGAGCCGCGGTGACTCGCGGATTGGCGTGGCCGAGATTGCAGACCGCGATGCCGGATACGAAATCGGTATAACGGCGCCCTTGATCGTCCCAGACATAACAATCTTGCCCCTTGGTCAACATGACCGGAAACCGGGCGTAGGTGTTGGCGATAACTTGATCGGCTGTCTGCATGTTGGGTGCGTTCATTTTTTCTACCTCAATCGTCTTTGCTTTTATCAATTCGGCCTTCCTGATCGCTTCAAGCGGTTACTTCGGTCCCGATCCCCTTATCCGTAAACAGTTCAAGCAAAATGGCGTGGCGCCGCGTACCGTTGATGATATGGGCCTTTTCAACCCCGTTGGTCACCGCCTTCAAGGCATACTCGACCTTGGGAATCATCCCGCCCTTGATCTGCTGGCCGGCAATCATCTGCTGCGCGGTTTGCGCTTCGATGGAAGACACCAATGAACCGGCGGCATCCAGAACGCCGTCAACATCGGTAAGCAGAATCAACCGCTGGGCGTTCAGGGCCCGGGCCACTTCACTGGCTACCAGATCGGCGTTGATGTTGAACGTTTCACCGTTCTCACCGGTGCCCACCGGTGCGATAATCGGCACAAACCCTTGTTGCGTCAATGTATTAATGATCTCCGGATTGATGCGGGTCACACAGCCGACAAGTCCGGGGTCGATGATTTCAGGCGGTTGATTTTCATCGGGCTGATGCACGATCTTCAACTTCTCCGCCAGGATCAAGGCGCCGTCCTTGCCGCTCAAACCGACCGCTTTACCGCCCTGACGGTTTATCTGGGCCACAATGGCTTTGTTCACCTTACCGCCGAGCACCATTTCCACCACATCCATGGTGGGCTGGTCGGTCAACCGCATCCCCCGCACGAACTTGGATTTGATCCCCATGCGGTCCAGCACTACGTTGATCTGCGGCCCGCCGCCATGAACCACCACCGGATTCAGGCCGATGAATTTCAACAAGGTGATGTCGCGGGCAAAATCTTCCTTTAACTGCGCATCCACCATGGCATGCCCGCCGTACTTGACCACAATGGTGCCGCCGTAAAACCGGCGGATGTACGGCAAGGATTCGATCAGTATTTCAGCGACGTTCGGGATTTGTATGGACTTGTCTTCTTTTGCCACTTTCAGCACCACCGGCGATTTGAAGCGGTTAAAGGATGTAGCGGCTCAGGTCTTCGTCTTCCTTGATATCCTTAAGCCGGTCAAGAACGTATTTGCCGTCGATGACGATTTTCGTGCCCTTTAAATCAGGCGCGTCAAACAGGATCTCCTCGAGCAGTTTTTCCATCAAGGTATGCAGCCGGCGCGCGCCGATATTTTCGGTCAGGTTGTTGACGTCTTCGGCAATGCGGGCGATCTCTTCCACCGCCTCCTGCTCAAAAGCCACTTGCACGCCCTCGGTGCGGATCAATGCGATGTACTGGAGCAGCAGCGCATTTTCGGGCTCGGTGAGAATGCGCGCGAACTCGGCCTGCCCCAAAGAAGCGAGTTCAACCCGAATCGGAAAACGCCCTTGCAGTTCCGGAATCAGGTCCGACGGCTTGATGGTGTGAAAGGCACCGGAGGCCACAAACAGGATGTGATCGGTCTTCACCGGCCCGTACTTGGTGGTCACCGAGGAGCCCTCGACGATCGGCAGCAAATCCCGCTGCACGCCCTCACGGGAGACATCCGGGCCATGGCCGCCTTCCTTGCCGGCAATCTTGTCGATTTCGTCCAGAAATATGATGCCCGATTGCTCCACCTTTTCAATCGCCCGTTTGACCACACCTTCCATATCGACCAGGTTCTGCGCCTCTTCCTTGGCCATGATTTCCAAGGCCTGGGGCACTTTTACCTTACGCCGCTTGGTGCTTTTCGGCAGCAAGCCGCCGAGCATATCCTTGAAATTGATCCCCATCTCCTCCATGCCGACATTGGAGAAAATCTCGACCACCGGCGTGCTGCGCTCGGCGATATCCATGTCGACATAGCGTTCGTCCAATTTCCCCTTGCGCAACATGCCCCGCAGCTTTTCACGGGTGGCGGCCTGACTTTCCGATTCGGTTTCGGTGGTGGCAATGCCGGGCTCGGGACCGGCTTGCAGCGGATTGGCCGGCTTAGGCTTGGGCAGCAATAAATCGAGCATCCGTTCTTCGGCGATTTGCAGCGCTTTTTCCTTGACGGCTTCCTGTTCGTTTGCCTTGAGCCGGTTGATGGTCAGTTCCAGCAAATCACGAACCATCGATTCCACATCACGGCCCACATAGCCGACCTCGGTAAACTTGGACGCCTCGACCTTGTAAAACGGGGAATCGGTGAACAGGGAAAGCCGGCGGGCGATCTCGGTCTTGCCGACACCTGTCGGACCGATCATGATAATATTCTTCGGTGCGATTTCATCACGCAAATCAGGCGGCACCTGCCGCCGCCGCCAACGGTTGCGCAAGGCAATGGCGACCGAACGTTTGGCCTGGTCCTGCCCGATAATGTATTTGTCGAGTTGTTTGACAATCTGTGCGGGGGTTAAATTATCCATAAGCGTGTGACCCAACTTGTATACCGTTTTTTTGACTTTTGTTGATCCAATGCCCGTCAATCGGCTGTCAAAGCTCTTCGATGGTGACGGCGTCATTGGTGTAGACGCACATCGAGGCCGCGATCTGCATCGATTCCGCGGCAATGGCGCTCGCGCTCAGTTTGGTGTGACGCATCAAAACCGCGGCGGCCGCCTGGGCGCCCACACTGCCCGAACCGATGCTGATATAATCGTCGTCCGGCTCGATAACATCGCCGGTGCCCGAAATCAAAAAGGTGTTGTCGACATCCACGGCGATCATGACCGCTTCCAGCCGGCGCAGATATTTATCCGTGCGCCACTCCTTGGCCAACTCCACCGCCGCACGCATCAAATTACCATTGTAGCGTTCCAGTTTGCCCTCCAGCTTTTCAAACAGGGTCAGGGCATCAGCCGTGGCGCCGGCAAAGCCGACAATAATTTTGTCATTGTATATTTTACGTACTTTTTTGGCACTTTTTTTAATCACGGTCTGCCCAAGGGTGACTTGACCGTCACCCGCCACCGCCGTGGCGCCGTCACGCCGAACCGCGAGGATGGTAGTACCGTGAAAAGCTGTAAGCTGTGTCATGTTTCGGGTCCTTTGCAACCGGTCTTTATTGCGACAATATAAACACTATTCGCACCGGCCCATAGCATGTGCCACCGGCCGCGGTTATCGCCGGGGATGAGCTTTATCATAGGTTTGCATCAATTGATCGATACTCACATGGGTGTATTTCTGGGTGGTCGACAGGCTTTGATGCCCCAACAATTCCTGCACAACGCGAAGATCGGCGCCGGCATCCAACAAGTGCGTTGCAAACGAATGGCGCAACGCATGCGGTGATATCGGGGTGGCCAGCTTGCAGGCCAATACCGTTTTTACCAATATTCTGGCAATCGAACGCGTGGCAAGCCGGCCGTTGCGGTAGTTTAAAAACAGCGCACCTTCCGGCAGACCCGCTGCGGCGGCCTTTTTACCCAGTGCTTCGCGGTATCGCTCAATTGCGGCCAATGCGCGTCGACCAATGGGAACGATCCGTTCCTTGCCGCCCTTGCCGGATACGCGGATCAACCGGTTGGCGGCATCGACGTCCCCGGTATTCATGCCGGCCAGCTCCGACACCCGCAACCCGCTCGAATAGAGCGTCTCGAACATCGCCAGGTTTCTCAATTCCAATACTGACTTGGGTTTGATGGAATCGAGCAGCCGAAACATATCGTCCACCGACAAAAACACCGGAATCGTTTTCTCCTGTTTCGGTGTCCGGACGGCTTGAGCCGGATTTGAAGCAAGCATGCCGTGCTTGACCAGAAATTTGAAAAACGACCTTAAAGCCGCCAGTTTTCGCGCGACCGTGGCTTTACTGTTTTTTTTGTACAATCGCCCCAGATACGCCCGGATCATCAAATTATCGACCTGCTCGGCACGCAGGGCCGCTTTTGATGACTTTAGAAATCGACCGGCAAAGCCTGCAAATTCGGCCAGATCAACCGAATAGGCCCGGCAGGTATGTTCCGAATAGCCTTTCTCGGTGGCGAGTGAACGAACAAAAACAGAGACCAGCGTCACCAAATTCCGTTCACCAGCGCTATCCTGACTCGTTGAACGCAATCAATGCCCCTAACTCGTGTCCATCCGCAAATAGCATCTTTTGGCCCTCGGCCGCGTTCTCGCATTTTTAGAATCCTCGGCAGTAGCCCGCTATGCCTGCGGTTCTAAAAATGTTCAGGCCTTGCCGGGAACCAGAATCTACTATTTCCGGATGGACACTAACTGCAAAAGGGTTGCGGCCTATGCGACGCGGCGTGTTTTTTTCTTGAGACGCGAAATACGTTTGCGGTAAATGCCGGCCATTTTGGCATCTTCGGCTTCAACCGCCTGTCGATGTTTTTCCTTGGATTCTTTAATCTTTTTCTTGATATCGCGCATGGAGGATTGCTTTTTTTTGTTGGACGTGTCTTCAATGCCCATGGCTTTTTTGATAGCACTGACAAGTTCGGCCTTATTCATGCCGTGGGCACCGACAATGTCGGAGATTTCCTTGGCTTTGTCCCGCAATTCGGTAGCCGTCATTTTTTCTAATGGTTTTTCTTTGACCGCTTTATTTTTCGCACCCATTTGTATCTGCTCCTTTCAAAAAATATTATTGCCTATACCAAACTGGCACATAAAACAATATTCTTTTTAAAGTCAATAGCCAACATGCAAAATCACGCAGCACGCCTTTAACGGATACTCCGGCCGGCAGGTAACCGCATTTGGATATCATTCGTTAACATAAACAGCTCTACCTGGTGGGCATGGCCCACAATCCTACCCGGCGGCAATTGGCCGTGCCCACCAACCCGATGATTCCCAAATGCGGTTACCCTGGATATTGCGGTGACAACACTTGACAAGAATGTGCAAAAATCCTATTAGACGTGGGTATCGGCGGCCGGAAACGTTTAGTCCGTCAACTCTCGATTGATCACTCGCTTGATCAAAAGTCCTGATTAAATGAATTTCTGGCCATGGACCTGTTATCACCCAGTTCGAAATTTACACCACCCGACTTAACTTCGAGACATTGCCCCAAAATCGTCGCACGCCCGCGCCTTATCCAAAAACTCAAACAGAATGCGTCCAAAAAAATCATCTTTCTGATCGGTCAGGCCGCGCAGGGCAAATCGACCCTGGCGGCGGACTATGTCCGTAAATCCCGCAAACGGACCATCTGGATCAATCTGAATTCAGCCGAGGGTGATACCGCCAATCTCTGCCATGTGTTTCTGGAAGCGCTCAAAACGCTTGCAATACCGGCCGATCACCAAAACTGGCTGCATAGCATTTCAAACTGGATCGGCTTGAAACGCAACCAGGCCCTTTTGGCTGAATGGGCCCACGACCTGATTCCCGCCAAAACAGAGCCGATGCTTATCGTTTTGGACGGCCTGGAAAAAATACCGGCCGGGGCACCAAGTCTGGAATTACTGCAGCGCATCGTTATAGACTCCCCTCCCCAGGTTCAGTTTCTGGTTCTTTCACGCAATCACCCGCCCTTCAATGTTCAGCGTCTGAAACTGAAGCGTCAGGTTTTAATCGTCGACAATACTGAACTGGCCCTGACGCTGGAAGAATCACGGACTTTTTTAAACCAGGATCTGCCGAATGCGTATTCACCGGAAAAAAGCGCTGAAATTCACACCAAAACCGAGGGGTGGATCGGCGGGCTTATCCTGGTAACCGAAATGTACAACCGCTTTCCAACTCAAAACGGCGAAGTGGATCTTCACCAACACCCCGACCACCGGCTTCCGGAAGATATTTTCAACTATTTCAGCGAGGAGATTTTTGCGACCCTGCCCAAGCCGACGCAAAGCCTGCTCATCCGGTCATCGGTTTTTGACCATGTGGATACCGATCTTGTCAATACCTGCCTGGGGCGCAAGGACGCCCAAACCATTTTTTATAATCTGGCACAAAACAATTTCTTCACTCAATCGCTGGTGAACGCTAACAACCGAATCGTCTACCGTTTCCATCAATTGTTTAAGGAATTTTTACAGTATAAATGCCAAACCGTGTTGACCCAAGAGGACCGCCGCTGGCTCTTCATGGCCGCGGCCACGACTTACGAACGACGCAACGAACTTGAAAATGCGGTTCACTTCTACCTGCATGCCGAAGCGCCCAAACTGGCCGTAAAAGTTATCGAACGCGTCGGTTTGTCGCTCTTGTCCATGGGCCGGGGTGCGGATCTGGAAAGCTGGTTGCAAAAATTACCGGTCGCCCAAATCGAACAATCTCCCTGGCTGTTGTTCATGAAAGCCAAAACCCGGCGCTTTGCCGATGTCAAAAACCGGGTCGCCTGCCTGCATGACGCCTGCACGCTTTTTCAAAAACAAAACAACCACACCGGCCGGATGCTGGCACTGGCCAATTTGATCGAATACTCTTTTCAAGGTGGTTACTTCAAGGTGCCTGTTGAAAAACTTCTCAAACAAGCGGAAGCATTACTCGCGCGGCCCTCAAAGGAAGAGCAGACCAACGAAACTGCGGTGTTATGGCTCCAGGTCGGCCTTGGCCACATCCGAGGCACCGGCGACGTGCGCGCCGGCCTGCGCGCATGCCGGACCGCGTTTGTTCTGGGTCAACACTTACGCGACCGCGATATCCAGGCCAAAGCGCTGGTTTATTGTGTGTTCGGCCACACCTTTCTCGGCGAATTCAGGGAAGCCGCCGATCTCTTTGACCGCATCGACGATCTGCTCGACGCCAACGACCCGGAAATCAAGGCCGGTTATCTGCTTAGTATATCCTCGTTTCATATCTACAGCGGCAATTTCAAACAGGCCGACGCCTATATCATGGAATTGGAAGAATTGATCGAGGCTTACGGCTATAATTCGCTGC
This sequence comes from Desulfobacterales bacterium, assembly GCA_028282295.1. Classification (GTDB taxonomy): domain Bacteria; phylum Desulfobacterota; class Desulfobacteria; order Desulfobacterales; family JANQIE01; genus JANQIE01. The sequence continues at coordinate 54,322 of JANQIE010000085.1, read as the reverse complement.
AACCCTCGGTATTCTACTTTAAGAACATTCTGCGTCTTTCCGTGGGAAAATTGGATGCCGTCAAGACATCCGCCGAACAGTTGCTGGACCTGACCGATTCGGTTAGAAATCACTTTTTGAAAGGTCTCGGTTGGGGGCTGTTAGGCAAATACCATTATTTCAACGCCGATTTTGACACGGCGATCCACTACATGGAAAAATCGATCGCCTTTTTGGCCGACCAGAAAGGGGCGTCCAAACACCACTTCCTGCGCGCCAAGGGGGTCTTGGGCCTGCTCTACTGCCATTGCAAAAAGTTTCAAACGGCCCAAAAACAACTCACCGAAGCGCTGGCCTATTTCAAAGCGATCGAAAGTCACCTTTCGCTTGCCGAAATGCATCTTGCTTTGGGGCTGCTGGAATTTGCCCGTGACAACCAGCCGGAAGCCAAATCCCAACTGGCCCGGGGAATTGTAATTTTCAAACAACGTGCCTACATTCACAACCTGATTTTGAGTCCCGCCGATTTTGTCGGCGCCTGTGCCCTGGCGGCGGAGCTGAAAGTAAAAGGGGCGGTTCAGTTTATCGACAGTATTCTGGTGCAAAACAACAGCCCTGCGATCAAGGGCGAGCTCAGCCGGCTGGAAAGTCACCCAAGCAGGTGTATCCAAAAAGTGGCCCGAATCATAAAAAAACAGATTACGCGCCGTCGGCTGTCATCATTGGAAGTCCGGACACTAGGCGGTTTTAGAATTATCAAAGACGGCCGGGCGATGGCCCCTAAATCGCTGAACCGCCGCAAACCGTTCCGTTTACTTAAAGTCATCGTGGCGCGAGGCGGCATACAAATCCCCAAGGAACTTATATTCGAAGACCTTTGGCCGAAAAGCTCGCTTGCGACCGCCGAAAAAGTTTTCAAAGTCACCCTGCACCGGCTGCGCGCCGCTCTGGAAAAAGATCTCAAACATAAAACCAGCGCATCGTATATCACCCTCAAGGACAATCTCATCTCACTTGACCCCCACCACCTGCAAGTGGACTGCGATCACTTCGAGGAATTGTGCCGCCAGGCGGAAAATAAACTGCGACAGCGCCGCAAAAGAGAAGCCATCGTTTACTACGAGCAGGCCCGTGATTTATATGAAGGCGATTTTCTTCCGGAGGAACGGTATGCCGAATGGGTCAAGACGCGGCGCGAAAAACTAAAGCAGAAACACCGCCAACTGCACCTCGCTCTGGCAGACATTCACCTTTCCAACAATGCCGTAAACCGGGCCATCTGGTGCTACCAAACCCTAATGCAGATCGATCCGTCTTTTGAGAACAGCTACCGCGAACTGATCCGTCTGTATCTCGACCAGCAGCGGCCCAACGAAGCCCTGTGGGTGTTCCGGGCCTGCCAAAAAGCCCTGCGCAAAACCATCTCCTCCCCACCTGATGAAGCAACCCGGGCGCTGGTGCAACATCTTTTATAATAAACGCCAACGTTTCAAAAGTCGGGGTAAATCACCCCCTGTCTTTGCCATCCAGAAACTTCAGCAACGGTTTGAAAACATCCATGGGGAACGGAAAGATGGTGGTCGTGTTCTGCTCGGCCGACATCTCGCGCATGGTCTGCAAGTAGCGCAGTTGCAGGGCAACCGGATACTCGTCGATAATCTGGGCGGCTTCGGAAAGTTTCGAGGCGGCCTGATATTCACCTTCGGCATTGATTACTTTCGCACGCCGCTCCCGTTCGGCTTCGGCCTGTTTGGCCATGGCGCGCTGCATCTCCGAAGGCAGATCAATATGTTTCAATTCCACGGTGGCGACTTTGATGCCCCAGGGATCGGTATGGGTATCGAGAATCTCCTGCAACTGGGTGTTGATTTTATCACGCGCCGAAAGTAATTCGTCCAGTTCGGCCTGTCCGCACACACTGCGCAAGGTAGTCTGGGCCAATTGGCTCATGGCATAGTGATAGTTTTCCACTTCAATGATGGCCTTGATCGGATCGATCACCCGAAAATAAATAACGGCATTCACTTTTACCGATACATTGTCATGGGTGATGACATCCTGCGGATCTACATCCATGGCGACCAGGCGCAAACTGACTTTCGCCATTTTATCAATAATCGGGATCAAAATAATCAGGCCGGGCCCCTTGGCCTTGATGACACGGCCCAGGCGGAAAATCACCCCGCGTTCATACTCGTTCAGAACCTTGAGCGCACTCCAAAGGAACAAAATGACCAGTGCGGCTATGATCACAATTCCATAAAGATTAAGCATCTTTCATCTCCTTTTGATAGAATTCGTCGCCCTATTCTTCCGTAAAGTGCTCCACCTTCAAAACCAGACCGTTTACCGCGGTCACGCGGACTTTTTCTCCGGCGGCAACCTCCCGGTCGGCCTTGGCCTGCCACAGTTCGCCGTGCACCAACACTTTACCGGCCGGGGATAACGCCGCCTTCACAGTACCGGTTTCACCAATCAACCCGCGCACGCCGGTCATCGGTTTACGGGTATGGGCGCGAAACACAAGCCCGGCCGCCATCACAAAAAACCCTGACACCATGACCAGGGTCGGCACCAGAACCCCCCAGGACAATCGGATCGCCGGCCCGGCGTCCTTGAAGAGCATCAGCGAGCCCAAAGACAGGGCAATAATACCGGCCACGCTCAACAACCCGTAACTGGTGATTTTCATCTCCATGATGAAGAAAACCAATGCCAGGACGATCAGCAGGATCCCGGCGTAATTGACCGGCAGGGTTTGCATGGCAAAAAAGGCCAGAATAATCGCAATCCCGCCGATCACCCCCGGAACGATCGCCCCCGGATGACTGAGTTCGAAGTAAAGACCGGCCAACCCGATCATCAGCAAAATATACGCGATGTTCGGATCGCTGATGATTTTCAAGACCTTGGTTCGCAAATTTTCCTTAACCTCGACAATCTCAACCTCCTTAAGGTTAAGGGTGCCTTTGCCTTTGATGTCACGGCCGTCCAGCGCCTTTAAAAGCGCGTCGCGGTCGCGTGCGATCAGGTCGATCACCTTTTCCTTGAGCGCTTCGGTTTCCGTGGCGGAAATACTCTCGCGCACCGCTTTTTCAGCCCACGCCGCGTTACGACCACGTTCTTCGGCAATACTTTTCACATAGGCGACCATATCGTTGGTCACCTTTTCATCCATGGTTTTGTTAATTTCCTTACCGCCGGCGCTCACCGGGTGGGCGGCGCCGATATTGGTGCCGGGTGCCATGGCGGCGACATCCGCCGCGATGGTAATCATCACGCCGGCGGACGCCGCACGGGCACCGCTGGGGGCAACATAGACAATCACCGGTATCCGGCTGTTTAAAATCGCCTGCACAATGGTGCGCATCGAAACTCCCAGGCCGCCGGGCGTATCGAGTTCGATCAACACGCAGGCGGCATCGGCCCGGTTGGCGGCTTTGATGCCGTTGTCAACAAACTCGGCCACCGCGACACCGATGGGGCTTTCAATCCTGATGCTATGGACCTGGGAAGTGGCGCTCAGGGCGGGCGCGGGCATCACACCGGCAACCGCCAGGACACAAAGGGTGAACCATTGGAAAAGCGTCGTTCGCATGGTTTACGATCCTTTTGAATGACATTGATTTAAACCACTACTTACCGGCTTTTAGGCCGAGCAGCCGCATAACCTGCTGCACATCCTCCCACACGGCACGCTTGTGCTCCGGGTGGCGCAGCAGATAGGCGGGATGAAACGTCGGCATGACTTTGATCTGTTGATATTCATGGAACCTGCCGCGCAACCGGGCAATCGGTTCGGGGCTCGCCAACAATGTCCGGGCGGCCAGACCGCCCAGAGCAATAATCGCCTTGGGTTGCAATGCGGCCAGTTGGCGTTTTAAAAACGGCAGGCAGGCTTCGATCTCTTCCGATGATGGGGGGCGGTCGTCGGTCGGACAGCATTTAACGATGCTGCAAAGATAAACCTGCTCGCGGGTCAACGACATGGCTTCGATAATGCGGGCCAGCAAGCGCCCCGCAGAGCCCGTGAACGGACGCCCCTGCCGATCGTCCTCGACGGCGGGGTATTCCCCGACAAAAACAAGATCGGCGTCGGCATCCCCTTCACCAAAAACAATCGCCTTGCGGCCCCGTGCCAGACGGCAGCGCCGGCAGTCCCCCAGGATCTTGCGAACCCCGTCCAAATCCTGTGCGTCAACCGCCGGTTCACGGCCCCACCTTTCAATAATTGCAAGGCTTTGACGCGAGCAATCAACCCCGTCGAGTCCCTGCTGCGCCAACGCTGTCAAACTTTGCCGCACCTGATCGACAACCGCGGCAAATTGTTGCGGTGCGATGGACACACGATGAGATTCGGGTTCGGACATCACGAGCCGTCACTTGTTATGAATGTTTGCACAATGCGGTCCCAAAGTGCGTGGGCCACGTCATCTTTCGGCAGCAGGGGCAGTGCTTCGGGCCGTTTGCCCTGCGTGTAGCAAACCACCCGGTTCGTCTCGGCGCCAAAACCGGAGTCGGCATTGCCAACTAGATTGCCGACGATCATATCCAGGTGTTTACGCTGTAGTTTTTCATTGGCGTTGACATCCAGGTCCCGGGTTTCAGCGGCAAAACCGACCAGTATCTGATTCTTTTTGCGGCGACCAAGCTCGGCGAGGATATCGATATTTTTTTTAAGGCCGATCTGCAGCGAGTCCGATTGCTTTTTTATCTTATGGGTACGCGGTGCCCGGACATGATAGTCGGCCACGGCAGCGGCCTTGACGATAACATCAGCCTGCTTGGCCCGTTCAAAGACCGCATCGGCCATTTCCTGCGCTGTCTGCACGCCAATGGTTTGCAGGTAATACGGCGGCGTCAAATGGGTCGGCCCGCTGATCAGGGTCACCTCGGCGCCCCGGTGCCCGGCGGCCCGTGCAATGGCGTAGCCCATTTTACCGGTACTTGGATTGCTGATGAACCGCACCGGATCGATGGCTTCATGGGTCGGACCGGCGGTCACCAGAACACGCTTGCCGGCAAGATCCTTGGGCGTCAGCCGTGCCGTGATGCGATCGGCAATGGCGGCCGGTTCGGGCAAACGGCCGGGACCGAGTGTGCCGCAGGCCAACTGCCCGGCATCCGGCTCCATTACGTACCAACCGTCCGCTTCCAGAGTGTCGATGTTGCGCTGCACCGCCGGTTTCTCATACATATGGGTATTCATGGCCGGGCACATGATCCCCGGCGCCGTGGCCGCCATCACAAAGGTCGTCAGGGCGTCATCGGCAATCCCATTGGCCACTTTGCCGATCACGTTGGCTGTGGCCGGGGCGACAACGACAATATCGGCTTGTTGCGCCCAATCGATATGACGCATGGCCGCGTCGTCCTGCTCGGCGAAGAGGTTGTCACAAACCGGCAAGCCGGACAGGGCCTGGAACGTCCCCGGCCCCACAAACCAGCGGGCATTGGATGTCATTACCACACGTACCCGCGCCTCCTGTCTGGTCAACAGGCGCACTAGTTCAACACTCTTGTAGGCCGCAATCCCGCCGCAGACACCCAATAAAACCGTTTTGCCCTTCACACGCATGACGGACCTTCAACTCGATTCAACGTTTGGCGTTTACAGAGCCCTTAGCAGCAGATCGTTATCAGCGCAACAAACCGCTTTCGGAAATACTACCCGCGGACATGCCGTTCGACGGCGATATCCAGATCTCGATGGCCGTGCTCAACTCACCATCACGAATGTTGATTACGCACCAGCGATTCTGCTTGTTAAACAGCATCATCGTACGTGGTGATTTAAACGAAGCAATCTCCTGCCAGTTGTCCTTGACCATGTTTTTTTCAAAAAAAGTGATCAACGAATGCAGTTCCACTCGCCCTTTAAACGCCAGAACACCGGCCGTCATACCCTGCGCCTGGAATACAAACGAAGCCCCCCGCACAATCTTCAACTCACCGGGAATCAAAACATCTTCAAATTCAAAATAACGGGGTGTGGCTTGCGTTGATTTGGCTGAGGCTGCCGGTGGCGTCGCGCCCTTGGAACGGGACTTCAAGGCCGAGCATCCGCTGAGCCCCATGAATGTGACGAACAATAACAACCCGGCCAAAGATAGGTTAAGACCTTTTTGGATGCGCATCAATCCTCCTTATATTGCTATGGTAAACGACCCCATTTTTTTATTGCATAGGCACAAACGCCCCCACGTCCCGGTCCCGGCCGCAGTGAACCTCCGGACTGGTTCGGATAGGCATTCATATTTTTAAATGTGCTATTTTACTAGTTTTTGCTTTATTCGATGCAGATCACGTACCCGGCGGTAGCGGATCAGCCAGTCGCTGAATTGCTCAAACAACTTTTCCAGATTTGCTTTTTCTTCAAACTGCTCGTTCTCAACGGCGCCAAACGGCTGCGGTTCCGGGGGCTCGATCTGGGCTTCGACATCGGCCAGTGCCTTTTCAAGTTCTTTATCGCCTGGTGATTGCTTGAGGAGAAATCGATAGACGTCGGCGGCTTCGACATAGTACCCCTGATCGGCGTACAGCTTGGCCATGGTCAGTGTGTTGAAATCGTTGTCCGTCATTATACCTGCTTGATTTAGGGTTAGGTTGTGTCCATCCGGAAATGGCATTTTTTGGCCCCCGGCGGCGTTCTCGCATTTTTTAAAATCCTCGACATAGCATGACTATGCCTGCGGTTTTAAAAAGTGCTCGGGCCTTGCCGGGCGCCAAAATCTACCATTTCCGGATGGACACGATATTATTTTATCAGCGGCCTTTTTTCAATTTGATGACCAACTCATCCTGGCCCACAACACCGAGTTCACCGCGGGCGACCTCCTCAATATATTCAGGATCTTTTTTTAACCGCTCGATTTCACGGTAAAGCTTGAGATTTTCATCGGTCAGCTCTTGATTGATCGCCGTCACGCGCGCTTTTTCAGCTTTCAAATGCAGCACGTCCACCAGGCCTTTGTCCCCAAAAACGGTGTACAAAGCCGTAGCCAACAAAATCAGGACGCCCAGACTCATCAAGATTGCATGTCGTGTGCTCACGTTTTTTGTAACCCTTTGGGCTTGCGAAAGAAATCGATGATATTGCCTAATTCCGGACTGCGCGTGCAAAACGCGCAAATACCGTAAATCAGGATCCCGGAAAGTATACTGACGCCAAGACCGTACAACCGAACAAGCGTGCCGTCGTGATATGAACCGACCAAGTGCCCGGCCAGTATGCCAACGCCAAGCCCCATAGCGCCCGCGCAAATGATGATTCGGACAAGTGCCGCCACCAGGGCGCGCCAGCCCATGGGACCCAGTTTACGCCGCAAGGTCCGCAACAACAGACCAAGGTTTATCACCGAAGCCAGCGACGTGCTCAACGCCAGTCCACCGTGGTCCAGATAGCGCATCAGAACGATGCCGGCGGCGATGTTGAAACCAACGGCGATCGCCGCGTAGACAACCGGTGTCCGCGTATCCTGCAGCGCATAGTAGGCCACGAGCACAATTCGGACGGAAGCAAACGCCCACAGACCCATACCATAGTATAAAACCGCCACCGCGGTCAATCGGGAGGTCGTGGCATCGAACGCCCCTCGCTGAAACAACAGCACCGTTATCGGTTCACGCAACACCACCAAGCCAACCATTGCCGGGACAATAATAAACAAAACCAGCCGCAAGGACTCCGTCACGGTCCGACGAAATGCCGCCAGATCCTGGCGGGCGGCCTGCCTGGAAAGGGACGGCAGGCTGGCGGTCGCAGCGGCCATGCCGAACAAGCCCAAAGGAAACTGAACCAACCGATCGGCATAATAAAGATAAGAAACACTCCCACCGGGCAGCAGTGACGCCAGGAAGCGATCAACCAAAATATTGATCTGATAAACCGCAGCCCCGAACACCACCGGAAACAGCAAGCCGCCGATGCGACGCAACCCCGGATGACGCCAGGGGGACGACAAGTCGAACGCAAACCCTTTTTGTTTTAGAAAAGGATATTGCAGCAAAAGCTGTAATCCGCCTCCGATCAGAACCCCCACGGCCAATCCGTAAACCGGCTGGTCAAAACGCGGAGCCAACCACAAAACCGCGCCGATCATAGCCACGTTCAACATCACCGGCGCCAGAGCCGGCGCCAGAAAATGATCCAGACCGTTCAAAACGCCCATGCATAACGCCACCAGACCGACGAAAAAAACATACGGCAACATGATCTTTGTCAACCGGATGGTCAACGCGAGTTTTTCCGGCACACTGCCGAATCCCGGGGTGATAAGCTTGACAATCTGAGGCGACAAAAAAACCCCGACCACCGTGATCGCCAGAAGCAATACAGCCACCAATCGAAATGCCGCCTGCGCCATGCACAGCGCCTCGTTCTTTCCCTGCCGGGACAAGATATCACTAAAAACCGGAATAAACGCGCTGCTCAATGTCCCCTCACCAAATAAACGCCGTAACATGTTGGGCACCGTGAAAGCGGCGATAAACGCATCCGCGCTCATCCCGGCGCCGAAGAACCAGGCGATGACCATATCGCGGATATACCCCAGCACACGGCTGGCAAATGTGGCCGCGCTCACGACGCCGGCGGCTTTGGTAATTTGTCGGGATTCAGACATGTTTTACGGCATTCAACCCAGTGGTATGATCGGTATGGGCGCTGGCTGACGATAAAAAACGCTTGACATCGACAGAGGGTTTATATAATTGATCCAGATTCTAAACAAATACCTTTGAAAGGAGTTTCACCTTGGCAAACCATAAATCCGCTTTAAAACGAGCGCGACAAAATAACATCCAACGACTGCGCAACCGTGTCGTTAAAACGCGCGTCAAATCCGTCATCAAGAAAGTGCATACCGCCATATCCGAAAATGCCGTCGAAGCCGCCCGGGGCCATTTGAACACCGCCCAGTCGGTCATCGACAAAGCGGCCAAAAAAGGCGTGCTCCACAGCAACACCGCGGCCCGCAAAATCGCACGGCTCACCAAAAAGGTCAACGCCCTTAAAGCTTAGGGCTGGCGAAAAAAATAACTTCAGATTTTGAATCCGGCAAACCGCCGGGCACCGCTGAATTGCACCGGCCGAAGCGTCGCTTCGGCCGTCTTAGGACTGTATCCCCCTTCACCGTCTGTTTTCAGCCGAAAACAGATGCTGAATCTTTTGTCACATCACAGGCAACACTTCTTATACTTTTTACCGCTTCCACATGGGCATTGCTCATTTCGGCCGATCTTTGGGCCGTCATATGCAATGGTCCTGTTATCGGCATGGCTCATACGAGGCTGTGATTCAAAGTCCTCTGGATTCAACATATACTCAACCTCGGATATGTCTTCCGGCTCGTCCGGTTCGTACCCTCCGATAAATTGCCATCCGTTTTGGTCGCAAAGCGATGCAAGCTGTTGCAGCCTTTCCTCAGTCTGGGCCCTGAATCTTACCGGTTTCTTTTCGGTTCCCAATTTCGCCATTGAATCATCTTTTTTTAATAAATTAATGCAAACTTAGAAATCATCCGTCAGGCGATCGTAGATTCGCTCGGCCAGGCGTTTGGAGAGTTCTTCGATGGCGTCCTTGCGGTTTCGTTCGGTTGCGGAATTACTGCTGCCCACGGCATACTCTTCTTCTTCGGACACTTCGCGCTTCCATAACAGGCGGCCGTTGGAATCGGTCAAGCGCAGGGCCACCGCCGCACGGACGCGCCGCTCAAGGGCGCTGAGCTGTCCGCTGCGGGAAATCGTTTCCTGCGTGATCGACTCGATTACACCGTGTAGTTGCGCATCGGCGGCCGGCTTTGCGGCCAGGGCGTTTTTGCGGTTGCGGGTAAACTCATCGACCAGGTCATTGGTAAACAGGCTTTCCACACCGGTTTCATTGCTGCGGTTTTCGAAAATCGCAATAAAAATCCGCTGAACGTCGGCCGGGAATTTACCCTCGCCGACAAAGCGAAACCCGCAGGAAGACATCAGGCAAACCATGAAAATTATAATCAGACCGTGCCGACTTTTTTTCAATCCTTCAACCATACCCTTTGACCGCGGTCAATTCCTTTTGAACGGTAATATTTAAAAAAGTACTACACCACAATATTGACGAGCTTGTTCTTCACGACGATCACTTTGCGAATGGTTTTGCCTGCGATAAAGCTTTGGACTCGTTCATCGCTCAATGCCTGCTGCTTGATCGTTTCCTGATCGGTGTCCGCGGGCAGGTTGAACCGGCTGCGCAGTTTACCGTTGACCTGCACCACGATCAGGACCTCGTCCTTGATAAGGGCGTCTTCGCGGTAGGCGGGCCAGGGGGCGCACACAATACTTTGGGTATGCCCCAGGGTCTGCCAAATCTCCTCGGCGAAATGCGGCACGATGGGCGCCAGCAAGACCACCACCGTTTCCAGGGCGGCGCGCATCACCGCGGGCGTGTCATCGTCGTCGGCATGGTCGGTGCCAATGCCGTGCATAACGTTCACCAACTCCATGACCGCGCTGATCGCCGTGTTGAAATGGAACCGGTCGTCAATATCGCGGGTTACGCGGTAAATGGTTTCATGGATCTTCCGGTTCAGATCCGCCAAATCGCCGGTCAGTTGGCCGGGGACGCCGTCATACGGGGTTACGGGTTTGACGATCCCGATCCACTTGGCCGCCAACCGCCAGACCCGGTTCAGGAAGCGGAAACCGCCCTCCACGCCCTGCTCGCTCCATTCCAGGTCCCGCTCGGGGGGGGCGGCAAACAGACAAAACAGGCGGGTGGTGTCCGCTCCATAGCGATCCAGCAGTAGATTGGGGTCGATCACATTTTTCTTGGATTTGGACATCTTTTCGACCCGCCCGGTGGTGACCGGCTGCCCGCATATCTTGCAGAAAAGCTGCTTGTCGCGGACCTGCACGTCGTCCGGGTGTAAAAACCCATGGGTCTCACAGGCGTTGGTCTCTTTACAGACCATCCCCTGGGTCAGCAGCCGCGTGAACGGCTCCTTGTAACTGACCAGGCCGAGTTCGTGCAACACGCGCGTGAAATAACGGGAATACAACAGATGTAAAATGGCATGCTCCACCCCACCGATGTACTGATCCACCGGCATCCAGTAATCGACGGCGGCTTTGTCGAACATGCCGTCTTCGTAACGCGGGCTGCAGTACCGCTCGAAGTACCAGGAAGATTCGACAAAGGTATCCATGGTATCGGTTTCACGGCGCGCCTGGGCGCTGCCGCATTTGGGGCAGGTGGTTTGGATGAACGTTTCCAGGGTGGCCAGGGGTGATTTGCCGCCCTCGAGTAGTTGCGCGTCCTCGGGCAGCAAAATCGGCAGGTCGGTTTCAGGTACCGGCACAATTCCGCAAATAGAACAATGCACCATCGGTATGGGAGCGCCCCAGTAGCGTTGCCGGGAAATCCCCCAGTCTCGCAACCGGAAACTCACGGTTTGGCGGCCGTGCTTGTTTGCTTCCAAATGGGCGGTTATATCCTGCTGGGCCTGCTTGTTGTGACTGCCGTTGAACTGCCCGGAATTGATCATTATCCCCTCGCCCACGTACGCTTTTTCCATTGTGTCCGGGGTCAGGGGCTCGTCCTGGGCGGTTTCTTGCGGTTGCACCACCGCAATGATGGGCAGTTCGTATTTGCGGGCAAATTCGAAATCGCGCTGATCATGGGCCGGTACAGACATGACGGCCCCGGTGCCGTATTCCATCAGGGCAAAATTGGCAGTATAAATCGGCATCTTTTGACCGGTCATCGGATTAACGCAGTGGGCGCCGATAAAAACCCCTTCCTTTTCATTTCCTTCGACCGCCTTGGCGCTGCGATCCTGCATCGCCATTTTTTCCACAAAGGCCTGCACCGCGTTTTCTTCGGCGGTCCCTTGGGACAACTCGACAACCAGGGGATGCTCGGGAGCCAGACACATGAACGTGGCGCCGAAAATCGTGTCCGGCCGGGTGGTGAACACGGATATGACTTGTTCCGAGTCCGCCACGGCAAACCGGATCTCGGCGCCATAGCTTTTACCGATCCAGTTTTTCTGCATGGTGATGACTTTGTCGGGCCAGCCCGGCAATTGATCGCAGTGGACCAGCAGATCGTCGGCAAAATCGGTTATTCTGAAAAACCACTGCCACAGTTTTTTCTGACGAACCGCTTGCCCGCAACGCCAGCACATGCCGGCCTCCACCTGTTCGTTGGCCAGCACCGTCTGGCAATCTTCGCACCAGTTGACAAACGATTCCTTGCGGTAGGCCATGTTCTTTTCAACCATCTTGAGAAAGAGCCACTGTTCCCAGCGATAGTACTCCGGCCGGCAAGTGGCGATCTCGCGGTTCCAATCATAGCTAAAGCCCATCTGTTTCAACTGGGCGCGCATGGTATCGATGTTTTCGTAAGTCCATTCGGCCGGGTGGGTCCGGTTGGCAATGGCGGCGTTTTCGGCCGGCATGCCAAAGGCGTCCCACCCCATCGGGTGCAGGACATTGAAACCGCGCATGCGTTTATAGCGGGCGACCACATCACCGATGGTGTAGTTGCGGACATGTCCCATGTGAATCTTGCCGGACGGATAGGGGAACATTTCCAACAGATAGTATTTTTCTTTTTCCGGATCTTCCGAAACCGTGAACAATTGCCAGTCCTGCCATGTTTGCTGCCATTTGGCTTCTATTTGTTGCGGCGTGTAGGTCTGTTCCATTGTTTTGCATTCCTGGGAATTGATGGTGATTTTATTTCGCCTGAACGGTTTTCGCACTGTCCGATCAGCATCGGGTGACTCGTAACCGTTCGAAAAATAAAGCGGATTCAGGCCACGCGTTTTGGAATTTTTCTTTCATGCCACAATGTCGGTGGTTTGGCAAGCCTGCCGGGGCAAAAGACGGGACAATCGCATTTGGAAATTTGAAGCGCACATCTGATAACGCAGAGTGGGCCGTGCCCACCAACATTATCCGGATGATTTCTAACTGCGAGATTGCCCTGCGGCAAAAGAATGAAAACCCCACTGACAGGAAGACGCGGCCTGCGAACCGGCGGCATAAAAAGTTTGACTTAAGCCTAACAATCTAATACTTCAAGCAAAGTCAACTAGCAAACCCGGATGGACCCTAGCCTGTCGGTAAAACCCGGCACCACGAGTTTTCAAATGACATATAAAATCCTAATCAACGCCGTCGACCCCGAGGAGTGCCGCATTGCGGTGGTCAAAGAGAACAAACTGGATGAATTTCACATCGAGAGCGCGGCGCGCGAAATTACCCACGGCAATATCTATAAAGGTATCGTAACCCGCGTGGAGCCCAGCCTGCAAGCCGCCTTTATCGATTACGGCGCCGAGCGGCACGGCTTTTTGCAAATCCAGGAGATTCATCACGACTATTTTCAGGAAAATCATTCCAGGGACCGTTCCATCGAGCATGTGGTCAAAAAAGGCCAGGAACTGCTGGTGCAGGTGGTTAAAGATCCGATCGGCAAAAAGGGCGCCATGCTGACCACCTTTATCAGCCTGCCGGGACGCTATATCGTCTTGATGCCAGGGAGTAAAAATCGCGGCATTTCGCGCAAAATCGAAGACGAGGAGAAACGTCAGAATTTAAAAGACATCATTGAAAAGCTCAAAATTGACGACGACTACGGCGTCATCGTGCGCACCGTTGGAGAGAACTGCACCAAAACCCAGATTTCCAAAGACCTGCGTTATCTGATGCGCATGTGGAAAAACATCGCCAAAAAAAGCACCAAGGCCGAAGCGCCGACGCTCATGTATAAGGAACGCAATTTATCGGTGCGCTCCATTCGCGATTATCTGACGCCTGAAATTAGTGAGATTCTTATCGACGATCCTTCGATCTTCCGGGAAGTAAAGGAGTTCGTCAGTCTGATCTCCCCGCGTAGTAGTAATATTGTAAAACTGTTCAAGGGCGCCAAGCCGATTTTCACCAAATACCAACTGGAAAGCCAGATCGCGTCGATTTTCGAAAGCCGCGTCAATCTCAAATCCGGCGGCAGCATCGTCATCGAACAAACCGAAGCCCTGGTCGCCATCGACGTCAATTCCGGCAAGGGCACGCGCGAACGGTCGATCGAAAAAACCGCACTGATGACCAATCTGGATGCTGCCGAGGAAATCGCGCGCCAGTTGCGCTTACGCGACATGGGGGGCTTGATTGTCATCGATTTTATCGATATGCGCGAGCCCAAAAACAGGGCCCAGATTGAACGAACGCTCAGAGAGCATATGCGCACCGACCGCGCCCGCAGCAAGGTGGGCCGTCTGTCGCGATTCGGGCTGTTGGAGATGAATCGTCAACGCCTGCGGCCGTCGATCGAATTTGTCAATTTCCACACCTGTCCGCAATGCCAGGGCAAGGGATTGGTGCCGTCCACGGAAATGCTCGCCTTGAGTTTTTTGCGCAGACTGCGCCTGGAAACCTTGAAGCCCGAGACGCACAAAGTGACCGGCGTGTTGCCGGTGGAAGTCGCCGATTATCTGCAAAACCGCAAACGTAAAGAAATTCTCGATCTTGAGCAACGACGGGATCTATCGATCCGCATCGAGGGCGACCGCCGCATGGGGCCGGGTGACAGTCGCATCAACAGGGGTTAATAGCATGCCGAAACAGCCATTGGATTCATCGCGCAAAATGTTCTTCATCGTCATGTGCCTGGCGGTGGTTCTCATCGCTATCATAGTTGCATCCCAATTCTTCTCCCGTAAAACGCCCGTCCAACCGGCCGCGCAAGTCGCACCCAAAACGCAGGTGGCGGTTGAACCGGAAACGGTGATCGATTACGACCAACTTGAAAAAGATGAAGATCTGAAGTCGATCATGCAAGCGCGCAAGGACGAGCTTGGGGTCGGGCAGGGGCTCGATGCGCTGGTCAAGCCCGACGAATCGATCAAGGTGGGGGACACCACGGTGCGCATGCAGACGATTCTGGACGAAATCAAACTTAAAGAAGGCGAAGTTGTGGAGAAAGATATCGCCGCAACAGACTCATCCGCATCCAAGGATGCCCTCTACGGCATCCACGTCGTCCAGCCCGGCGACAACATCTGGAACATCCATTTTAAACTCTTGAAAGACTATTTTTACCGCAAAGGGGTGGAATTGTCCCCCCGGTCGGATGAGCCGGCCGCCTCGGGCTATAGCTCCGGGATCGGCAAACTGCTGAAGTTTTCGGAACGAATGGTCTACATTTATAATATACAGGAAAAAAAACTGTCGTCCGACCTGAACCTGCTGGAACCGTTGACCAAGATTGTCGTCTACAACATGGGAAGGGTATTTGAACTGCTGGACAGCATCGATTATCAAAATGTGAACATGATCCAGTTCGACGGCGAAAATCTGTGGATACCGGCCGAGCAGTAACCACCGAAATGTCGTAAGTTCGTGTCCAGCCGCAAATAGTCGCTTTTGGTTCAGGCCAAGACCGTAGCCCGATTGCGACCTTGGTCTGAACCAAAAGATGCTATTTGCGGATGGACACAAGCTGCAATCCCACGTCTTGAAAGTTCACCAGTCCCCAACCACCGGCAAGAATGATTTGACGTCATCAATAAATTAAAGTATATGTGCGCCATTTTTTAAAAAAAATAACACAAACAGATTCAAAAAATACATTTAATTCGGGTTAAGGAGGTTTTGTTTTGGTCGATCTCGCATACGCAATGGGTACATCCGGCGGCGCGGCCGGTCAGGGCGGTGTCGGTGGTTTGGGCGGCATGTTGCCGTTTATTCTTATTTTCGTCGTCTTTTATTTTCTGTTGATTCGCCCCCAGCAAAAACGCCAGAAAGAGCACCGGGAAATGCTCGGTGCCCTCAAAAAAGGCGATCGGGTTATCACCGGCGGCGGCATCTATGGCCGCATTACCGGGGTCGATGAAAATGTGCTGACCGTGGAAATCGCCGACAAAGTGCGGGTAAAAGTCAATCGCGCCAACGTTTCGACGCTGGTCAAACCCGCGGCCCAGTCCCAGCCGAAAAAAGACGAAAAGAAAAAAGACGAAAAAAAAGATTCAAACGATTCCAAATAGATTTCGCGACGGTCTCGTCTTGTATACATGGGCGTCTATGCACGGGTCGTGCGACTTATCCTGAAAGCGCGCCAAACAGCGCCCCTGGATTGCGTTTTGTTAGTTGGTGCCCGGGCAAAGTGGGCCGCCGCCACAGAATCAAACCGGCGGCGCCTGCTGTGCAGGGAGTACGCGTTAGACACGTGTTCTTGCACGAGGATGCCATCAACCGGTATTGATGCATGCCGCGCGGCTAGATCGAACTCACCAGCGGCCGGCGAACGCCGAATTCAAAGACAAGACGCCGGACAGCAAAAGAAAGGAACGGAGCATTGAGCAACTTTTCATGGAGAGCGGTCTTTATTGCGGCGGTTTTGGTGGCCGCAATCATCTGTGTGATGCCGACCGTCCACATGGTGTCACAACAATTAGAGGATCCGACCCTTTGGCCGCATAAAAAAATCAATCTGGGGCTCGATCTGCAGGGGGGCCTGCATCTGGTGTTGGAGGTCGATACCGACAAAGCCGTCGCTGATACAGTCAATCGCATGTATGACGAATTGCGGCGCACCTTGCGCAAGGACCGCATTCGCGTTGCCGGTATCAAGAAGCCGGGTCCCACCCATATCCAAATCACAACCAGCGCCAACACGGAACTGGACAAGCTGCAAAAACTGCTTGAAGACGACTACCCCACCCTGAAAATAGAGACCCGCAAGGATGTCGATCACAGCACCTTCGATTTGACCCTCACCCCCGAAGAGGTGCAGCGCCTCAAACGGCAAGCTGCCGATCAGGCCCTGAATAAGATCCGCAACCGTGTCGATTTTACCGGCACGCGTGAACCGGATATCCGGCCCCAGGGGGAAAAACAGATCATCGTGCAACTGCCCGGCATCAAGGATGAAAGCAAAGTCAAAGACCTGCTGGTGCGAACCGGCCAGATTGAATTCAAACTGGTGGACGAAATCAACGATCTGAACAGCGCCCTGCAAGGCAGGGTCCCGCCGGGCAGTCAGGTTTTATATTTCAACAACAAAAGTTCGGACGCCAAGGGGCAACCGATTCTGCTTAAAAAAAGAGCGGAACTGACCGGGGCGTATTTAACCGAAGCGCGCGTGCAATTCGACCAGCAAACCAACGAACCGATCGTCGCTATAAAATTCGACCGCAAAGGGGCGCGCATTTTTGAACGCCTGACTGAGGCCAACGTCGGCAAACGACTGGCCATCGTGTTGGACAACGAGGTCTATTCAGCCCCGGTTATCCGGCAAAAAATTGCCGGCGATGCCATCATCAGCGGTCAGTTCACCGACGAAAGCGCCAAGGATCTGGCCCTGGTGCTGCGTGAAGCGTTTCCAACACCGGTGGAAACGCTATACGAAAAGAAAGTCGGCCCTTCCCTGGGTGCCGATTCCATCCGCAAAGGGCTCGTCTCCATGCTCATCGGCGGTGCCCTGGTCATCCTTTTCATGATGATCTATTACAAGGGGGCCGGTTTGATTGCCAATCTGGCCCTGATCGTCAACATCATCCTGATTGCCGGCGGTCTGGCGGCGTTCGATGCCACCTTGACGTTGCCCGGCATTGCCGGGATCATTTTAACCATCGGCATGGCCGTCGACGCCAATGTGCTGATCTTCGAACGGATCCGGGAAGAGCTGCGCATCGGCAAATCCGCGCGGGCTGCCGTGGATGCCGGGTATGACCGCGCCACTTTGACCATTCTGGACGCCAATGTCACCACGTTTATTGCTGCCCTGGTGCTTTACGCCTTTGGTAGCGGACCGGTGAAGGGTTTTGCCGTGACCCTGAGTTTAGGGGTCGTGTCGAGCCTGTTCACCGCACTGATCCTGTCACGGGCCGTGTTCGACACGCTGCTGGGCAAACGGCGGTTGAAACAGCTAAGTATCTGATATTGGCCGGACGCGGTTCCGGTTTGAATCTTTTCAATCAAAAAGGACAAGTTGCATGCAACTGATTAAACCTGATATCAACATCAATTTCATCGGCTTTCGCAAAGTCGCGTTTGCCATTTCGGTGGCCATGATTCTGATCAGTATCATCTCCCTGGTCATTCACGGCGGCCCCAAGCAAGGGATTGATTTTGTCGGCGGCGCGGAAATGCGGATCAAATTTGAGTCACAGGTGTCGATCGAGGCCCTCAAGGCCGGTCTGGCCGCCATTGAACTGGGCAATGCGTCGGTTCAACAGTACGATCGGCCCGGCGCGAACACCTACCGCATCCTGATCGACAGCAACGTCGCCGCCGATGACGCCATCAGCACCAAAATGCAAGGCGCGATCGAAGCGGCCACCGGTGTCAAACTCAGCATCGAATCGTTCGAGATGGTCGGCCCTCAGGTCGGCAAAAGCCTGCGGGAAAAAGCCCTGCTGGCGATGTTTATCGCCCTGCTTCTGATCACGGTTTATATTTCAGGACGTTTCGAGCTGAAATGGATGGTCAGCATCGTTATCGCCGCCGTCCTGGCGCTGGCGGTCTATCTGTTCAAGTCAGTCGGTTTTAATATTCCCTGGCTCATGGTGGGCGCGCTGATTGTGGCCATTGCCCTGTTCTGGTTCCTGGAGCTAAAATATGCCATGGGCGCCATCGTGGCGTTGATTCATGATGTGACGATCACCGTCGGCCTGTTTTCCATTTTCGACAAAGAATTTACCTTGCCGATTATCGCCGCGTTGCTGACGATTATCGGGTATTCGCTCAACGACACGATTATCGTTTACGATCGTATCCGTGAAAACCTGCGAAAATATCACCGCAATCCCCTGACCACCATCATCAACCGCAGTGTCAACGAAACCCTGGGCCGGACCATCCTGACCTCGTTTACCACCCTGGTCGTGGTCGTGACCCTGTTTGTGCTCGGCGGCGGCATCATCCACGACTTTGCCTTTGCTCTGATCGTCGGTGTCATGGTCGGGACCTATTCATCTATCTATGTAGCCAGTCCGATTCTGCTGGCGTGGCAGGGTCGCGCAAAAAAATAACCGCACCGGATGAAGGAGTCGCAATGAGACATGCCCGCGTCTTGATTACGTTCGCCGTGTTCACCACCTTGTTGGCAGGTTGCGCCACAACGGCCCCAAAGGTGGAAGACCCCTACCGCACCAACATCATGTTGCTGGAAAAACAGATCGCCGAAGCCAACCGCAAGTTGGAGGAGATCTATCATCGAATCTCGGTGATTCAATTTATGGTCGACAACCACCAACGCACCCTGCGCGACATGGAGCGGCTCGGTGTTGGCAAAAACGACCTGCCGGGTCACAAAGCACCCGCGGCCAGGGCACCGCAGCCGCAAGCCCCCAACAACGCGTTCGGTAAAATACGGACATCTGACTTAGGGCCGTCAAAAGCACCGCAGACATCGGCTGTTGCGCCGCAAACA
This sequence comes from Desulfobacterales bacterium, assembly GCA_028282295.1. Classification (GTDB taxonomy): domain Bacteria; phylum Desulfobacterota; class Desulfobacteria; order Desulfobacterales; family JANQIE01; genus JANQIE01. The sequence goes on along the minus strand of JANQIE010000085.1, from coordinate 34,923 downwards.
CCGGCACCGGCAAAGGCGCCAATGGCCCGGTTGACGCCGCAGCCCCCGCCGGCCGCCCAACCGGCAAAACCGCCCAAAGCCCCCGCAGTCAGCGCGGAGACCCTCTATCGCAAGGCGCTTGCCGCCTATCAGGAGAATAAATACAGTGAGGCGTTGCCACTTTTCATGCGCATGGCGCAGCAACACCCCACCCACGACCTGGCGGACAATGCGCTCTATTGGGCCGGGGAATGCCACTACGCGGAAAAACGATTCCAGGAATCGATTCAGATTTTTAAAAACGTCGTACTAAAGTACCCGGACGGCAGCAAAGTGCCGGACGCACTGTTGAAAACCGGCTACGCCTATCTGTCAGTCAACGATAAAGCCAATGCGCGCATTTTCTTAAAGGAAGTAATCAAAAGCTACCCCTTCAGCAAGGCCGGCGGCAAGGCTGAGCAAATGCTTAAAAAAATACGAGAATAAAAAAGCCGCTCCTCCTACAGCAAGTTAATGGCATTGGATAATAAACTTGAAGCACCATTAAATGAAAAGAGAAATAGATTGGTTAATTGTTCATTCACACTAAACAATGAATTCATGAGTGTTTTCCAAGCTGGAGTGACAAAATTTGCAGCATTCTCAGGTGTCGGCGAACATAGAAATCGAAGAATTTCAGTCTGTCTACCCAATTTAGGACCCATTCCACCAGGTTCTTATTATATCTTCGATAGACAATCCGGAGGTCTCCTCGGTCCGTTGCGAGATTTATTCACAGGCAGGGACGAATGGTTTGCATTATACGCAATTGATGAAAAAATCGATGATGAAACTTATTGTAACTTGGTAAAAAGAGGAAAATTTAGGCTTCACCCCAAAGGACCTTTGGGACTAAGCTATGGATGTATTGTCATTGAAAAACAATCTGACTACAATTTTTTGCGAACAATTTTAAAAGGAAGTGAGACTGTTACCATACCGGAAGTGGGTTTGGAAGCCTACGGCAAGGTGACGGTTAGATGAAGCCGTCCATCAAAAAATTTTTTGTTGGAACTTGGATTATCGGAGCAACCTTCTCATTGGTTTATTTCTGGGGTAAACATCCGGACATGTTTCCGCGCCCTCCGGAAAAAACCTCAATCTGGCTCACAAGCCTTTTCGACATTGCAAATGGTGAGGAATTATCCGACTTCGAATTATTATACATGCTTACACTTTCATTACTATTTGTCATCATTATCACTTTGCTGTCGCAATATGTTTGGTCGCGGACACAAGACATGCTCAAACACAAACCCAGCGGGCGCAAAAAACCGCACCGCTGATTTAAATGATTGCCGGCCTGACTGAATCGTTTAGTCGTCAACATTAAGAATTAAGAACAACGGATAGTACTCGTTTTTATCATGACGGCCAACCGCGATTCTTAATTCCCAATTCATAATTCTTAATTGATTTTAATGGTTTTCATGACAAACAACAACTTGCCCTCACAACGACCTTCTCCCCCTCGCCGGAAGAAGGTTCTTTTTTATTTTTTTTGATAATCTCATCAAGGATAGGCAACAAATTTGCAGTCACGTATGGAGCCGGAGCTGGCCTGGCTGATTCTGAAGAGTATTCCGGGCGTCGGTAACTATCTAATAAAACGACTAATTGAACAGTTTAAAACGCCGCAGAATATTTTTTGCGCCGACCGCGACGCACTTGGCCGTGTGAAAGGGGTATCGGTGCGTCTGGCAAATGCGCTACGAAAGCCCCGGGCAAGTGACGCCGTCCGTCGGGATCTTGACCGTGTACGGGATTGTGGCTGCCGGTTGGTCACCCTGGATTCACCGCAATATCCGCTCCTGCTGCAACGGATTCCGGACCCGCCGCCGATTCTGTACGTCGAGGGGACGTTGGAGAACCTGGAGCCGGCCGCAGCCATTGTGGGATCGCGCAAGGCCACGCGCTACGGCTTGAAAAACGCGCATCAATTGGCCGGCGAACTGGCCGGGGCCGGTTTCACCATTGTCAGCGGCGGTGCGCGCGGCATCGATACCGCCGCCCACAATGGCGCATTAGCCGCCCAAGGGCGGACTATAACGGTTTTGGGCAGTGGTTTGGATCGGATATATCCACCCCAAAACCGCGCCTTGTTCAAGCAGATCGCCGCAAACGGCGCGGTGGTCAGCGAATTTCCCATGAACGCCGCGCCGGAACCGTTCCATTTTCCCCAGCGTAACCGCATCATCAGCGGCATGACCATGGGAACCGTCATCGTGGAAGCGGCGCAAAAAAGCGGATCTTTGATCACGGCGCGCTTGGCCATGGAGCAAAATCGGGAGGTGTTCGCTGTGCCCGGCAGCATTCAGTCCCAAAGCAGCAGCGGCACGCATCGCTTGATCCGCGAAGGCGCCAAACTGATTGAGAACGGCCGGGACATTCTGGATGAATTGATGCCGCAAATCGAACCGGCCGTGCTGGCGTCGCTACGCAATGAAGAACCGGCGCCCGCTGCCGGCACGCCGCCGGACAAGGGGCTGCCGGCCGACCAATTGCGCGTCCTCGACGCGCTGGAACCCTATGCGATTCATATCGATGAACTGACACGCTTAACCGGCTTGGCGCCTGCAAAATTATCCGAAATTTTGCTCGACCTTGAAATCAATGGTTATATTAACCAACTACCGGGCAAACATTTTGTCCGTGAAAACCAGGCATCACGTTGAAGCATAAAAGAGGACCGTCGTGAGCAAACCACTTGTTGTTGTAGAGTCACCCACCAAAGTACGCACCATCAAAAAATACCTCGGCAAAGATTTTAATATTGCCGCCACCGTGGGGCATATCAAGGATCTGCCGACCAAGGAAATCGGGATTGATATTGAAAACGACTTCAAACCGAAATATCGCAGTATCCCCGGCAAACAAAAGGTGATCAGCGCCTTGAAAAAGGCGGCCGGCAACGCTGCCGACATCTACCTGGCCCCCGACCCGGACCGCGAAGGCGAGGCGATTGCCTGGCATACCGCCGATGTGCTCAAGAAAAAAGGCCGCAATTTTCATCGGGTGCTGTTTCACGAACTGACCAAAAAGGCCATCCAGGAAGCCATGACCAAACCTCTGATCCTGGACAAGAACAAATATGAAGCCCAACAGGCCCGGCGTATTCTGGATCGGCTGGTGGGGTACCAGGTGTCACCGCTGCTGTGGCGTAAAGTCAAAGGCGGGTTAAGCGCCGGGCGGGTCCAATCGGTGGCCGTGCGGGTCATTTGCGAACGTGAACGCGCGATCCAGGCATTTGAACCGGAAGAATACTGGTCGATGACCGCCCATTTGGAAGGCCGAACGCCCCCACCCTTCCCGGCCAAACTGGTCCGCAAGGACGACAAGAAAATCAAGATTCCCAATGAGGCGGCAGCCAAAAAAATCCTGGCCGATCTGGAAAAAGCCGCGTTTACCGTCGACAAGGTCCTCAAAAAAACCACCAAACGGAATCCCCAACCCCCGTTCACCACCAGTAAATTACAGCAGGAATCGATCCGCAAGCTACGCTTTTCAGCCAAAAAAACGATGATTGTGGCGCAACAGCTATATGAAGGGATCGATCTGGGGCCGGGCGAACCGGTGGGGTTGATCACCTACATGCGAACCGACTCCACCCGTATTTCGCAGGAAGCCGCCCTCGAGGCCCAGGACCTGATCAAACAAAACTACGGCGACGACTACGCCCTTAAAAAGCCGCGCTATTTTAAAAACAAGAACAAGGTGCAGGACGCCCACGAGGCCATTCGGCCAACCTCGGTGTTCAACACTCCGAAAAAAGTGGCTCCTTATTTGAGTCAGGATCAAATCAAGCTGTACCGTCTGATCTGGAATCGTTTTGTCGCCTCGCAAATGCAACAAGCGCTGATCAACCAGATCAGCGTGGCCGTCAAAGCCGGTGCGTATACGTTCAACGCCAGCGGCTCATCCATCAAGTTTCCCGGTTTCATGAAGCTTTATCTCTCGGCCGATGAAGAGATTCAAAGCGAAATGGAAAAGAAGAAACCGCGCCTGCCGGAGCTGACGGTCGGCGATATTTTGAAGGTTCAGAAAATCGACCCCAAGCAGCACTTTACCATGCCGCCGCCCCGTTTTTCCGAGGCGTCGCTGGTCAAGGAACTGGAGGAAAACGGCATCGGCCGGCCCAGCACCTATGCCAGTATTTTATCCACAATTCGCGACAAGGGCTACGTGGAACTCCTCAAGGGGTATTTTCACCCCACCGAACTCGGGTTTATTGTCAACGATTTGTTGGTGGCCAATTTCCCCCATCTGTTCAACGTCGATTTTACCGCCAAGATGGAAACCGATCTTGACCGCATTGAGTCGGCCGACATGAACTCTCTGAATCTGTTGCGACTTTTCTACCAGCCATTTAAGGCGGATCTCGAAAAAGCCGCCGAGGGGATGCAGAGCATGAAGGCGGTCGGTGTGCCCACCGGCCTTGAGTGCCCCAAATGCCAAAAGCAGCTTCACATCAAAATGGGCCGCAACGGCCTGTTCCTGGCATGCAGCGGTTATCCGGAATGCAATTTTTCCAGCGATTACACCCGTGACGAAAAAGGGACCGTCCAGGTCGTGCAGGTGGCCGAGGAAGAGGCCACCGACAAAACCTGCCCGAACTGCGGCAAACCGATGGTGATCAAACAGGGACGCTACGGCAAATTTATCGCCTGCAGCGGTTATCCGGATTGCAAGAAAACCGAATCACTCAGCAACAACGGTGCCGGCAACAGTACCGGGGTAACCTGCCCCCGGCCGGATTGCAAGGGCGACGTGGTCGAAAAAAGATCCCGGCGCGGCAAAGTTTTTTATGGCTGCAACAAATATCCCGGCTGCGATTTTGCCTCCTGGGATAAACCGGTGCCGACTCCCTGCCCGGTTTGCAAGGCGAGTTTCCTACTGGAAAAAACCACCAAAAGGGAGGGCACTTTTTTAATGTGCATGGATAAAGAGTGCGGTTACAAAGGGCCGGGTGAAAAAGGGCCGAGCGAATAAGGGCCGCCTCGCCGCGGCTTGTGATCGGTTGCGGTTCGAATTTCCGTGTTTGTTATTCCCACCACCCACGCATGGAAATCATCATCGCTTTTCTACCCCGAAAAACAAAATAGCCGGACGAAACATATCGATACCCAAGGTGCGATGTTGTTTTCACTGGCACCCGTGCGCGGCTCGTGGTTCAAGATAAGTCGGTTTGAGGACGATATATTACGTGTGCAATAGGTCAGAGGGCGTAGTGACTTGAGCGCCATGCCGGCGCAAGAGATCGAGGTGTAATTCAAAAAATATATCAAAAATCTGTTTGTCATGCCGGGCTCGATCCGATATCTATGATGATCTTGGGGGGGGATCCTGGAGGGGATCCCGGACCATGGATCCGGATTCCGGTTTTCACCGGCGCAACGCAGGTCTACAAGACACAACACCTTCACTCCCTACTTAAATCGAGTTCAAACAGAAATTATGGATTTCATGCTGAACAGGCTGTGAAATATAATCTCGTCATGATGATTCTGAAATGAACATCAGCTTCAAAAAACGTCTTTCCTATCTTCAAACCAAACGCACCCTTGCCGTCGCCCTGGTCCTGGGGCTCATTTTCAGTGCCGCTCAAATTGTCTATGATTTTTTCGATCAAAAGCATGCCTTGGATGCCGGCATCGCCGAAGCCGTCAGCATGTTGAAAGAATCGGCGGCCTTGTCGGCTTACAACCTCGATCCGGAACACGCCCAAAATGTCGTCGAAGGCTTGTTTGAGTACAAGGCGATCTGCCAGGCGACCATCACAAGCGATTATGAAGAAGTCCTGGGCAAAAAAAAACGTCCCTTGACCAAGGGGCCCTTGAGCGGCATCGCGGCAATCGCCTTTGGTACCAAGGCGAGTTTCGAGTATCCATTGGTTTACGAGATACGGGGTACCGGGAAAAAAGTCGGCACCCTTTCGGTAACCATCGACACCTATTTCACCACTCAACGCCTGGTCTCCCGGGCGGGACTCGTGTTTTTGTCCGGCGTGCTGCGTAATTGCGCGTTGGCACTCGTTCTCACTTTTGTCTTTTATTATTCGCTCACTTTACCGCTTTTGCGCATCATACGCACAATCACCGCAATCAACCCGAATGAGCCGGCTAAAAACCCCGTGCACATGCCGCCGGTGCACAAAGACAACGAATTGGGTTGGTTGGTCGGCACGCTGAATGAACTGCTACAACGTTTTGCGACCAGCTTGGATGAACGGACAGCGGCGGAAGCGGCAAACCAAACCAAGAGTGAGTTTCTGGCCAACATGAGCCACGAGATCCGCACGCCCATGAACGGGATTATCGGCATGGCCGGATTGCTGACCCAGACCAAACTGGACCCGGAACAACGCGAGTACGCCGAAACGATTCAAAGTAGTTCCGACGCGCTGTTGGCAATCATCAACGATATTCTCGATTTTTCCAAAATCGAGGCCGGTGAATTGAAATTCGAACTACTCGATTTCGATCTCCATGCCACGATGGACGATATCGCCGATCTGCTCGCCATTAAAACGGATGAAAAAGACCTTGAATTCGGAACCATCATCCTGCCATCGGTGCCTCGATACCTCAAAGGCGATTCAGGGCGCTTGCGACAAGTGCTGCTGAACCTGGGCAGCAATGCGGTTAAATTCACCGAACAAGGTGAAATCACGATTCGCACCTCCCTGGTTCGGGAAACGACCTCGCATTTCGTTCTTCAGTTTACCGTCACCGACACGGGCATCGGCATTGCCGAACATGAGCGCGACAAATTGTTCAAAGCCTTTTCGCAGGTCGATGCATCAACGACACGCAACTACGGGGGCACCGGGTTGGGATTGGCGATCTGCAAGCAGTTGGTGAGCATGATGCACGGTGACATCGGTGTGGAAAGCACACAGGGTATGGGCTCCCAATTCTGGTTCACCGCAACATTCGACAAACCAAGCCCAATCACAAACACCGCAACCCCACCTGCCGGTTTCAAGGGCATACGGGTGCTCGTGGCGGCCCGTGAAACCTTGAATCGCGAGGTCACCTGTTTGAGCCTTAAATCATGGGGCTGCCGGTATAGCCTGGCGGCCACCGGCCCTGAGGTGTTGCGTTTGCTACAGGACGCAACCCAAGCCAAGGTCCCCTTCGATCTGGCCGTCATCGACCACCGGATATCCGCAACCGGCGATATGGCACTGGCGACAAAGATCAAGTGCGATCCGGTGCTCGGCGCTCCCAAATTGATCTGGACGACCTCGCATGCCGCGCGGGCAAGCATCGCCGATAGTGGCGCAATGGGGTATGATGCCTGTATCGTCAAACCGATTACACCACCCAAGCTAAACCGGGCGCTGCTGGACGTGATTAATCACAACAAAGCGATCAGAACGCAATCCGCGGTTGCGGCCCGTCCTCCGCTGACCCAAGCCAAGACATCGACAACCAGCATTTTGGTGGTTGACGACAATGAGATCAATCAACAAGTGGCGCTGAAAATCCTCGAAAAGCTGGGCTATCATGCACAAGCGGTCGCCGACGGTCAACAGGCGGTGGCGTCTTTCCAAACAGCGGCCCACGATATCATCCTGATGGATGTTCACATGCCGGTGCTTGACGGCTTGGATGCCACAAGGAAGATTCGGGCGATCGAGGCGGAAAAACCGGCCCAATGCACATCGGCACGCGGCAAGGTGACAATTATCGCCATGACCGCCAACGCAATGAAAGGTGACCGGGAGCGGTGCCTGGAAGCCGGGATGGACGACTATCTGGCCAAGCCGTTCAATCCCGAAGATCTGAAACTAAAAATCGAACAATTCCTGCCGGCACATGCCCAACGGCCGGTTGCAGCGCCAGGGGCCAACAGCGACCCATCCCATCCCCGGATGCAGCAACCGCCCACCGCGTATTTTGATATACAAAGCGCCCTTGACCGCACCATGGGAGATGTCCCTTTTCTTAAAATGCTGTTGGAAAATTTCCAGCAACAAAGAGAAAACAATCTGCAAAACATCCTCAAAGCAATCGAATCGCGGGACATGGCGACAATGGTTCAAGAGGCCCACAGCTTGAAAGGCGTGGCGGCGAATTTAGGGCTTGTACACATTTGGGAAACAGCCATCAAACTGGAAAAAATCGGTCGCAATGGAGATCTGGCGGCGGCTGGGGAAGTGGTGGACCAGCTCAAAGACAGCTATCTGCAAACCGACCTTTATCTAAGCGAACTAGATTGGAAAAATTAGCTAGTTCAGATACTTATCATAAATCCGCTTATATTGCCCTGACGCCTTGACGCGATCCAACGCTTCTTGCCATTTGGTGACCACACTATCAGGAATCGCCTTGGAACACGCGATGTAAAGCGGAAATTCCAACAACTTCACCTGGGTTTGCACCAGGGCATCCGCAGGCATGTTCAACATTTCGAGATAGTAGGCAATGCCCAGGGGAGTTGAATTGACGCAAAGATCCGCTTCACCCCGAAACAGGTGCAGAAATTGCCCCTCCTTGTTGGGGATTTTGGTAATGTTCGTAATTCCAAGCGCCTCAACATGCTTCAAAATGAGACCGCGATGCGGAACCGTAATATTGTCGGCGCGCTTGATATCCTCGATTGTCTTGAAGACCCGCTGGTCCCCTTTTTTCTTGTAAAAATAGACCGCATCCTGGGAAATGGGACCGATCCATTTGAAATTTTTCTCCCGCGCCGGTGTGCGGAACCATGAGAATTTCATCACATTCGGCATTTTCTCAATCATCATGGAGCTTCGCGCCGGCGGATATAGATGAATTTCATGTTTCTCGCCCAACTCGGCAATAATGGCGCGAACGATCTCCACCGAAAATCCGGTCAACACGTCACCATTCTTGTAATTATACGGTGCCCACTCCTCCGTCACGATCTCCAGATCAAACGCGCCGGTATCACTCGGTAAAATCCCAATAGACCCCCAAATGCAAATACTCAACACCAGGTATTTCCACATAGCTCCTCCGACTAACAATTTAGTGACACCGCTTACCGGCGGTCGCCAATGGATTGAATTCGGTCGCGGGAAATGAATGGTCGGCTCAAAAGGAGTGGAACAAATGACAAAATCAGAAGTTGTACAGGACCGAAGCGAATAAAATGAAATAAATGAAATAAAGGACCGGACAGTGCGCCGTGGGTGCGTACAGGACATCAAAATTTCATCCAACCACCGCACCCAATTGACACGTTCGAATCAACAACATCCCGGTCCGCCGCAAGCGGCATTTTCCTTGCCTTTGATCCAGGATTGGATGATGTAGCCGGCACAACCAACACCCGGCGTTACCGTGATCGCCTCAGCAGGACAATTGATGGCACAGGCGCCGCACTCCATGCAGCCGTCCAGATCAACGATCCGGGCCTTGCGCTCATGGACGGCGAAAACCGTGTGCGGACAGACCGCCTCGCACATGCCGCAACCAACGCAGGCCCCGGCATTCAATTTCAAGGTGGTTACCTCCGGTAAATAGCGAAATCGCTGCATCTTCCATTATCCCTTTCTTCTATTCTTATATGGTAGAGGGGGCAACATTCTGATTCCGGCGATCCTACCCTGCGAAACCCGCCCCGATCCAGGCCACGGCCGACAACCCAACCGCCAACAGTTGCACCGGTATTGCCTTGCGCATCTCTTTTTCAACGCCGGTGGGCGACGTAAACGGTGTCGACCCGGTAAAATTCATCGCCAGAAAACTGCTCAGCGCAACAGTGAAACACAGCAACGCCAGCAGCTCCAGCGTGCCGGCCCGCGCCCAGAACAATATCAACACAAGCAGTCCCGCAACGGCGCCGGTCACCGTCCCTTTTACCGCAAAGGCGCGGCCCGGAAGCCAGGGCAACAATACCGGCGCGGCCACGGCGCCGGCAAGGATGCCCGCAGCAACCGCCGCCAACCCCATGACAGACCTTTCAAGAGCGGCGGTGATTGAAAATATGCCGCCGCCGATACCCGACAGGACGAAAAGGGCTAGTGTCAGCCACAACAAATGCCGGCCCAGGTTATTGATTTCCACCGGCACAAGCACCAACCGTTCCCACAGAGTAAAAGTCACCTTGCGCATTTGCGGGCCGGCCTTGTTGCCAGCGGCGAGAAATTCATTTAAATCCTCGGCGCGAACCGGTCCCCAGATCACCTTGAAACCGCAGCCCTTGCTGACCAGGTGAGCCGCAACCCCCACCGCACCCAATTGCGGCACGATCAAACGGCGGTGGTTTACCACCTGTGCCAATTCAGTGGCCTTGACGCGTCGAATGATCTCCTGGGTGCCGAACGTCCCTTTGCCCGCCGCGCACCAGACATTGATACCATGCGTTTCCAGCACCAGAATCCAGGCATCCCGGCAATGCAGGGACCGGCGCACCGCATCGAAAGTCAGCTTATAATTGGCGGTCACCACCACCGGGGCCTCCGCTCCGGGGGTTCCAACGCAATATAGCCCCGGGGCCACCTTGTACTCAAATCGATTAATGCCCAGTCGCACCGCCAGATTGCCGCGCACATCCCGGCGCGTCAATTGGGTTTGCACCTGCGGCACCGGCCCGGCAGGGGTGCGAATAAATTTATCGACAAAATGCCACAGAATGTAGCCCGGTCTTTCATCCGGACGGCTAGCGCACGCCAGATCCGGTCCGCAACAGGGTTCATTGGACGGCATATGATCCATCAGCGATATGGTGGACGTTTCACAGCCGCCAGCCGAAGATTTCGACGGGCAGCAATCACGGGTTTTGAAGGGGTCGGTCATGGATATTACCTCTTATAATCACAGCGTGTGCAGGAACAGATTAGCACGACTCGCTTTTGAAGGCATCTATAATTTCGTCGGCCCCTTTGAAAGTCAATAAAAAGCTTGCCAAACCGGACTGTTGCCGCTATTAAATGACCACCTGGTCACTTTTCCGGGGCCAACACTATCTATCCAATAATTGTAATAATAAAAAGAACATGCAGGTTCTCGACAAACATCTGCTGCCGATATTTGAAAAAGTACACGCAGACCGGTCCCTCGATTTCGAGGACGGCCTCCGGCTTTACCGCAGCAACGACATCATCGGCATCGGCCGCATGGCCGACTTCATGCGCCGCCGACGTCACGGCAACCGCGCCTATTTCGTTTACAACCAGCACCTCAACTATACCAATATCTGCGCAAACCGCTGCAAATTTTGCGCCTACGGACAGGATCAGGACGCCCCTGACACCTTCACCCTGGATCGTGAGGCCGTTCGCGCCAAACTGCTGTCCCGCATTGATGAACCGATCACTGAAATCCATGTGGTGGGCGGCCTGAACCCGGAATTACCCCTCACCTACTATCTTGACCTGCTGGCGACCATTCGTGAGATTCGGCCCAAAGCCACCATTAAAGCCTTCACCGCCGTGGAAATCGACCACTTGGCCGCCATATCCAGGCTCGGCCTGGATGCAACCATCGCCCGGCTCAAGGCGGCGGGCTTAGCCATGTTGCCGGGGGGGGGCGCCGAAGTCATGAGCGACCGCATCCACGACCGGCTGTTTCCCCGCAAAATCGGCTACCGCCGCTGGCTGGAAGTCATGCGCGCGGTACACCGGGCCGGCCTGAGCGCCAACGCCACCATGCTTTACGGACACATCGAAACCGACGCCGAACGCGTCGAACACCTGCTGCGCCTGCGCAGCTTGCAGAGCGAAACCAACGGTTTCTCAGCGTTTATCCCGCTGGCGTTTCACGCCGCCAACACCGGTTTAAGCCACCTGCACCCCACCACCGGTTTCGACGATTTAAAAGCCGTGGCCATCGCCCGGCTGATATTGGACAATTTCGCGCATATCAAAGCCTACTGGGTCATGATCGGCGAGAAAACGGCGCAGACCGCGCTGGCCTTCGGCGCCGACGACCTGGACGGCACCATTATCGAGGAAAAAATCACCCACACTGCCGGCGCCGTCACCGCCAAGGGCTTGAACCCGTCACAACTGCGCCGTTTAATCGCCAAGGCCGGTTTTAAGCCGGTGCAACGCGATTCTTTTTATCAACCGGTCGCCACCACCGGGCCAACGGTCCGCGCGGGCGGCATCGAATAGGCAGATCATGTCACCCACCTGGCAACCCATACTCGACAAAGCCGCCGATCACCAGCGGCTCGATTTCAACGAAGCCTTGTGTCTTCTGAACGACGCCGAGCTTCCGGCGTTAGGGGCGGTGGCCGGCAAACTGCGGCACGACCGACACCAGCAGCCGGTGGTCACCTACGTGGTCGACCGCAACATCAACTACACCAACATCTGCATGTCCGGCTGCCGTTTTTGTGCGTTTCATACCTCCCCGGAAAAAAACGGCGGCTATGTTCTGGGCAAGGACACCTTACGGTGTAAAATCGAGGAAACCCTGGCTTTGGGCGGCACCCAGATACTGTTGCAGGGCGGCATGAATCCGGACCTGGGTCTCGATTACTACGTCGATCTGCTACATTTTATCAAAACCGAATTCCAGGTACACATCCACGGCTTTTCACCACCCGAGATCGCCTATTTGGCCGAAAAATCCGGCAAAGCGCTCCCGGCTATCATCGATGTGCTGATCCAGGCCGGGCTCGGATCGATCCCCGGCGGCGGCGCGGAAATCCTGGACGACGACATCCGGCGGCAAATATCACCCAACAAATGCAACGCCGCAACGTGGCTGGACGTGATGCAAACCGCGCATTCATTGGGCCTGCGCACCACCGCCACCATGATGTTCGGGCATGTGGAGCGCCCGGCGCACATCATCGCCCACCTGCTTAAACTGCGCGATCTGCAGGACCATACCGGCGGCTTCACCGCCTTCATCCCCTGGACGTTTCAACCACGCAACACCAACATCCAGGTCGAACCGGCCACAGCGGTCGAGTATCTGAAAGTGCTGGCGATCAGCCGTTTGGTGCTGGACAATGTCGACAACCTGCAGGCCTCCTGGGTCACCCAGGGAGCCAAAATCGTCCAGCTTGCGCTGGCTTTCGGGGCCAACGATTTGGGCAGCACCATGATCGAGGAAAACGTCGTGGCGGCAGCCGGTGTCAATTTCCGCCTGCCCCGCGAGGAAATGGTCCGTTTGATCGAAAACGCCGGTTACAAAGCCGTGCAACGGGACTGCTTTTACAATTGGATTTCAGCCTGAGCAACGCATGGAAACCAACCATTTACACGCAAGGGTTCATAAAGCCGGATGGGTTGTGGCAACACCGGAAATCATCATCGAAACCGGTTACATCCATGCCGTCAACGGCCGCATTGTCGATGTTGGCAAAGGGCACGGGCCTTCAGGTGTCCGGGTAGTCGACCATGGCCCGGGTATCCTGACCCCCGGTCTGGTCAACACACACACCCATTTGGAACTCAGTGCCCTTCACGGCCAGGTTTGCCGGACGCAAGGATTCGAAACCTGGGTGCGCGAGCTGCTCGCCCAACGTGAAACCGTCAACCGTCAGGACCTTGCCGCCGGGGCTGCCGGGGCCGCCAAGGGATTGTATGCATCGGGTTGCCGGGTCGTGGGCGACGTTTCGACCTTGGGATTGAGTGGACCGGCCATGGAGCAGTCCGGTTTGGCCGGTATCCGGTTTCAGGAGCATTTGGGGACGACGGCCTCATTTGGGGACCGGCAACCGGACACCGGGCTTGTCACCACTTCGCTGGCCGGGCACGCCCCGCACACGACTGCACCGAAACTGCTGCAAAAAATCAAGGCGATAACACAGCAGCAAAAACGCCCCATGGCAATTCACGTGTCCGAATCCGCCGCCGAGACGGCATTCATCACCACCGGCCAGGGCGCCTGGAGCGATTTCATAAAGTCGCGCGGGATCGATCACGACGACTGGCCGCTACCGGCGGCCTCGCCTATCCAGTACCTGGACCGGCTCGGCCTGCTGGATCGCGACACCCTGGTGGTTCATGCCCTGCACGCCGACGATACGGACATAGCGGTTCTGGCAAATAGACAAACGGCGGTTTGCCTCTGCCCGCGCAGCAATCAAAATCTGCACCAGCGGTTGCCAGACCTGCAACGCATGCTGGCCGCGGGCTTGCAACCGGCGTTGGGCACCGACAGTTTGGCGAGCGTGCGGTCGCTTAGCATGTGGGACGAGTTGGCCTTTGCCGCCCGGTCCTATCAGCAGGTCGACCCGGCCGTGTTGTTTGCCATGGCCACCTGCCACGGCGCGCGGGCGTTGGGGCTGCATGCCGCCTGGGGTACCCTGACACCCGGTAAAAAAGACGCCCCGGTTTATCGGCCGCTGCATTGTAACCACCGCCGGGCGGTGATTGAAACCATCGTGCACAACACCCAATAACACCATGAAAACAGATACGTCACATCAACCGCCGACACCAATCACACCGGTAAAACTGGGCCGGATCAACTACCTGAACGTCGCTCCGCTTTACTACGGCCTGGACAACGGGTTGCGGCCCGCCTGGCTGCAATTGCACAACCACCCACCGGCGGTTCTGAACCGGATGCTGGCCGACAGCCGTCTGGATGTCAGTCCGGTATCTTCCATGGCGTATGCCCTGAATCAGGCCGATTGGCTGCTGATGCCCGGTCAATCGATTGCCTGCGAAGGCAAGGTGATGAGCGTGCTGCTGGTGAGCCGCAGACCAATGGGTGAACTGACGACCGGCACTGTTTTGCTGACTGATGAGTCGGCCTCGGCCGCCGCCCTGGTCAAACTGCTCCTGCGGATGGAAGACATCGACGCCCGGTTCATCACCGGCCCGGTGGGACCGCCCGAGCGTCTATCAACGCAGATCGATGCCGCCCTGATCATCGGTGATGCGGCCCTGCGCTATAACTGGCGCGGTAGTTTCGGCTATGTGTACGATTTGGGGAAAATGTGGCATGACCGCACCCGGCTGCCCTTTGTCTTTGCCGTGTGGGCCGTGCGCAAACAATTTGCCGCGCAACAGCCGGACAGCATCCGGCGCCTGACATCCCTGTTTGCGCAGTCACACCAACAGGGCCGCCGCCACCAGAGCGACCTGTGCGCACGGGCCGCGGCCGAGCTCGGTCTCGACCTGAATCGCTGCCGCGCCTACTTTCAGCATCTAAGCTATGCGTTGACGCCGCGCCACCTGGCAGGGCTGACCTGTTTTTTCCAACTCGCGTATGTCAACGGTTTGTGCGACAAACCGGTTGAACCTGCGTTTGTCGCGTAATTCACCTTAATCTGCGATAAACAACGGCCGTGAACCAGGGGGCAGAACACCGTTGCGACGGCCCCGCTCAAACAATGTTGCCACGGCCCGCCTCCCCTCGTCGCCAAGATCGAGCGTAAAATCATTGACATACAATTCGATGTGTTGATCCACCACATCCGGGGCCATCTCTTGAGCGTGATGATCGATGTAGGGCCGGACTTGCGCCGGATGGCGGCGGGCAAACGTCAAACTGGCCCGGATGGCCTTTTCGATCCGGGCAGCGGTCTTGCCGGGCATATTGCGCCGTATGGCAATGGCCCCCAGCGGAATCGGCAAACCGGTCTGGGCCTCCCACCACTGTCCTAAATCGACCAGACACTGCAAACCGTAAGCCGGATAGGTAAAGCGGCCTTCATGAATAATCACCCCGGCCCGGTACGCGCCGGCTTTGACCGCCGGCATGACCTGATCGAACACCATCGGTTGTGCATTCGGAACGTCGTCCAAGTAGAGCGCCAGCAGCAAATGAGCCGTGGTCCACAAGCCGGGCACCGCCACCGGTGTTTGCGCCAGACGGTTGATATCGAAACCGGGCCGGGCCACCACCAATGGACCGCAGCCGCGGCCCAAAGCCGCTCCACTGCGCAGCAACGCATAGCGATCCTGCAAGTGTCCCAACGCGGCAAAGGACATTTTGGTGATGTCGTAACGGCCGTGCCGGGCGGCCTGATTCAGGGTTTCCACATCATCCAAAACAATATCGAAACCGATTTGCGGCACCGTAACCTTGGCGTGAGCCAGGGCGTAAAAAAGAAACGTGTCATTCGGGCAAGTGGAATAGGCCAGGGAAAGCGTTTGAAGCATATTATTAACCCGGCAATAAAATACCTTTAAAATTGTGATCCCGGCGAGCGCCGGCATCAAGTGTCAATTCTGGATGCCGGATCAAGTCCGGCATGACGAAGGTCTGCCTATTTAGCCGCCGGTTTAATAATAACTGTTGTTTCTCGCAATGGGCAACCGCGTTTTCTTGAAGCCTATTCAAAACGGCGCCCGATCCATGGCCGCCATCAAGGTTAAAACCGCCTCGCAACAGGTCCGGTGGGCCTCGGCGAGCCGCCACGACCGGCGGTCCCGATGGCCGACAAGATTGCTCGCGGTCCGCACCTCCACCAGCGCAAGGTTGTAAAACAACGCCAAATGGGCCGCCGCCGCCCCTTCCATGTTTTCCATGATGCCAGCGTGTTCAGCATAAAGTGCCTGCGCGCGCCGGTCCGTGGTGGTGACGGTGCTCACAGTGACAAAAGGACCGTCGGCGACCGGCACGCCTTCAAACCGGGCATGAGATTGGAGCGTGGTTTTGGCCCACGCCACCCACCCCGCGGGCAATTCAAATCGATTCGTATAGGCGCGCCCTGCCGTCCTGAGCACTGCAAACGGCAATTGCGCCGCCGAATCGGCCACACCGGCGTTTGGCGTTTCCAATCCCAACTGAACATCGATTTCACACGTGGCCAGACCGATTGCACCGACATCCAAACCGCTTTGGCCAAACACCCCGGCCGAACCGATCTGGATAATCAAGCGTGGCCGCCGGGATTCAATGGCGGCGGTCAACGCCTGGGCCGTATTCACAAGACCGACCCCGGCGGTCAGCAAGCGCACCGGCCATTGCATGAGTCTGCCGGTCAACACGTCACGGTGGCCGCAATACTGCCGGCCGGGATACTCCAGTTGGTCAGCCA
Organism: Desulfobacterales bacterium; assembly: GCA_028282295.1. Taxonomy (GTDB): domain Bacteria; phylum Desulfobacterota; class Desulfobacteria; order Desulfobacterales; family JANQIE01; genus JANQIE01. The sequence continues at coordinate 17,979 of JANQIE010000085.1, read as the reverse complement.
ACAAAACCGATTCATCATCAACGGCGGCAACGACAAGAATATCGCCGTCAGTCGAACGATCGCCCATTTTACTTCAAAACCCCCGTGCGCATAACCGCCAACAGCCCGGTCACCCAACGGCGGGCCGTCTCCATGTCACACTGGTAGACCCCCAGGCCGGCGTCCAGGTGGGCCGTGGTCTGAGCCTGTAAAAAACGATCCATCACCGCATCGAGTAAAAACCCGGCCTTGTCCAGATCGAGATCCTCGCGCAACTCGCCGCGCCGGTGTGCGTCTTCGAGCAGCCCCCGCAGGTATTTCACACTATACTGACGCAGGGACGTCAGGATCTCGGTGCGAAAGGGAATCCCCGACTCGAACATGATCGTCAGGTAAAGTTTGTAAATCACCGGATGCTCATTTAAAAACAGCACCCCGGCCAGCATGGTTTTTTCAAGCCGGGTGAACAGATCTTCTTCCCGGGTCGATTCGCGCACGGTTTTCAGGTTGCCCTTGACCATCTGCATGGCATGATCGAACACAAACAGAAAGAGCCCCTTTTTATCGCCGAAGTACTGAAAAATGGACCCCTTGGCAATGCCCAGGTTCTTCACAATGGCGTTGATGCTCGCGCCGGCGTACCCCTTGACGCTGAATTCATCCACCGCCGCCTGCGTGATGCGCCGTTGTTTGGCGACCGGCAAATTTTGGAACGTTTTTAGTGACATAGTTTTTTTGGCTGTTGATTTTTTCCAATGTAGGCAAAGCCATGAACGGAGTCAACCGGCAACAGTCCGAATATCTTCATTTTTTTTAACGTACTCCTAACGAAAACTGCTTGACAGGGTAAAAACAGGCTGATATGGCTTGAAGCCAACATCGAATTTTCAGGTAATATGATGATTCAAAACGTAACCGTTATCAACCTTCTTATCCTTATTCTCAGCCTCGTGGTTGTACTTCTCGACTACGAGGACAAAGGGTTGATAACGGGCTGACTGCCTGACCACCAAGAAACTTTAAAATCCGTTATCAGCCCCAAGCGCTGATAACGGATTTTTTTTGGTTTTAACACGACCCGAAAACGGTAGAGCTTGAACTTTTGTGAACAAATGTCCAACAAATGTCCATCGATAAGGAGATACCGGGTATGAAAAGCGACAACGTCAAAAAAGGCATCGAACGCGCGCCGCACCGCAGTCTGTTCAAGGCCATGGGATACACCGACAGTGAAATCAAAAAACCGTTGATCGGTATTGCCAATTCCGCCAACACCATCATTCCGGGGCACGTTCATCTCGACAAACTGGTCGAGGCGGTCAAGGCCGGGATTTACACCGCCGGCGGCACACCCGTGGAGTTCGGCACCATCGGTGTCTGCGACGGCATCGCCATGAATCATGTGGGCATGAAGTACTCTCTGGGAAGCCGTGAATTGATAGCCGATTCCATCGAGGTGGTGGCCACGGCCCACGCCCTCGACGCCCTGGTGCTGGTTCCCAACTGCGATAAAATCGTGCCCGGCATGCTCATGGCCGCGGCCCGTTTGAACCTCCCGGCCATCGTGCTCAGCGGCGGCCCGATGCTGGCCGGTCGTCATCCCGATCCCGGCTGCGACCAGGCCATCGACCTGATCACGGTCTTCGAAGCCGTGGGCGCCGTGCGGGCCGGCAACATGAGCGAGGCGGAACTGGCACAAATCGAAGATGAAGCCTGCCCCACCTGTGGTTCCTGCTCCGGCATGTTCACCGCCAACTCCATGAACTGCCTGAGCGAAGTCATCGGCATGGGCCTGCCGGGCAACGGCACCATCCCGGCAGTGATGTCGGCGCGCATCCGTCTGGCCAAGGAAGCCGGCCTGCGCATTGTCGACCTGCACGCCAAGGGCATCACCCCGCGTCAAATCATGACCCCGGACGCCTTTCGCAACGCCCTGGCCGTCGACATGGCCCTGGGCTGCTCCACCAACACCGTTTTACACCTCACCGCCCTGGCCCAGGAGGCCGAAGTCGACCTGGACCTGAACCTGATCAACGAAGTCAGTCAGGCTACCCCGCACCTGTGTTCCCTGAGCCCCGGCGGCAAGGATCACATCGAGGACCTGTACCGGGCCGGCGGGATCCCCGGTGTCATGAAAATCCTGGCCGACGACGGCCGCATCAAGGGCGATTGCCTGACGGTGACGGGGCAAACCGTGCAGGCCAACCTGACGCGGGTTAAAGCCGTGAACCCGGAAGTCATTCGCCCCATCGACAATCCCTATCACAAACAAGGCGGGCTCGCGGTCCTGTTCGGCAACCTGGCCCCGGAGGGCTGTGTGGTCAAACAATCGGCGGTGTGCGACGAAATGATGACCCATGAAGGTCCGGCGCGGATCTTTGACTCGGAAGAAGAGGCCACTCAAGCGATTCTTGAAAAACAGATCAACAAGGGCGACGTCATCGTCATCCGTTACGAAGGTCCCAAAGGCGGTCCGGGCATGCGCGAAATGCTGACCCCGACAGCGGCCATCGCCGGCATGGGGCTGGACGCCCATGTGGCCCTGTTGACCGACGGCCGCTTTTCCGGCGGCACCCGGGGGGCCAGCATCGGGCACATTTCTCCTGAAGCGATGCAGGGCGGCCCCATCGCCATTGTGCGGGAAGATGACCGCATCGCCATCGACATACCGAATAAACGTATTCAATTGAAGATTTCCGAAGAAGAGATCCGGCAGCGCATTGAGTCATGGCAACCGCCCCCGCCCAAAATCACCCACGGCTACATGGCCCGCTACGCCAAAACCGTATCGGCGGCCAGCAAGGGGGCCGTGGTGCGGTAGGGCGATTGGGATTCTTGGAATTAAGAATTACGGATGGAGGTCATTTATATCTGGATGCCGGGGCCTGCACCGGACCCGATCCGGGGGGCGAAGGAATGACGCAGGAAAGTACTTCGCCACCCCGGCGAAAGCCGGGGTCCAGGATCTAAACGACAAAATACCTTTTTGCTTATTTAGCGCCTTAGCCTGACGGCTATGCCCCTTGAGGGGGAAAACGAAGAAGGAATCCAATTGGACTTTTCGGATAACCGATCAAAATTGTTTTACGATTGCAGCGGCGCAGCGTCCCGTTGCGATTTAAATCCGGCTCGCGGCGAAACGCCGCCCCTACAGCCTCAAATTTCAAATTTCAAATTTCAAATTTCGAGTTTCGAGTTTCAAATTTCAAAAATACAACCATCATCCAAACCTAAAAGAGGTTCATCATGGAACTGACAGGCGCTCAAATCCTAATGAAAGTTCTCAAAGAAGAAGGCGTTGATACGATTTTCGGTTACCCCGGAGGTGTGGTGATCGATATTTACGACGAACTATCGCGCACCCAAGAGATTCGCCATGTCCTGGTCCGCCACGAACAAGGGGCGGTCCATGCCGCCGACGGTTACGCCCGGGCCAGCGGCAAGGTCGGGGTTTGTCTGGTGACCTCCGGTCCCGGCGCGACCAACACGGTGACCGGTATCGCCACCGCTTACATGGACTCAATCCCGATGGTGGTGTTCACGGGTCAGGTGCCCACGCACCTGATCGGCAACGATGCCTTCCAGGAAGTCGATATCGTGGGCATCACCCGGCCGTGCTCCAAACACAACTACCTGATCAAGGACATCAACGATCTGGCGAACACCGTCAAGGAGGCGTTTCACATCGCCCGTAGCGGACGCCCCGGCCCGGTGTTGATCGACCTGCCCAAGGACGTGTCGGCCGGCAAGACGGCTTACAAAGAACCGGAGCCGATCAAAATGCGGTCGTACAATCCAACCTACGAGCCCAACAAAAAACAGCTCCAGAAGGTCATCGACCTGATCATGCAGGCCGAGCGTCCGCTGATTTTTGCCGGCGGCGGAGCGATCCTGTCCGGCGCCTATGACGAACTCACCGAGCTGGCCCGCAAAGCCCGCATCCCGGTCACCACCTCCCTGATGGGGCTGGGGGCCTTTCCGGGCAGTGATCCCTTGTGGCTGGGCATGCTCGGCATGCACGGCACCTATCGGGCCAACATGTGCACCGGGGCTTGCGATCTGATGATCGCCGTCGGCGCCCGTTTTGACGACCGGGTCACCGGCAAGACCGATGTTTTCGCGGCCCAGGCCAAAATCGTGCATATCGATATCGATCCCACGTCGATCCGCAAGAACATCCCGGTCACCATTCCGGTGGTCGGCGATTGCAGGATCACCCTGTCCCACCTGAACCACATGCTCAAAACGCAGGATCTGGATGCTCTGGCCACCCGCACGCAACCCTGGCATGACCGGATTGCCGAATGGAAGGCGACCACCCCTTTGGCCTACGAACAAAAAGACGTGATCAAACCGCAATATGTCATCGAAAAACTGTTCGAGCTTTCCAAAGGTGAAGCCATCATCACCACTGAGGTGGGGCAGAACCAGATGTGGACGGCACAGTACTACCACTTCAAGGCGCCGAACCATTTTATCTCCTCGGGCGGGCTGGGCACCATGGGCTTTGGACTGCCGGCCGCCATCGGCGCGCAAATCGCCTGCCCGGACAAACTGGTGGTCGATGTAGCCGGTGACGGCAGTATTCAGATGAACATCCAGGAGATGGCCACCGCGGTCCAGTGCTGCCTGCCGGTGAAGGTGGTAATTCTCAACAACGGCTACCTGGGCATGGTGCGCCAATGGCAGGAGCTTTTCTATCAGAAGAACTACGCCTGCACCTGCATGGAACACGCCCCGGATTTCGTCAAGCTGGCCGAAGCCTTTGGTGCGGTGGGCCTGCGGGCCGCCAAACCTGATGAAGTTGAAAAAGTACTGGCCGAGGGCCTGAGCGTGCCGCGCCCGGTGATCATGGATTTTGCGGTAGACCGGGAAGAGAGTGTCTACCCCATGGTGCCGGCCGGCAAGGCGATTACGGAAATGCTGTTGGTTTAGCAAACACAAAAAAGCGAGTGACTGCGATGAAAAATGGCAATGCAACAATCTGCGAAGAAAAAAAGGTTCTGTCCATCCTGGTCGACAATGAACCGGGCGTGCTTTCACGGATCGTCGGTCTTTTCAGCGGGCGCGGCTACAACATCGAAAGCCTGAACGTAGCGGCCACCACCGACCCGAACGTATCGCGCATCACGCTCGCAACCCAGGGCAACCGCGCGATTATCGAACAAATCGAAAAACAGGTAAACAAGCTGGTGAACGTCATCAAAGTGCGCCGCATGGCCGTCATGGCGTCGGTGCAACGCGAAATGGCGCTCATCTGTGTGTCGGCCAAAGCCGACCACCGGGCTGAAATCCTGCGGATGGTCGACATCTTCCGCTGCAAGGTGGTGGATGTCGGTCCCGAGCACTACACCATAGAAGTCACCGGCGACGAAGGCAAACTGGAAGCAATCCTGAGCCTGCTCAAGCCCTTCGGGATTCGCAAAATCGCGCGCACCGGCATTTGCGCCCTGAACCGCGAGTCCAAGCACCGGCGCTAACCCGAATTTCAAATAACTATTTGGAATTTTACTATCGTCTCCGCTACACAAATTTAAACCGCGGAACGATTATACTACTAAACGACTGTTGGAGGAAAAAATGGCAAAGATTGATTTTGGCGGCGTAGTTGAAGAAGTTGTTACAGCCGAAGAGTTCACCCTGGAAAAAGCACGTGAAGTCCTTAAGGATGAAGTCATCGCCGTACTCGGTTACGGTGTCCAGGGACCGGGTCAGGCGCTGAACATGCGCGACAACGGCATCAATGTTATCGTGGGTCAGCGCGAAGGAAGCGCATCCTATGAAAAAGCCAAGGCGGACGGTTTTGTTCCCGGCGAGACCCTGTTGCCGATCGAAGAGGCCGCAAAAAAAGCGACCATCATCCAGTACCTGTTATCCGACGCGGGTCAGGTTGCGGCCTGGCCGCAAATCAAAGCGTGCCTGAACCAGGGCGACGCCTTGTACTTCTCGCACGGTTTCGGCATTGTTTACAAAGATCAAACCGGCATTGTGCCGCCGGCTGATGTGGATGTCATTCTGGTCGCCCCCAAAGGATCGGGCACCACCGTGCGGACCAACTTTCTGGACGGCAGCGGCATCAACTCCAGCTACGCCGTGTTCCAGGACGCCACCGGCCGGGCCAAGGACCGCACCCTGGCGCTGGGGATCGCCGTTGGTTCGGGTTACCTGTTTCCCACCAATTTTGAAAAGGAAGTCTACAGCGACCTGACCGGCGAGCGCGGTGTGCTGATGGGTTGCCTGGCCGGCACCATGGAAGCCCAGTACAACCTGCTGCGCAAAAAAGGCCACAGCCCCAGCGAGGCATTCAATGAAACCGTGGAAGAACTGACCCAGAGCCTGATTCGTCTGGTCGCCCAGAACGGCATGGACTGGATGTTCGCCAATTGCAGCACCACTGCCCAACGCGGTGCGCTGGACTGGGCACCGAAATTCAGAGACGCCGTGGCGCCGGTTTTCGACGAACTGTATGAGTCCGTGGCCTCGGGCAAAGAGACCAAACGGACCCTGGAGTGCAACAGTGCCCCCGATTACCGCGAAAAACTGAATGCCGAACTGAAAGTCATCCACGATTCCGAAATGTGGAAGGCCGGTGAAGCCGTAAGAGCCCTGCGGCCTGAGAACCGCAAAACCAAAGCCTGAAATCGACCCATGGCCGCCGGATTCTTCCGGCGGCCCCGGCGATTGTGGGCGATCCCCGGCGATCATGGATCGATCGTCAACCGGTTTGGGAGAACAGCATGACGGAACCGATACTAATCTACGACACCACGTTGCGCGACGGTACCCAGGGAGAGAACATCAACTTCTCGGCCGAGGAGAAGTTGAAAATCGCCAGAAAACTGGATGAACTGGGCGTGCATTACATCGAGGGCGGCTGGCCCGGCTCCAATCCCAGGGATATTCAGTTTTTCAAACTGGCCCAGCGCACCGATTTCAAACAGGCGCGCATTACGGCATTCGGCGCCACCCGGCGGCCCGGCATCGCAGCGGCGGATGACGGCAACCTGCAGGCGTTGTTGAAAAGTCATACCCCGGTGGTGGCGATCTTCGGCAAGACCTGGGATTTGCACGTCGAAACGGTCATGGGCAACACCCTGGAAGAAAACCTGGCCATGATCAGCGACTCAGTTGCCTTCCTGAACGACGAAGTCGACGAAGTGATCTACGACGCCGAGCACTTCTTCGACGCGTACAAGGAAAACCCGGACTACGCTTTAAAGACACTGATTGCGGCCGCCGACGCCAAAGCCGACGCCCTGGTCCTGTGCGACACCAACGGCGGCACCCTGCCCTTTGAAACCGAAACCATCATCACCGAGGTGCAGACGGCGCTGGCGGCGCATTACAAAACCGATCCGGCCGCCCTCCCTTTTTTGCTGGGCATCCATAGTCATGACGACTGCGGCCTGGCCGTGGCCAACAGCATCACCGCCGTGCGCAAGGGCGTGCGCATGGTTCACGGCACCATCAACGGCTATGGTGAACGGTGCGGCAACGCCGATTTAACCGCCATCATACCGATCCTGCGCACCAAGATGAACCGGGACTGCATTCGCACCGAAAGATTGAAAAAGCTGCGCAAACTATCGCGGTTTGTCAGCGAAACCGCCAATATCGTGCCGCGCAACACCCGGCCGTTTGTGGGTAAAAGCGCGTTTGCCCACAAAGGCGGCATCCATGTCAGCGCCATCATGAAGGAAGCGCGGGCCTATGAGCACCTGGACCCGGAAGTCGTCGGCAACCGCCGGCGGGTCCTGATCTCGGATCTTTCCGGCAGAAGCAACATCGAGTACAAAGCCAAGGAGCTGGGGGTGGAACTGGGCGCCAACGGCTACGACAGCCGCAAAATCGTAACCAGGATCAAGGAACTGGAACAGATGGGCTATCAGTTCGAAGTGGCCGACGGCTCGTTCAAAGTGCTGATCAAAAAACTGACCGACCAGTTCAAAGTCCCCTTTTTGCTCGAATCCTTCCGGGTATCGACGGAAAAGGACAAGAACAAGCCCTGCCGTTCGCACGCCACCATCAAGATATCGGTGGGTGACACCCATGAGATCACGGCGGCCGAGGGCGACGGGCCGGTCAGCGCCCTGGACAATGCCTTGCGCAAGGCCCTGAGCAAATTCTTCCCCGACCTGGAAGCCATGCGCCTGGTCGACTTCAAAGTGCGGGTCATCGACGGCCGGCACGGCACCTCGTCCAAGGTGCGCGTTTTTATCGAGTCACGCGACCACGATCATCTGTGGAGCACCATCGGCGTATCGGAAGATATTATCGAGGCAAGCTGGCAGGCCCTGGAAGACAGTTTTCAGTATAAATTGACGCAGGCATCCGAAGACCGGAACAATGCCTGTAAATGCTAGTACAAAAAGCACCCGCCACGTAGCGGCCGGGTGCCAACCAGAAGGAGTAAACCCATGACTGATCGCTTGTACATCTTCGATACCACCCTGCGCGACGGCGAACAATCTCCCGGTGCCAGCATGAATACCGCTGAAAAACTGCGTCTGGCCGTTCAACTCGAAAAACTGGGGGTCGATATTATCGAAGCCGGCTTTCCGGCTGCTTCGGAAGGTGATTTTGACGCCGTGGCGCAAATTGCCGGTAAGTTGAAACGCGCCACCGTGGCCGGACTGTGCCGCACCGCCAAAGACGATATCGACAAAGCCTGGGGCGCCGTCCAACACGCGGCCAAGCCGCGCATCCACACCTTCATCGCCACGTCGGACATCCACATGAAGTACAAGCTCAACATGTCGCGCGAGCAGGTAGTCACAACCGCCGTGGAAGCCGTGAAATATGCCAAAGCCTTCACCGATAATGTCGAGTTTTCCGCCGAAGACGGCTCGCGCAGCGATCGTGACTTTTTATGCAAAGTCTTCGCAGCGGCCATCGAGGCCGGCGCCACCACCGTCAATCTGCCCGACACCGTCGGTTATGCCATTCCCGAGGAATTCGCCGAGCTGGCAAAATACATCATGACCCACACCCCCAACATCGACAAGGCGGTTCTGAGCGTGCACTGCCACAACGACCTGGGGCTGGCCACGGCCAACACCCTGGCCGCCATCAGCGCCGGGGCCCGGCAGGCCGAGGTGACCATCAACGGCATCGGCGAACGGGCCGGCAACACCTCACTAGAGGAAGTGATCATGGCAATCCAGACTCGCCAGAACTTTCTGCCGCTGACGACCAACATCAACGCGAAGCACATTTACCCCAGCAGCCGTCTGGTCAGTCTGATCACCGGCATCATGGTGCAGCCCAACAAGGCCATTGTGGGAGCCAACGCCTTTGCCCACGAAGCCGGCATTCACCAGGACGGTGTGCTGAAAAACCCGATGACCTATGAAATCATGAGCCCGGAAACCATCGGCTTGAACACCAACAAACTGGTGCTGGGCAAGCATTCCGGCCGCCATGCCCTGCGCTCGCATTTAAAGGAAATGGGCTACGACCTGTCCGATGACGAACTGCAAATCGTGTTCAAACAGTTCAAGGCGCTGGCCGACAAGAAAAAGCACGTGATGGACGAGGATCTGGAAGCGCTGGTCACCGAAGGATTGCTGCGCACGGCCGACATATTCAAACTTCAATACCTGCACGTCACCTGCGGCACCACGGTCCTGCCCATGGCCAGCGTCCAGATGAGCATCAACGACCGTCCGCTCAAGGACGCCGGTTACGGCAACGGCCCCATTGACGCGGCGTTCAACACCATCGCCAAAATGACCAACACCGATTCGGAACTGCTCCGCTTTACCGTGAGCGCCCTGACCGGCGGCACCGACGCGCAGGGCGAGGTCACCGTGCGGTTGAAGGAAAACGGCCTGATCGCCTTGGGCAAGGGCGCGGACGCCGATGTGGTTACCGCCAGCGCCAAAGCCTACGTCAACGGCCTGAACCGGCTGGAATACCTCAAAACCCATCCGCGCACAGCGGCGCAGAATTTGTAACGCGACACACGACACAGCCCGCAAATCCCTTTTCGTTAAAAAAGCGGCCCTGCCTTGCGCAAGGCCGCTTTTTTTTAAAAGGTATCTTGTCGATTAGATTCTGGACCCCGGCCTTCGCCGGGGTGACGGAGTATTATTCTACGTCATTCCGGCGATAGCCGAAATCCAGATCTGTCGGTTGCAACTTTACTCGTCTCAAACCGCACACCTGCGTCACCCCGGCGAAGGCCGGGGGCCGGAATCAAGGGGTGTTTTCCTGCGTCATTCCGGCAATAGCCGGAATCCAGATCTACCGATTGCAACTTTACTCGTCTCAAACCGCACACCTGCGTCATTCCGGCGATAGCCGGAATCCGGATCTGCCGATTGCAACTTTCCTCATCTGAAACCGCACACCTGCGTCACCCCGGCGAAAGCCGGAATCCAGATCTGCCGATTGCAACTTTCCTCATCTGAAACCGCACACCTGCGTCACCCCGGCGAAAGCCGGGGTCCAGAATCTAATCGATAGCAACCTTCAATCGCACAGCAGGCTAAAAACTTGCATTTTCATAACCCTTTACCGATAATCAATTCAAAGCGCAAAATACCTGTTGCAACCACCCAAGAGATCGTTATTTTAGAAGACATTCGTTTTTTTTGATGCAGCGCGCGGCATTGAATTATCCTGAACAGGACTTTCGGCGGCAGGAGGGGTTATGGGTAAACATATCGGTTTTGTATCGACCCGCTTTGCCGGCACCGACGGGGTGACCATGGAGTCGAGCAAGTGGGCGGCGGTGCTCAGGGCCCTGGGGCATGAGTGCTATTGGTTTGCCGGTGAACTGGACCGCACCCCCGAGCGCTGCTACCTGGTACCCGAAGCCCATTTTCAGTATGAAAAAAACACCTGGATCAACAAACGCATCTTCGGCACCAAGGGACGCAAATCATCGACCACGGAAACCATCCATGCCCTCAAAGCCATCCTCAAGGTCCAGATCCAGGAATTTATCGACCAGTTCAACATCGATCTGATTATCGTCCAGAATGCCCTGACCATCCCCCTGCACGTGCCGCTGGGGGTGGCCATCACGGAGTTTCTGGCCGAAACCCAGTTTCCCACCATTGCCCATCATCACGATTTTTACTGGGAGCGCACCCGTTTTAGCGTCAACGCCGTGGGCGACTACCTGCGCATGGCATTTCCACCCAATCTGCCCAACATCGAACACGTGGTCATCAACACCTCGGCCCAGGAAGAACTGGCGCTGCGCACCGGCATCTCTTCCAATGTCATCCCCAACGTGCTCGATTTTGAAAACCAGCCCCAAACCAATCCGACGCGCACCGCAAGGTTTCGTGAACTCATCGGACTCGACAGCGACGACATCATCATCCTGCAACCGACACGCATCGTAAAACGCAAGGGCATCGAACATGCCATCGAACTGGTCGAACAATTGGGCGACGACCGCTGCAAGCTGCTGATCTCGCACGAGGCCGGCGATGAAGGCTTTGAATACGCCGATTGGCTCAAAGAAGCCGCCGCCAAGCAGAACGTTGATTTGCGCCTGGTGCAAACCAAGGTCAAGGACCCCTTGAACGACCACCAGCAAGGCGATGACGATATCTACTCGTTATGGGATGTCTACCCCCATGCCGATTTTATCACCTATCCCAGCCGTTACGAAGGGTTCGGCAATGCGTTTCTCGAAGCGGTCTACTTTTACAAACCCCTGCTGATCAACCGCTACTCGATCTTTATCCGGGATATCGAACCCAAGGGCTTCGATCTGGTGGTCATGGACGGTTTCGTGTCGGCCAAAATAATCGATCAAGTCCGCGAAGTGATGACCAATGCCGACCGCCGCCGCCTGATGGTTGAAACCAACTATGCCATTGCCTCGCGCCACTACTCGTACCAGGTGCTGCGCCGCAGACTGAACTATTTACTGGCCATATTTTTCGGTGCAACCCCCTGAGCGCATTCACCGCCGGAAGAAGTCCCGTGCAACTGAAAGGAACCGATCTTACCGATATGACCGAATGGCTCAGAACCCTTTACTACCGAAGCGCCGATTTTATCAGTGCCCGCATACCCCGCCCGATACCGCCGGATGAAGTTCTGGCGTCCGCCCGGATCATCTCCCACAGAGGCGAACATGACAACCGCACCACCTTCGAAAACACCCTCCCGGCTTTTGACCGGGCCGTTGCCGGCGGCGTCTGGGGACTGGAATGCGACCTGCGCTGGACCAAGGATCTGCAACCGGTGATCATCCACGATCCCGACACCCGGCGGGTTTTCGGGCAACGGGAGACCATCAGCCGGCTGACACTGGACGAGGTACGCGCGCGGGTGCCTCAAATTCCAACCTTGCAGGAAGTACTAGCCCGCTACAGCGGCAAGACGCACCTGATGATCGAACTTAAAACCGAGCCCTACCCCGATCCGGCCGGCCAGGCGCGCACCTTGCGCAACCTGACCGCCGACCTGCAACCGGTCACCGACTATCATCTGATAGCCTTTCAGCCCGGCCTGTTCGCCTGTTTCGATTTTCTTCCATCCCAAACATTTTTACCCATTGCCCAACTAAACACTTTCCATCTGAGCAAATTGGCGGTAAGAAATTACTGGGGCGGTGTTCTGGGGCACTATACCATGCTGGGCAAAGGGGTCATCAGCGTCCAGAAAAACCACGACCAACACCTTGGCACCGGTTTCATCGAATCACGCAACTGCCTGTTTCAGGAACTCAACCGGGGCATAGACTGGATTTTTTCCAATACCGCGACCGAACTGCAAACCTATTGCGTCATTGACAAGGACACGTAACAGATGACTTCATCGACACACCCGACACCACCGCCAACCTATACCGTGGGCGTCATCTCCGACACACACGGGTTGCTGCGGCCCGAAGCCGTTGACGCGCTCACGGGCGTGTACCGCATCATTCACGCCGGGGACGTCGGCAGCCCGGACATATTAAGCGCGCTGGAAGCCATCGCGCCGGTGACCGCCGTGCGCGGTAATATGGACGGCGCGGCCTGGGCCGACCATTTGCCGCAAACGAACCTTTTACAACTCGACGACCGGATGTTTTACGTGCTGCACGATCCCTATGCCCTTGATCTCGATCCATCCGCAGCCAACCTGCAGGCCGTTATTTTCGGACACACCCACTGGCCGGCCAACGAAACCAAGGACGGTATCCTCTACTTCAATCCGGGCAGCGCCGGCCCGGTGCGCACCGGCAAACCGGTATCCCTGGGGCTTATCCATGCCGGAAGCAATGGTCTGAAAGCGGAACATATTTACATGTAGGCTCGACCTGGTGGGCATGGCCCACCCTACGAATCCACCCGACGGTATTGGCTGGTGGGCCGTGCCCACCAGCAATTTTTCAACTGCGACCGCTCTGATAACATCGCTTTTAAACTTGCAACCCCACTCGATCGGCAGTATATTGACGTGTTTATTGACAATTCTAAAAAACAACAACCCCAATCCACAGCACTCGGAAAGCACGCAGGTAAAGATTGATTCAAAAATTCTTCCAAAAAATTACGGGCCTCTTCAAAAAAAGCCCCTCGACAAAGCCCCGGCCGGCCCAATCCAAAGACACCGCGACGGCCCGGTCGCCCCAACGCAATGACGCCAAGCCGGTCAAAAAACGCCAGCCGCGACGCAAAACACCATCATCCCGCACCAACCGGGACCCGCGCCGGTCACCGCACAAACGCAAGCCGGTCGACCAACCGGATGCGCCGCCGTGGAACCCTGATGATTTCCAGGTCGAGCCGGAAGAAGGCAAACTGCGCTTTCACGACCTGGACCTGCCCGAGCCGATCATGCATGCGATCTACGATTTAGGTTTTACGCACTGCACCCCGATTCAGGCGGAAATCGTCCCGAGCATCCTCAACGGCGCCGATGCCGCCGGCCGCGCCCAAACCGGCACCGGCAAAACCGCCGCTTTTCTGATCGCCGTCATGACCAACCTGCTGCGCAATCCAATCGATTCAAATAGAAAAACCGGCACCCCGCGGGTTCTGATCGTGGCGCCAACCCGCGAATTGGTTATGCAGATCACCAAGGAAGCCGGGCAACTGGCAAAATACACTACCCTGACCATTGTCAGCATCTTCGGCGGCATGGACTATGAGAAACAGCGCCGCCAGCTCAGCGGTAAAATCATCGATTTCATTGTCGCCACGCCGGGCCGCCTGCTCGACTTCCAACGCAACCGGGAACTCGACCTGAGCAAAACCGAAGTACTGATCATCGACGAAGCCGACCGGATGCTCGACATGGGCTTTTACCCGGACATGCGTAAAATCGTCGTCAGCACGCCGCCCAAGAAGGAACGCCAGACCCTGCTGTTCAGCGCCACCCTGACGCCCCAGGTAACCCGGCTGGCCGCCCAATGGACCCAGGACCCGGTCAATGTCGAAATCGAGCCGGATCAGGTTGCCGTGGACACTGTTGACCAGCAGGTTTTCATTGTCACGACCGAGGAAAAAACCGCCTTGCTGATCAACCTGATTCAGAAGCAAAACCTGGAGCGCGTGATGGTCTTTTGCAATCGCCGCGACGAAACCAGAAGACTGGCCGATTTTCTGTCACGCTACCAAATCAACTGCTCCCTGCTCTCCGGTGATGTGCAACAGAAAAAACGGATTCGCACCCTGGAGCAATTCCGCGAGGGTAAAATCCGGGTGTTGGTGGCCACCGATGTCGCCGGCCGCGGCATTCATATCGAAGGCGTCAGTCATGTGATCAACTACACCCTGCCCAACGATCCGGAAGACTATGTCCATCGCATCGGCCGTACCGGCCGGGCCGGCGCCAGCGGCATATCGGTGAGTTTTGCCGATGAGACCGATTCCTTCCAGATTCCCGGCATCGAAGACTATATCGGACACGCGTTGCCGTGTACCTACGCGGACGAAGCCTGGTTGACGCTGCCGCCACGGCCGCCGCGCCCCCGGCAGCAAGCGTCTGGTGACGCCGCGCGCGACAAGCGGCCACCGCGAAGCCGCCGACGGCGACGCCCGTCCAACAGAAGGCGGCCACGGCGTCCGCCGGCTGACGAAAAGCAGAATCAGGCATCAAGCCAGGATGCGCCGAAGAAAAGAAGACGGCGACGGCGACGGCGGCGCCCGTCTCCCAAACCATCCGCCGCGCCCACAACACAAGAATAACTTCATGTAGAATTAGGGCCGGAAGAAGACAATGGATACGAAACCGATCGCGGTCACCGGCGCCACCGGTTATGTGGGGGGGCGGTTGATTCCGCTTCTGCTTAAGGAAGGCTACCGGATCAGGGCCGCCGGCCGGGATCCGGCCAAGCTCGGCTGTCGCCCCTGGGCGCAACACCCGAACGTCGAACTGGTGCAAGCCGACACCCTCGACCGTGCGGCGATGACCCGGGCCCTGCAAGGGTGCCGGGCAGTCTACTACCTTGTACACTCGATGATCGCCCGCAAGGAAAAATTTATCCAGGCCGACCGGCAATCCGCCCGGAACCTTGTCGCCGCAACCGCCGCCAACCACGTTGAACAGATTATCTACCTCGGCGGCCTGGGCGACCTCAAGCATCCGCGCATCAGCAAGCACTTGATCTCCCGACATGAAGTCGCCCGAATTCTCAAGCAGGGTCCGGTCCCCATCACCGACCTGCGGGCCGCCATGATTCTCGGCTCCGGCAGCGCCTCCTTTGAAATCCTGCGCTACCTGGTCGAACGTCTGCCGGTGATGCTGACTCCCAAGTGGGTGCACACCCCCTGCCAGCCGATCGCCATCTCCGATGTCCTGGCCTATCTCGTCGGCTGCCTGAAAGCGCCGGGCACCATCGGTCGCACCTTCGACATCGGTGGCCCGGATATCCTGACGTACAAGCAGATCATCGATATCTTCGCCGAAGAGGCTGGTCTGCCACCCCGCAAAATCGTCCCCGTGCCCCTGCTCACCCCCCAGCTCAGCGCCCAATGGATCCACCTGATCACACCCGTACCGGCGGCCATTGCCGTCCCTTTGGCTGAGGGCCTGAGCACCCCGGTCATTTGCCGGAATGACCGCATCCACGAATTTGTGCCGCACACCCCGGTCGGCTGCCGTGAAAGTATTCGCATCGCCCTGGACCGTGTGGCGCAGGAGAAAATCGACACTTGCTGGACCGATGCCGGCTACATCACCACCCCCGAATGGGCCTATTGCGGCGACGCCGACTATGCCGGGGGCACCATCAACACCTGCGGCTACCGCATGCGACTGGCGGCAAAACCGGAAGCTGTCTGGCAGCCGGTCGCGCGACTGGGCGGCCGGCAGGGATGGTACTTCGGACGGGGCCTGTGGTGGCTGCGGGGCAAACTCGACAGCCTGCTCGGCGGTACCGGCATCCGCCGCGGTCGACGCCATCCAAGCGATTTACGGGTCGGTGATGCTGTTGACTTCTGGCGGGTGGTCCAGGTCGAACCGAACCGGCGCCTGCTGCTGGTCGCCGACCATAAACTGCCCGGCGAAGCACTACTCGACTTTACGGTCACGCCGGTCGGCGCAAACCAGGTCGACCTGACCCAAACCGCCCGTTTTCTACCCAGGGGCTTGAGCGGTCTGCTCTACTGGTATGCATTTTATCCGTTCCACCAATTCATCATTGCCGGCATGCTGAAAGCCGTTGCCCAAAAAATTAACGCCCCCGTGATCGCCGGCCCCACCCGCTACACCCTTAAAATCCCGAATGCCTGCCGGATTGAGTTATAAACGGCATTGCTGTCAGGCTGAGGGCTTAAGCAAATTAAGAATTATGAATTAAAAAATAAGAATTGCGGATGAAGAGCATTATTCCTGCTCAATACTCAATCGCAACGGGTAGCCGAAGTCCTGGGCCAGGTCGGTGGCATGTTTGACTTTGGTTTCAGCGGTTTCGTAGGTGTAGACGCCGATCACACCCAAACCGTTGTTGTGCACGTGCAACATCAACCGCGTGGCTTCCGCGGTTGATTTGCTGAAAATATTGATCAGGATTTCAACGACGAACTCGCGGGTGGTGTAATCGTCGTTGTGTAAAAGGACTTTATACATCGGCGGTTTGGTAATTTTTTCCTCGACGCCGATGCCGGTTTGCTCCTGAATGTCGGTATCGTTCAAGTCACCCATCGTGACACTCCGCTATCGGATAATGTATAAATAAAGGATAGGTATGCTGTTGTTTCCGGGTGGACACTAGCTGGTGCCCATCCGGAAATAGCATCTTTTGGCCCCTGGCGGCGTTCTCGCATTTTTAAAATCCTCGGAATAGCTTGGGGCTATGCCTGCGGTTTTAAAAATGCTCGGGCCTTGCCAGGAACCAAAATCTACTATTTCCGGATGGACACTAGCTGACCATCAAAAACGCAAACCGATCCATCTTCTGGTCATAATCCGTCCGCACATTGATCTGAAAGCCGAAACGTCTGACCGTCGCATAGACATCCACGGCCATGGCCTCCGGGGACGGGCGGGCCATGCGGGGTTGGTCACAGGTTTCGCGCTTGCCGGTGCACTCTTTACAAAAACAACACGAATCCATAAAAAGCAAAAAGGCCCGTTCGAATCCGGCCAAAAACACGGCGCGTTCGAGCTTGACCAGCTTGGCGTTGATTTTGGCCGACCAGGCATGCCGATCTTCGGGTTTGTTCATCCTGCCCGCAAAGTGGAGGATGACGGCGTCGGTGTATTCCTTGAAAAAACGCTCGCATTCGGCCACCGATGGCGTGTTGGGCGGGCAGGCACCGCCATGGCCGTATTCACCGCAGCCGAACATGCATTTCATGCGCACCCATTGAGCCACAATGATCTGTTGGGGATCGATCCATTTGTAACTTGTATAGCGAAAGGAGGCTAAAATCTCATCGACGCGTTGGTGGTCCTTGACATTGAGACGCATATTTATCCCTCCTGTTGAATCTGACTGCATATTAACCCGGCAATAAAATACCTTTAAAATCGTGATTCCGGCGAGCGCCGGAATCAAGCGTCAATTCTGGATGCCGGATCAAGTCCGGCATGACGAAG